>NZ_MKRR01000024.1:0-2723 GCF_001897045.1 Sphingomonas sp. 66-10
CGGCGCCGGGACGCTGGCGTTGGCGGCGGGCGTCGAGGACACGAGCTTGGGATGGGCGTAGGCCGGAGCCGAAACACTCAGGCCGACGGCGGCGATGGCTGCGAGCGGCGAAAAGAAGCGCATTTGGACATTCTCCTGTCAGTGACATGAGAGAATACGCAGCTGCAGCCTGCACCCCTCTCAAATTTCTTTTCTGTTCCGAGCCAAGGGGTCGTGGGCCAGAATGCGTATTGTGAAGAGAAGACGGAGAAACATCATGGACCACCTCGACGACATGCTCAGCCGGTTGCGGGAAGCGCCGCTCGATCCCCGGCTTGCCGGGCTGGACAGCCGCGTCATGGCCGAGATCGCCCGGCTCCAGGCCATGCCCCGCCTGAGCGCCACGACATTCGGTATCGCCGCGGCAGCAGCCTTGTTCCTGGGAATTGCCGGCTCGGCCGTGCCTGTGCGGTCGACCGAAGCCGGGCCGATATCGCCCTTTGACGCGCGGCTCGCGCTCGCTCCTTCGACGCTGCTGAGTTCACAATGATGCGCGACCGCCGGCTCCTGCTCCTCGTCCTGCTGACCTTTGCCGCGGCGATCGCCGGTGTGGTCATCGGCCGCGTCTATGTGGTTCCGGTGCGCCCGGTCGAAAATGAGTTGCACGACCTGCTCCATCGCGATCTGAAGCTGGACACCGCGCAACATAGCCGTCTCGAGACGATCGAGAAGAACTATGCGATCCGGCGTCAGGCACTGGAGGCCGAACTGCGCGCCGATAACGCGCGGCTCGCCGAGGCGATCGAGGCGGAGCATGGCTATGGTCCTCGGGTTGCAGGGGCGGTGGATCGCTCGCACCAGGCGATGGGCGCGCTGCAGAAGGAAACACTCGAGCATATCTTCGCGATGCGGGCCGTGCTGCGCCCGGATCAGACGGACAAGTTCGACGACGCCGTGGTGAAAGCGCTGACGGCCAAGTCCAAATGACCGCGTGCCTCCCCGACTGCTCGGACGGGGAGCTCGCGGCTCTGGCGCTTGGAGGCCGGCAAGCGGCCTATGGCGAGCTGGTCCGCCGGCATCAGGGCTGGGTGCACCGCCTCGTGCGCAGCCATGTCGGGAACCGCGACGAAGCGCTCGACGTGACCCAGGCGAGCTTCGTCGCCGCCTTCGCCGCACTCAACCGCTATGACGCTGCGCGACCTTTTCCGGTCTGGATGTCGCGGATCGTCATCAACAAATGCCATGACTGGCGCCGCCGCCGCGCGGTCCGCAACTTCTTCTCCCACGCGCTGGCGCTGGGGGAAGCCGAACATGTCGTCGACGAGGCGCCACTACCCGACCAGGCGATCGGCGCCGAGCAGCAGCTGGCAGAGGCCATGAAAGCGATCGCCGCCCTGCCCGCATCGCTCAAGGACACGCTCGTCTTGCGGACGATCGATGAGAAATCGGAAGCCGAAACCGCCGAGATTCTCGGCATCTCCCAGAAGGCGGTCGAAACACGCCTCTACCGCGCCCGGGCGCGCCTCGCGGAAATTTTGAAGAAAGTTTGAGGGGCACGCGGGCGGGCTGCGTATTTCCAGTAGGCCCGCCCTCTTTCCGCAAGCTGAGACAAACCGAATGATTTCTGCTCTCGACCGCCGCCAGTTCCTTCGCGGCGCGGCCCTCGCCGGTGGCGGCGCCGCCTTGTCAGCCTGGCTGCCGGCCTGGGCGCAGACGATCTCGCCGGGGATGCGGCCGACGCTGCCGACCGTGTCGGGCGAAGACATCACGCTGACGATCGCCCGGCAGTCGATGAGCATCGATGGTCGCCAGTTCCGGGCAATCGGCGTCAACGGCACGGTCCCTGCGCCACTCATCCGGCTGCGCGAAGGCCAGCGCGTGCGGCTCAACGTCATCAATCAGCTGGAGGAGGACAGCTCGATCCACTGGCACGGGCTGATCCTGCCGGCCAATATGGACGGTGTGCCGGGCGTGTCTTTTCCGGGCATCAAGCCGGGCTCGAACTACCTCTCCCAGTTCTCCGTCGTGCAAAGCGGCACCTACTGGTACCACAGCCATTCAGGCCTGCAGGAACAGGAAGGCCATTACGGCCCGATCATCATCGATCCCGCCGGTGCCGATCCGGTCGCCTATGACCGCGAGCATGTCATCGTGCTCGCCGATCACAGCGCGCTCTCGCCGCAGGCGATCTTCCGGCGCCTCAAGGTCAACCCCGGCCATTTCAATTTCCAGCGCCAGACCCTGGCCGGGCTCCTGTCGGGCAAGGATCAGCCGCTCAAGGACCGGCTCGACTGGGGCCAGATGCGGATGGACCCGGCCGACATCTCCGATGTGACCGGATCCACCTACACCTATCTCGTCAACGGCCATGGTCCGATGGACAACTGGACCGCGCTCTTCACCCCGGGCGAACGGGTGCGGCTGCGGGTCATCAATGCGTCGGCGATGACCACCTTCAACGTCCGCATCCCCGGCCTGCCGCTGACCATCGTCCAGGCCGACGGGCAGAATGTGGTGCCGGTCACCGTCGACGAGTTCCAGATTGGTGTTGCCGAGACCTACGACGTCGTTGTCAGCCCAGGCGATGACAAGGCCTACACCCTTGTCGGCGAGGCGATCGACCGCTCGGGCATGGCGCGTGCCACGCTCGCGCCGCGCGCCGGCATGGCCGGCGAGGTTCCCCCCTTACGCAAACGGCCGCTCGCCGACATGAAGGACATGGGCATGGACATGTCCTCGATGCC
>NZ_MKRR01000025.1:0-3836 GCF_001897045.1 Sphingomonas sp. 66-10
CTCGCCGGTGGCGCGGGCCTCGGGGACGATGCGGACGTTCTTCGTCTGCAGGCTGAGGGTGACGATTTCGCCGTTGAACTCGTTGTTGCCGGTCTTCTTGAAGGTGCCGATGGTCGCCATGATAGTTCTCCTTGAACTCTGCTCCGAGCCCGCACCATTGCGGCCTCGATGGCGATCGACAGGCCGGAGGCGATTGACGGCGCACCCCGCAGGGGCCTGACAGCAAAGGAGGGGCTTTCTTGGCTCGCGAGGAATGACGGCGCAGCCGGCAGGGGAAGAAAGTTTCGACGCCGCTGTTGCGGCATAGGCGATCGAGGCGCAGCCGACCTTCGGCCAGATCAGCCCATTGAAGAGGCCGTTTTGGAGCGGTCGACCTGACAGAGACGCATCACCGGAGAACGTGGCGACCACCCCGAACCGATGGACCGTGACGACGCCTGACACGGCGGTTCAAACCAACTCCAGCAGACGCTCCGTTCCGCCGACTCCTGCCCGCCGCCCACGAGATCGCCCCCTCTCGGCACCCGCACCGTCGTTGGGCGCGCCGTCAGGGCATTGCCCCAAGCACCGTCACCGAGGGAATGGCGCGTCAATTGGGTTAGCCGTCGATCCGATCAACGCGATTGCGAATGACCCTGCCGACGAGGAGCGCGACACGTAAGACATCAACCCACCGTCCTGCCGCCGCCGGCAACGATGTCAGGCGCGCGCGACGTTCTGCACGGTTGGCCCGGGTGCGGCCATTCCTGTCACCCGGATCAGCGCCGTTACGCCAACGGCAATCGCGCCGATGACGGAGAAGATGATCTGCCAGGTGTCGGAGGGCATGGTGTGTTTCACGATGCCATGTGTCGCATGGTAGCCAGCGAGCGCCGCAGGCGCGACGAAGGCGAGTGCGATCGCGAGCCGTATCCAGAGCGGACGGATGAAGGCGAGCAGGAACTGCCCGAGGCCGAGCGTCAGCGCGGCGACGGCGAGGCCGACGAGGATCGCCCCGAGCCAACCGGCGCCGGTCTGGAAGGCCCAATTCCCGGCGCTGACGCCCGCGAAGAACGGCAGCGCGAAGACAGCCAGTGTGAATAGAAGCCAGCACAGGGCGCCGATCGCCACGATGCTGGAGAGGATGCCGATGAAAACCATGGTGGTGTTCTCCGTGAGATAAAGGTCTGACGGTCGCGCCTCCACCACCACCACGGCGCGTTGCCAGTATAGCCGAAGAGAAGACGAGACGGGAGCGGAAATCCCATGGGACTTCCGCTTGCGGCCGCGACGCCTTGCCCGCGATTACGGGGCGAAGGGATCGACCTCGTGAACGATGGCGGCGAGTTCGCCGTCATATTCGGCTGCGGGCATGACGCCCATGGTGCCGTCGCCGGCCTGGAAGATGACGATCGAGACCATGAGGGTGGTGGCGAGGCTGAAGGCGAAGGCGTGAGCTTGATTGAGGGACATGTGACCGGCTCCTGTCTTGGAGGCGGGAGGCCATCTCCCGCGCGACAGGCGCCCGATGTGTCCGGCCGATGGCCGCAATCACCGCGCAGGCGAAGCCGGAGCGGCGGCACGCTTTGCGTAGTCCGACCCTTTATGGGTTGATGGCGTCAGGCCAGCGGCTGGACCAAGGATCAGCGCAATGGAAGCGGGAGATGGTTTTCCGCCATGACCGAAGCCATGATGGAAACGCCCGCTCAATGCTTTCGGGCCAAAGCATCGCCACCATGCTGCCGGTCGTGATGCTGCCGACATGGACAGGTATAGTCATCCTAAGCGCAACAGCCGAAGAGGACGCCCATGCCGAAGCTGCCTAAGAAAACCGACTTCCCAGTCAGCCAGGTGCGGCGCTATCTGGAGCCCGGCCCGATCGTGCTGGTGTCGTCGAAGTGGCAGGGCGCGACGAACATCATGACGCTCGGCTGGCACACGATCCTGGAGTTTTCGCCGTCTCTGGTCGGCCTGATGATCTCCGGCGGCAATCACAGTCACCGGATGATGCGCGAGAGCCGGGAGTGTGTGATCAATCTGCCGACGACGGCGCTGACCGATACCGTGGTCGGGATCGGCAATACGTCGGGAGCCGAAATCGACAAGTTCGCCAAGTTCGACCTCACGGCGGAAGACGCGAGCGAGATCAATGCGCCGCTCATCGGCGAATGCCATGCCAGCTTCGAATGCCGCCTTCATGACGATGCACTGGTCGACAAGTACAACTTCTTCATCTTCGAGGTGGTGAAGGCGCATGTCGCCACGTCGCCAAAACATCCCGAGACGTTGCACTATACCGGCGACGGCGTGTTCGTGGTGTCCGGCAAGGTCATCAGCCGCAGATCGCTGTTCCGACCTGAGATGCTGTGAAGGCAGCGCTTACGCGCCGCCTCCTTTCTGGCGGAAATCGTACAGTGGAATGCCAAGCTTCCTCGCCTTGTCGGCGAGATTGTCCTGGATGCCGGTGCCGGGGAAGACGATGACCCCGATCGGGAGCACGTCGAGCATCTGATCGTTGCGCTTGAACGGTGCGGCCTTGGCGTGTTTCGTCCAGTCGGGGGCGAAGCCGACCTGCGGCACCTTGCGGGTGTCGGCCCATTTGGCCGCGATCTTCTCGGCGCCCTTCGGCGATTTGCCGTGCAGCAACACCATGTCGGGGTGTTTGGCGTGGACCTGATCGAGCTTGGCCCAGATCAGGTGATGATCGTTGAAGTCGAGCCCGCCGGTGAAGGCGATCTTCGGACCTGCGGGCAGCAGCACCTGATTGTCGGCGCGTTTCTTGGCGGCGAGGAAGTCCCGGCTGTCGATCATCGCCGAGGTCAGGTTGCGATGGTTGACCATCGATCCGCTGCGCGGTCGCCAGTTCGAGCCGGTGTGGCGCTCATAGTGTTCGGCGGCCTGGTCGCGCATCAGCTCGAAGGCGTTGCGGCGTTCGATCATGGTCTGGCCCTCGGCCGTCAGGCGTTCCAGCTCGACGGCCTTCACTTCGCTGCCGTCCTGTTCGCGCTGGCCGCGACGCTGCGCCTGTTCATTGTCGTCCAGCTCGCGCTCGATCCGGACGGTGGCCCGGTGGAAGAGGTTGACGGTCGACCAGAGAAGATCGTCGAGGTCGGGCTCGAGGCGGGTGTCTTCCAGGGTGACGATCAGGGCGTCGAAGATGTCGGCGATGGCGCCGGCGACATGGTCGCCCTCCGGAAGCGGTCGGGGATCGGGTTCATCCGTGAAGGGACGGTAGCCATAAAGCTGAAGTTCGCTGAGGACATGGTCGGTGGGGGAAGAGGCGTGGTGCGGTTCGTAGTCGTCGTGCTTGCTCATGGGATGCTCCGTCGGTTCGACCGCGACCCTCGCGGCCTTCATGGCGACGAAAGCCGGCGGGCGGGCCGGACCTGCATCCGCAGCAAAGCGGAGGGCCGGAGCACAGCGGAGGATGACGAAGGCGGGCTATTTTGCCTCGCGATGGAAAGCGGCCCTCGGCCGCGCCGGAAAATAGTCCGCCGCAGGCATTGTGGGTCCGGCCCGTTTGCTGGCCGATCGCCCTCTCGAAGGCCGGGGTGCGGTTCTCTCCGACCTGGGGATCATCGAGCGATGCCGACGACGGCGCTCCCGCCGCCTGCAATCTTCTTCCGGCCTATGCCGCCAGCGCCATGAAGCGTGCGACGTCCTGAGGCGCGATCTGCACCCTGGCCGCTGCCCGGACACTGTCCAGGCCCTCCATGCGGAGATCCTCGTTGAAGTCACCCAGGCTCGGAGACACCACGACCGCCTCGATCCCGGCCGCGTTCGCCCGTTCGATCAACGTCGTCATCGCACTGTCGCCGGCCGGATCATTGTCGCGGGCGATGTAGAGCCGTCGCAGC
>NZ_MKRR01000026.1:0-15997 GCF_001897045.1 Sphingomonas sp. 66-10
CTTTACGAAACTGTTCCCGAAAATCATTCTGGTCATTGAGCCAGACCAGCGCGGGGTTTTCGCAGGGCGACGCTTTGCCGAACACGACCGCGTGTCAGGGCTGGAGCGACGGAAGCATTCCCGCATAGTCGAAACCGATATCTTCCTTCGCGTCTCGATATCGCTGATCATCCGCCGTGCCCCTTGGTTCGGTTCTTAAATGACGGAGTGAATTGCAGATGGAACAGCACGCGCCAAGCGTCGGCGTTCTCGCCTACGGTTCGCTCATCGGCGATCCTGGTGACGAGCTGGAGCCGGCGACGGTTCGGACGATCAGGGGAGTGATGACACCCTTCGCCGTTGAGTTCGCGAGGAGGAGCCGAAGCCGGGGCGACGCGCCGACCTTGGTGCCTCACCCACACGGCGCGCGCGTCTCCGCGGCGATCCTGGTCCTCGACGTCGATATGTCTTCGGCCACAGACATGCTCTGGCGTCGCGAGACGCGCTGCTCGGACCGCTGCCGAGGCTATCCCGGAGATCGTGCCGGCAAGCGCGACGCGGTTCAGGTGAGACGGATCGAAGGTTTCCACGGGATCGATCTTGTCCTCTATACGGACATAGGCGCGAACGTACAGCCGCTGACGGCAGGCGAACTCGCCCGGCTCGCGATAGGAAGCGTCGGCAGGGCGGCGGCGGGGCTCGACGGGATATCGTACCTCGTTCAGGCGAAGGCGAACGGGATCGCGACACCCCTGTCTCCGGCATATGAGCGCGAGATCCTCGTCATGACCGGCGCCGATGACCTATTGCAAGCGCTGGAGACGCTCCGTGCGCGTGCCTAGCGGGATATTGCGAGTTGCCTGGTATCGCCGGCCTGCCCTAGAAAAATCCCATGACGCCCGCCGCCTCGACACTGAAATTCGAGCTTGATGCCCGGTTCCGGTGGTTCGAGAACGAATGGTTCTACAAGTGGCACTTCATCGGCAAGGACGGGCCGGTCGAGATCGACACGTTCGACGGCAGCGTGGCGAGGATGGGCGGCATCGCCTTCAGCGGCACTCCGCGCGACGTATTCTGGGACGCGGTGGTGCGCGGCGCGAAACGGGAGATCGAAGAGCGGGTTCGCTGGATCGACGCTGAGGTGCGGCGCTACGATCCAGCAGACATCGACGTCACGGTCGACGAATGCATCGGGCAGCTGGTCTCGTTCGTGGAGCGGGTTCAGCGGACGGCAGTCGAGAAGTTCAGGATACTCTGCGGCGACGGGGCGAACTTCCCGTCGCCCGTGGATCATGGTGCTTGGCCGACGCGCGCGGAGATGCTCGAACGCGGCGCAGCGCTGAAGCGCGCCGTTCCTCGGGAGCAGGATCAGCTCGATGCGCTCGTCCAGAGGCCGATGGAGGGTATCTCGGTCGAGCTGAAGACTTGGATCGATCCCCGCACGCCGGACGGGATCGCGAAGATCATCAAGGCCGTCTTCGCGCTTCGGAACCGCAACGGCGGCTATCTCCTCGTCGGCTTCGACGACAGGATCGGCGCGCCCGACGCATATCCCTTCGCCGAGCCGGTGTCGGAGGTCTTCCACCCGGACGCCGTGCAGCAGATCGTGTCCAAATATGCCGCCCAGGCCTTTCCGGTCGAGGTCGCGCTGCGGAACCGGGACGGGCAGCCGCACCCCGTCATCGTTGTGCCGCCGGGCGTCCGCGTCCCGGCGGTGGTGAAGTCCGCGCTGATCGGGGAGGGAGGAAAGCGGCTTCTCCGCGAGGGCGAGGTGTACTTCCGCACGCTCCGCTCGAACGGGGCGCCTAGCAGCGCGGCGATCCTGCCGGGAGACTGGCCCGACCTGATGGACGTATGCTTCAACAATCGCGAGGGCGACATCGGTGGGTTCGTCCGGCGCCAGCTCGGTGGCGTCGAGCGTGAAACGCTCGCCGCGGTGCTCCACGACGTTGTCGGCGCCGTCTCCGTCACGGGACCGGATCCCCAGGAGGCGCTGCGGGGGCGCGCCGAGGAGGTGATCGAGAACGGCTGGGCCGCCTTTGAAGCCGTCATCGCGACGCGAAGTCTCAGCGAGGTCGAGGCACGTGCCGTGAAGGGGATGACCATGCACGTCGGCCTTGCGTTCGATCCGGAACGGCCGGACGCGCTCCCTACGCGCCCCTTCCTGGACGCAGTGGCGGGCGCCAACCCCCAGTACTCAGGTTGGCCCATGTGGCTCGACGCGCGGAGCTTCTCCAAGGCCGACGAGCGGCCGACCGTGAGGGAGCGGGCCTGGGAGGTACTGATCGTCGAGGTGGAGGACTCCTTTTTCAGCCACCTCGAGTTCATGCGGATGGACCCGCGCGGAGCCTTCTACCTCCGGCGGGCGATGCAGGACGACCTCACGGACGAGGTCGCGCCGGGCACGGCCATGGACGTCTTCCTGATGCTCATCCGCGTGGCCGAAGCGCTAGCGGTGGGCATTGCGATCGGATGCGCACTGGACTGGCCCGCGAACAGCGAGGCCGGCTTCGCGTTCGTCTGGGACGGATTGGCGCAGCGCAGGCTCTCTGGCTGGGCGAACCCGATGCGAAGCCCCGGCACGGGTGGTGGGACCTCGCACGCGGACCGGGTGTCCTCGATGGTGCGCGTGCCCCTAGAGACGCCGCCCGGGGCGCTGGCACCCTACGTGGCGCAGGCCGTCGCGCCCCTCTTCTCCGCGTTCGACGGCTACCAGCCCGCGGCCGCAGTGGTGGAGGATGCGGTCGCCAGGCTGGTGGAAAGGAGGCTGTCCTGATGGCGACGGTGCCCGAGGACCGGACGGAGCCGAAGCCCCTGCTCGGTCCGAAGGAGATGGAGGTGGTCGAGCGCGTGCTCGAGATGCGCAGCGGCTACGTCCTGGACTTTTCGGACCGCACCTTCGACGAGTTCATCGCCCATGAGGTCGACGTGGACGCGACCGCCCCGAGGTTCTCCGCCGACGGCGGCTCGAAGGCGAAGCGGCTGCGGCGGATCCTGCCGTCTCTGCCCTCGCAGCGGCAGGCGAAGCTGCTTCGCGCCTTCCTCGAATATCGCGACAGTCCGACACGGTCGACGCCCCTCGATGACGAATGGCGCACGGCGTTCGTTGCGATCATCGAGAGGCTGCAGGAGTTCGGGAATCAGGACCCGCCTTGGCCGGGGCAGCCGCCGACTACGGTCAGTGCCAGCGCCTGGACGGGCAGGCGGTCGCTCCGCGAGCAGATCGCGGTAGTGCGCGGCCTGGTGCCCATGGCGCTTCAGGAGGTCGGGGCTCTGGCCGATTTGGTCGAGGAGCGGCGCTTCAACGACCAGGTGACGGCTGACGCCGTCGCGTGCCTTCGGGAGCTGCACGTCCAGCTCGGCGAACTGATCGCGGCCGTCGATCGGGGGCATCTCACGAAGGCGCTGGTGGCGGCCGTCGAGGCGAACCGCGAGAGGCTGATTGCCTTACTGCGCGAGGGGGCTAAAGCGACCATCACCGCTCCCGCCATGACTCTCGGCGTCGTGCACCTCCTGTCGTTGCTAACTGGCGCCCCCATGGACTCCACCATGGTCGCAGGTGTCTATGGTTCGCTCTTGGGCGCCGACGTGCTGAAGTCGCTCGGCAGGCGGACGAGCATCGGCGAATAGCTTTTCAGACCGCGTCGTTTCGTGCGGGACCGGAAATTCTGCCGGAGAAAGTCGGGAGGCCCGTCCCTGAGGGCGATGAACGAACAGCCAGCCTTTGAGGCTGCGGTGGTTAACCTGAACGTCCAATTACAGGTCTTCGAGACGTCAGCGGGTTGCTAAACGAAGTGCAGTTTACCGCTGCTAGTATTCCGATAGCTGCCAGAGCACAGACGGCCCAATGCCGGTCATGGGAGAACCGATGGGAGCCAGTGCCATCACGCTGGCTTGCGAGGCCGAAGCTTTATGACTTTCCCACCCACCCTTAGCTGGTCGAGGTAATCCGACCACCATTGCGCCATTTTGACCCGCTCAGCCCAGTGAGCGCCGCGATGGTAGGCCGCCCGAACACGGTCCCGATCGCCATGAGCCAGAGCGCGCTCGATTGCATCCGGGTGCCACAAGCCCGACTCGTTGAGCAAGGTACTGGCAATGGCCCTGAACCCATGGCTCGTCATCTCGTCATTGCCATAGCCCAATCGCCGAAGCGCAGTGTTGAGCGTGTTCTCACAGATCGGGCGACGAGAGGTGTGAAGGGCGGGGAACAGGAACTCGCTCGGGTTCCGTAGCGAGCGGAGCGTTTCGAGCAGATACAGCGACTGGCGGGAGAGGGGGACGGTGTGGACCTTCTTCATCTTCATGCGCTCGGCGGGGACGCGCCACACCTTCTCCGCAAAATCGATCTCGCTCCAGGTCGCCTTCCGCAGTTCGCCTGGGCGCAGAAAAACGTGTGGCGCCAATTGAAGCGCGAAGCGGTTTTCCGGCCGGCCATCGTAGCCGTCGATTGCGCGGAGCAGTTCTCCGACGCGTTTGGGTTCCAGGATGGCTGCGTGATGTTTGACCCGCGGGACGATCAGCGCTCCCCGAAGAATGTCGGCCGGGTTTCTGTCGGTCCGCAGAGTTGAAAAGGCGTACCGGAAAACCCGTCCGGCAAAAGCACGCAGACGCTGTGCGGTTTCATGATGCCCCCGCTTTTCCACGCGCTTCAATGCGGCGAGAAGTTCGTGCGGTGTCACCTCCGAGATCGGACGTTTGCCGATGTCGCGGTCGAGCAGGTCGAGAAACCATCGCGCCTTCTTGATCGTCGCGGGCGATTTTCCTTCGTTCTCTATCTTCTGGATATATTCCTCGGCGACCAGCCGGAAGGTGGTACGCGCGGCGATCTCGGCCGCCAGCTTGCGCTCCTTCTTCTCCTGGACCGGATCGATGCCGTCGATAAGCTTGGCGCGCGCTTCGTCGCGTAGCCTGCGCGCACCCTGCAGCGAAACCTTTGGAAAGCTTCCTAAGGAAAGTTTCTTCTCAATGCCGTGTGCGCGGAACCGGAAGCGCCAGAATAGCCCCCCGGAGGGCTGGACCAGCAGGAACAATCCGTCGACGTCCGGGACCTTGTACGGCGCCGCCCGCGGTTTGAGCGCGCGAATCTGTGTGACCGTGAGCATGGGACCACGCCCTTTCGAGTTGCTCGTGGTCCCGCGTTTTGTGGTCCCTTTTTAGTGGACCACGGTGGAACATAATGGGAAAATCTGGGACCCGAATAGGCCCTGTATACCGCAGAAATCTGCGGTTTTCTAGACTTGTTCTCAGGATGTTCTGGTGCCGCTTACAGGACTCGAACCTGTGACCCCCGCATTACGAATGCGATGCTCTACCAGCTGAGCTAAAGCGGCCCGAAGCACGCCCGGAGGCGTATCGAGGCGCGGCGGTTAGCAGGACCGGGGGGCGCTGGCAAGCGGGTGTGATCTTTACGCGTCTTTTACCATGTGGGGTCACTATCGCTGCCGATACGCTTTATGTGTCGAAGGGATTATTATGGACACCGCTCGCGGCTTTGACGGAAGCCGGCCGTATGACAGCGATCCGGCCGAGGGTGGGGTCGGCGAGGCGACGCAGGCGATCGGCACCGACGAGCGGCGGATGCATGTGCGCGCCTATAATCACTGGGTATCGCTGCTCGACGGTCGCGCCTATCCCTCGATCGACGATCTCGATCCCGCCGGCATCGCCGATTTCGGCGCGCATAGCGTGCTGCTCGATTTCACCCGCAGCATCGAGGATCCCGAAATCCAGTTCCTCGGCCGCGCGCTGCGCGAGGAATGCGGGCTCGATCATGCGATCACCCGCGTCGCGGAGGTGCCGGCGCGTTCGTTGCTGTCGCGCCTGACCGATCACTATCTGCAGATCATCGCCAATCGCGCGCCGATCGGCTTCGAGGCCGAGTTCGTCAGCACCCGCGGGCACCAGACGCTCTATCGCGGCATCCTGATGCCCTTTTCCTCGACCGGCGATCGCATCGATTTCATCTATGGCGTGATCAACTGGAAGGAGATGCTGGCGGCCGACGAGCAGGCGCGGCTCGATGCCGAGCTGGTCGCCGCGGTGCGCGCTGCGCCGGCGCGGGTCGTGCCGCACGACGCCCCTGCCGTCTGGGCCGATGGCCCGACCCATCTCGCCGGGGCGGCCGAGGCGATCGAGGCCGCGCTGCCGCAACTGCTCGGCGACCGGCTGGCGCTGGCGCGCGAAAGCGCCGCTGCCGCGCGCGCCTCGGACGTGCGCAGCCGTGCCGCCCTCTATCGCGCGCTCGGCCGCGCTTATGATTTCGCGCTCGCCGCCGAGGAGGATGCCGACGGGCTGGCGAAGCTGCTCGACGATGCCGGGCTGACGCGGCAGGCCCGCGCGCCGATGACCCCGCTGGTCAAGCTCGTCTTCGGCGCGGATTACGACAAGACACGGATCACCGAATTCGCCGCGGTGCTCGCGCTGGCGGTGCGCCAGCACGTGCCGGTGGGCGGGCTGGTGACCTTCATCGAAAGCTATCCGGCGGGGATCAAGGGCATCGTCGCGGCGGAACGAGATGCGCGCCGCCCGGTAAAGCCGGCGCGCGCGCTGCCGGCGATCGACCGCGCGCCGATCGCGCATGTCGCGATCGATACCGGGGTTTCGGCGGGGGAAATCGTGGTGCTGGTCGCCCGCGCGACCGACGACGGCGGGGTCGATGTGCTCGGCGCGGTGGCGAATGACGCACGGCTTGCCACCCGCGCGCTCGCCGCGCTGGGGTAACCGGCTGTTTTTGGGAGGGCGGCGGAAGCCTGCCCCCCAGCATCGCAAATTGTTGCAAAAGTCACAAGTCTTGAGCCGCGCCGCCGGTGGGCGCATAGCTTCCCGCCATGTCGAAAGCATCGCTCAAGGCGCTGTCAGAAGCGCTCGCCGCCCGTCTCACCAACCGCGCATTGCCGGGTGAGCTTCAGGGCTTCGGTCCGGACGAACAAGCGGAGGCGGCCGCCTTCCTTGCCGCGACCGCCGAGCGGCGGCCCCCCGCGACAGTAGCGATCGCGATCGAGCAATTGCCTGGCGACGCCGGCGCGCGGCGTCAGCGGCTGGCGATCGTCAACGACGACATGCCGTTCCTGGTCGATTCGATCGCGGCGGCGATCGTCGCGCACGATATCGCGATCGATCGCATCATCCACCCGGTGATCGCGGTGACCCGCGGTACCGACGGGCTGATCAAGGGCGTGTCCGACGGCGAGGGCGCGCGCGAATCGATGATCTATATCGAGATGCAGCGCGCCGACGCGCGCGAGCGTCGCGATCTCGTTGCCGATATCGAGGAAGCGCTGGCCGATGTGCGCGCCGCTGTCGGCGATTGGCGCCAGATGCAGGCGACGCTGGCGGCCGATGCCGGCGCGGTCGAGGATACCGGCGGGTCGAGCGAGGGCGCGGCGCTGATGCGCTGGTTCCTCGACCGGCATTTCACCCTGCTGGGGCACGAACGCTGGTATGCCGACGGCCGCGCGGCGGGCGCGGCGCTGGGCATCGCGCGCAACCGGCATAAGGTGCCGCTGCTCGCCGATCGCTCGCGCGAGCTGGCGCTCGAATGGTTCGCCAAGGGCGGCGAGGCGCCGCTGATGCTCAAATCGAGCCTGCTCTCGCCCGTCCATCGCCGTGTGCCGATCGACCTCATCATCGTGCCGATCGTCGAGGGCGGCAAGCGCGTCGGGCTGTCGCTCCACGCCGGGCTGTGGACCAGCGCCGCGCTCACCGCGCCGCCGCGCGCGGTGCCGGTGCTGCGCCAGCGGCTCGCCGATCTGGAGGCGAAATGCGGCTTCGATCCCGCCGGGCATACCGGCAAGGCGCTGGCGCATGCGATGGGCACGCTGCCGCACGATCTGGTGATCGCGTTCGATCCGGAATCGCTCGAGCGGCTCGCGCTCACCGCGATGAGCATCGCCGATCGCCCGCGTCCCAAGCTGGTGCTGGTGCGCTCGCCGCTTGGCCGGCAATTGGTCGGCTTCGTCTGGCTGCCGCGCGACGAGCTAACCACCGCGCGCCGCGTCGCGATCGGCGACATGATCGCCGAGGCCGCGGGGGGCTCGATCCTCAACTGGACGGTGGCGATGGAGGACGGCAATACCGCGCTGATCCGCTACACCGTCGATCTGCGCGCCTCGGGCAAGATGCCCGATGCCGAGCCGCTCGATGCGCAGCTCGAGAAAATGGTGCGCGGCTGGGTGCGCGATGTCGAGGCGGCGCTGGTCGAGCGGGTGCCGGTGGCGCGCGCCGCGCGGCTCGCACTGCGCTGGGCGGCGGCGTTCCCGCCCAATTACCGCACCGGCAGCACCCCGGAGGAAGCCGCCGACGACGTGCTGCGGCTGGCCGAGCTCGACGGCCCGGCCGATCGCCAGGTGCTGCTCTATCCCGCCGGCGCGGGCGCCGAGCGGCGGCTCAAGATCTACAAGGCGGGCGGCCCGCTCGCCTTGTCCGATGCGGTGCCGGTGCTGGAGAATTTCGGCTTCCGTGTGATCGGCGAATTGCCGACGCGGATGCGCGAGGAAAGCGACGGCCATATCCACGATTTCGCGCTGGATACGACCGCGGTGACCGACGCGATTGCCAAGGAGGTGCTGGAGGGCGCGATCGCCGCGGTGCTCAAGGGCGAAGCGGAGAATGACGGCTTCAACCGGCTGATGCTCGATGTCGGGCTGTCACCGGGGTCGGTCGTGCTGCTGCGCGCGTGGTTCCGCTATCTGCGCCAGGCGGGGATCAGCTATGGCCTCGCCACGGTGGTCGACGCGCTGGCGCGCGCGCCGCGCGTGACGCGGGCGCTGATCGACCTGTTCACCTTGCGGCATCAGCCGGGGGCAAAGGGCGATGTCGCGGCGGTCGAGGCGGATATCGCCACCGGGCTCGAAGCGGTGGTGGCGATCGACGACGATCGCATCCTGCGCGCCTATCGTTCGGTGATCGACGCGACGTTGCGCACCAATGCCTTCACCGCGGAGCCCGAAGCGCTGGCGTTCAAGCTCGACAGCGCCCGCATCCCGGGCCTGCCGGCGCCGCTGCCGTGGCGCGAAGTGTGGGTCTATTCGCCGCGCGTCGAGGGCATCCATCTGCGCGCCGGCCCGGTCGCGCGCGGCGGCCTGCGCTGGTCCGACCGGCGTGACGATTTCCGCACCGAGATCCTCGGGCTGATGAAGGCGCAGCGCGTCAAGAACGCCGTGATCGTGCCGACCGGCGCGAAGGGCGGCTTCTACCCCAAGCAATTGCCCAATCCGGCGGTCGATCGCGACGCGTGGCTCGCAGAGGGGACCGAGAGCTATCGTGTGTTCATCCGCACTTTGCTGTCGATCACCGACAATATCGTCGGCGGCAAGGTGGTGCATCCCAAGGGCGTGGCGGTGCTCGACGGCGACGATCCCTATTTCGTCGTCGCCGCCGACAAGGGCACCGCGACCTTCAGCGACGTCGCCAATGCGATCGCGCTCGATCGCGGCTTCTGGCTCGGCGACGCCTTCGCCTCGGGCGGCAGCCATGGCTATGACCATAAGGCGATGGGCATCACCGCCAAGGGCGCGTGGGTTTCGGTGCAGCGCCATTTCGCCGAGCGCGGGGTGGACGTGCAGCGCGAACCGATCCGCGTCGTCGGCTGCGGCGACATGTCGGGCGACGTGTTCGGCAACGGCATGCTGTTGAGCAAGACGCTCAAGATCGTCGCGGCCTTCGATCACCGCCACATCTTCCTCGATCCCGATCCCGATGCGGCGAAGAGCTGGGACGAGCGCGCGCGGTTGTTCGCGCTGCCGCGGTCGAGCTGGGACGATTATGACAAGTCGCTGATCTCCAAGGGCGGCGGGGTTTTCCCGCGCAGCGCCAAGTCGATCAAACTGACCCCCGAGGTGAAGGCCGCGCTCGACATCGCGGCCGACGAGATCGAGCCGACCGCGCTGATCTCCGCGATCCTCAAGAGCCCGGTCGACCTGATCTGGTTCGGCGGCATCGGCACCTATGTGAAGGCCGCGGCGGAGAATAACGCCACCGTCGGCGACCCCGCCAACGACCGGCTGCGCGTCGATGCGGAGGATATCCGCGCGGTGGCGATCGGGGAGGGCGCCAATCTCGGCGTGACGCAGGCGGCGCGCATCGCTTTCTCGGCGCGCGGCGGGCGGATCAACACCGACTTCATCGACAATTCGGCCGGGGTCGATTGCTCGGACAACGAGGTCAACATCAAGATCGCGCTCAACCGCGAGATGATGGAAAAGCGGCTCGCGTTCGACGATCGCAACGCATTGCTCGGCGCGATGACCGACGATGTCGCGCATCTCGTGCTGGAGGATAACCGCCTCCAGACGCTCGCGCTGTCGATCGCCGAGGGCGACGGCGCGCGTGCCTTGCCGAGCTATGTTCGCGTGATCGAGATGTTCGAGGACGCCGGCCGGCTCGACCGCAAGGTCGAGGGGCTTGCCGCCAATGACGAGCTGCTGCGCCGCGCGGTCGAGGGCCGCGGGCTGACCCGGCCCGAACTCGCGGTGCTGCTGGCGACCGCCAAGCTCGCGCTGCAGGATTCGGTCGAGCGCACCCCGCTGGCGGTCGACGATGCGCTGAAGCCCGATCTCCACGCCGCTTTCCCCAAGGCGATGCAGGAGAAGTTCGCCAAGGCGATCGACGAGCACCGGCTGCGCGGCGAAATCGTCGCGACCAAGCTCGCCAACCGCATCGTCAATCGCATCGGCGTGCTCCACCCGTTCGAATTGGCCGAGGAGGAAGGCGCGGCGCTGGCCGATATCGCGGCGATGTTCGTCGTGGTCGAGCGGCTGTTCGACCTGCCCGCGCTGTGGCGCGAGATCGAAACCACTGCGATGCCCGAATCCGGCCGCCTCGCGTTGTTCGACGAAGTGGCGGCGGCGACCCGCTCGCAGATCGCCGACCTCTTGCGCGTCTCGCCGCCGGGCACCGCGCCTGAGGCGGTGTTGAAGCGGATCGGCAAGGGCGTCGCGCATCTCGATGCGCAGACCAGCGACCTGCTGCTCGAAGAGGCGCGCGCGCAAAGCGGGCGGATCACCGCCTCGCTGGAGGCCGCCGGGGCGCCGGTGCCGCTGGTGGCGAAGGTGGTGCGGCTGTTCGAGATGGACGGCGTGATCGGCCTCGCCGATCTCTCCGAACGCCAGCGGCTCGACGAGGTGAAGGTGACGCGCGCCTTCACCCGGCTGGGTCAGGCGCTGGGGCTCGATTGGGCGCAGACCAATGCCGCGCGGATCACCTCGAGCGATCCGTGGGAGCGGCTGCTGATCGCCGGGCTGGCGCGCGACTTCCAGCAGTTGCGGCTCGAATTCCTCGGACGCAGCGAAAAGGGCGATCCGGGCAAATTGGTCGAGCAATGGCTGGCGGAACATGCGCCGCGGGTCGCGCAGTTCAAGGCGCTGGTCGATCGCGCGCGGCAATCGCCGGCGCCCAATGCGGCGATGCTCGCGCAGATCGCGGGGCAGGCGCGGGTGCTGCTCGGGCGGTAACGTCCGAACGGTGGGTAAAATAATCTAACGTCACCCCGGCCTTGAGCCGGGGTGATGACGTTGAGGTTCATCCCTTGCGCGTCGCCTCGAACAGGAACCAGGCGCGCTCCTCGGCCTGATCGGTCCATTCGTCGACGATCCCGCTGGTGGCATTGTCGCGGGCTTCCTCGGCGGCGTCCTTCACCGTGCGGAACACCTCGACCAGCTTGAGATTGTCGTCGCGCAGCTCGGCGAGCATATCCTCCGGGCCGACGAACGGCGCGTCATTGTCTTTGATCGTCTGATGCCGCGCGACGTCGCCGATCGAGCGCAAGGTGACGTTGCCGGTCTTGCGCACGCGCTCCGCGATCGCATCGGTCACGCCCAGGATCTGCGTCGCCTGCGCGTCCATCAGCAGGTGGTAATCGTGGAAATGCGGGCCGGAGACGTGCCAGTGGAAATTCTTGGTCTTCAGATACAGCGCAAAGCAATCCGCCAGCGCCACGTTGAGCGCATCGGCGACCGAGCGCGTCTCGTTGCGCTGCAGGTCGCTGGGGGTGCTGAGCTTGGGATTGGTGCTGGCCACGGGATTCTCCATTGTCGGTTCGTTGCGAAAACGGTTCGACAAGGGTTTCGCTCCAGCGAAAAATCAGATCAGAGCAATCGAGCGCAGCCCGATGATCACCCCGCTCAATGTCAGGATCGCGGCGCTGGCGGTGCAGATCAGCCGCCGCGGCAGCGCCATCCAGCGCGCCTCGCCGATCACGATCGCCGGCACGACCACCGTCAACGCCCCCAGCGTCGCCCCCGCCGCCGCCAGCCACGGCAAAGGGGAGCGCGCGGCGAGCGCGGCGGCGACGAACTGCATCCGATCGCCGAAAATCATGATCGCCAGCCCGAGCGCGCTCGTACCGAACGGGCCGAGCCGCCAGCCCGTCAGCCGGTCGGGCGCTTTCTGGCGCCACGAGACGCCGAGCCCGGCGAGGATAAGCGACAAGGCGAGCAGCAGCCCGCGCGCTTCGGGCGAGAGCAGCGGCGCGACGAGGATACCGCCGAGCGCGCCCAACATGTAATTGCCGAGAAACGCCAGCGCGGCGGCGGCGATGACCAGCCCGCGCGCGGCGCGATAGCGGTCGGCCAGAATCGCTGCGAGCCACGGCGTGCGGTCCCCCGCGACGCACAAGGCGCCGAGCACCAGCCCGGCCATCAGCGCGTCCATCGGCGCGCCCCCGTCGGGTTAGGCGAAACGGACCTGGCAGGCGGCGGCGAAAGCGTCTGACGTAGCGGCATCTTGGCAATCGCTATGCACTGCCTCGTCGAGCATCGCGAGCCAATCGTGCACCAAGACACCCTGTTCGCCGCGCGCCAGCGCCGATTCGAGGAGATGCGCCACCGTCACCGCCGGCAACATGTTGTTATGATGCGCGATGCGACGAATCGCATCGATCTCCCGTGCCAGCGCGGCGGCCCCGCGGCGAGGCGCGATCGCGGCGATCCGGCGGGCCAATTCTCCCCGGATTTCAGCTACATCGTCGTTGGGCATGACCTTGTCCTCCCCCGTGGGGAGAAGGATGCGCCGACAGGGTAAAGGCTCGGTTAACCGCGTCGATGCTTGACATCGGGCGATGCGTCCGCCATGCGCCCGGGTCTGTCAGCGGCGCGCGCTTGCTCGTCGCTCTTTTTCGTTTCGCAAGCACAGGAATTGGTGATGGCCAAGCCGACCACCGTCAAGATCAAGCTCGTCAGCTCGGCCGACACCGGCTTCTTCTATGTCACCAAGAAGAATCCGCGCACCAAGACCGAGAAGCTGTCGTTCAACAAGTACGACCCGGTCGTGCGCAAGCACGTCGAGTTCAAGGAAGCCAAGATCAAGTAACGCGCGCGGCGCGGGTTTCGCGCCGCCGGCGATACGGATGTTGCGCCGACATGAAGGAGCCGCGGGCTTGGGCCGGCGGCTCTTTTCTCGTGCGTGGCATCTGCCCCGTTCGCCCGAACGGGCAATAGGTGATCCCGATAGAGGCGCGCGCGCTAAACCAGCGCGCCCACCGCATCCATGAATCGCGCGAGGCTGATCGGCTTCGACACATAGGCCGCGGCGCCCGCCGCGCGGATGCGTTCCTCGTCGTCGCGCCCGGCATAGGCGGTCACCGCCATCACCGGGATATCGCGCAGCCCCTCGTCGGCCTTGAGCGCGACGATCAACTCGTGCCCGGTGACATAGGGCATCTGGATATCCATCACGATCAGATCAGGGGCGAAGGTGCGTGCGCGATCGAGCGCCTCGCGCCCGTCGCGCACCGGCTCCGCGGCATATTCGTGCGCGCGCAGCAGATCGCAGAACAGTTTCAGATTGAGTTCGTTGTCCTCGACAACGAGCACCCTTTTTGCCACGCGAAATCGTCCCCCAGGCTGATTGGCTAAATAGGCAATGCGCGAAGCCGATACAAATGAAGACATGCATACGCTGGCGCTGGGTGCGCTGGCATGGACGCTGGGCGAGCCGAGGCGTGCCGAGCGGCTGATCGCGCTGACCGGGCTCGCGCCCGACGACCTGCGCGCGCGCGTCGGCGATGCGACGGTGCTGGCGGCGTGCCTCGGGTTTCTCGAGGGGCATGAGCCCGATCTGATCGCCTGCGCCGCGGCGCTGGGGGTCGCACCCGAGCGGCTCGTCGCGGCGCGAAGCGGGCTGGAGGCGGCATGACCGCGCGGCCGCTGCTGATCTGCGATTGCGACGAGGTGCTGCTGCATATGGTGCGGCATTTCGGGGTGTGGCTGGGCGAGGCGCACGATATCGAATTCGAGCCGCGTTCGTGGGAGTTGACGCGCAACATGCGGCGGCGCTCGTCGGACACGCCGGTGACGCGCGAGGAGATGCTCGGCTTCATCACCGGCTTCTTCCCCGCGGAGATGCACCGCCAGACGCTCGTGCCGCATGCACGCGAGGCGCTGGCGACGCTCGCCGAGCAGGCCGATATCGTGATCCTCACCAATCTTGCCGACGAGTGCCGCGCACCACGCATCGCGCAGCTCGCCGCCTTCGGGATCGCGCATCGCGTCGAATGCAACCAGGGCGGGAAAGGCGGCCCGGTCGCACGGCTGGTGGCGGAACATGGCGATCCGGTGACGGTGTTCGTCGACGATCTGCCGCATCACCACGCCTCGGTCGCCGAATATGCGCCGCAGGTCCACCGGCTGCATATGGTGTCGGAACCGACGCTGGCCCCCGGCGTGCCGCCCGCGCCCGAGGCGCATGCGCGGATCGACGACTGGCGCGAGGCCGAGGTGTGGATCGCCGCGCGCTTCGCCGCGGGGGTTGGTGCCCGTTGAAGCTAGCTTTTTTCGTCATGCCGGATTTGATCCGGCATCCAGCGCAACGAGCGACGGCCCATGCGACTTTGGATGCCGGGTCGAGCCCGGCATGACGGTTGGGCGCGCGCGTGTGGCTGCGGGGATTGACCGACTCAACGCCCGCGTGGTGAAGCTTCCGGCATGACCGAACGTATCGATCGCAAGCTGGCCGAACTCGGCCTCTCCCTTCCCGAAGCCGCGGCGCCGGTCGCGGCCTATGTCCCGACGGTGCTGTCGGGCAATCTGCTGCATATCTCCGGGCAATTGCCGTTCAAGGACGGTAAGGTCGTCACCGGCCGGCTCGGCGAGGGGCTCAGCGTCGGGGAAGGCCAGGATGCCGCGCAGCGTTGCGCGCTGATGCTCGTCGCGCAGGTAAAGGCCGCGATCGGCGATCTCGGGCGGGTCAAGCGCATCGTCAAGCTCGGCGTGTTCATCAATTCGCACGGTGATTTCACCGATCAGCCCAAGGTCGCCAATGGCGCGAGCGAGTTGATGGTCGCGCTGTTCGGCGATGCCGGCAAGCATGCGCGGTCGGCGGTGGGCGTGCCCGTGCTGCCGCTCGGCGCGGCGGTCGAGGTCGACGCGATCGTCGAAGTCGGGGAGTCGCCGCTCGCGTCTTGAGCGCGGGCTGGTTTTTCCTAAATTGGGCGGGATGACGTTCCCCCCAGCGTTTCCGCAATGAGCTCCATCACCGCGCGTATGGTGGAGGGCGTCTCCGCGATCCCGGCGGCGGATTGGGATGCGTGCGCCGGGACGGGCAATCCGTTCGTCGGCCACGCCTTCCTTTCCGCGCTCGAGGAATCGGGCAGCGTCGACGCGCGCAGCGGGTGGCAGCCGCTGCCGGTGGTGGTCGATGGCGCGGACGGGCGCCCGGCAGGGATCGCGCCGAGCTATGCCAAGAGCCACAGCCAGGGCGAATATGTCTTCGACCACGCCTGGGCCGATGCGTGGGAGCGCGCGGGCGGGCGTTATTATCCCAAGTTGCAGATCGCCGCGCCCTTTACCCCGGTGCCGGGGCCGCGACTGCTGCTGCGCGACGCGGCGGTCGCGCCCGCGCTGATCGCCGCGCTGGAGGCGGTGACTGACCGGCACCAGCTTTCCTCCGCCCACGCCACCTTCGTCGCCCCCGATCAGGTGCCGCTGTTCGAGGCGGCGGGGTGGCTGGTCCGGCAGGGGACGCAATATCACTGGCGCAATCAGGGTTATGCCGGGTTCGACGATTTCCTCGCCGAGCTTTC
>NZ_MKRR01000026.1:16065-24545 GCF_001897045.1 Sphingomonas sp. 66-10
GCGAATGGGATGCCTTCTGGGGCTTCTACCAGGATACGGGCAGCCGCAAATGGGGCCGGCCCTATCTGACGCGCGCTTTCTTTCCGCTGCTCGGGGAGAAGATGGGCGATCGTGTGCTGCTGATCCTCGCCGAGCGCGACGGGCGACCGATCGCCGGCGCGCTCAACCTGATCGGCGATGAAGCGATCTACGGCCGCTATTGGGGCTGCGTCGAGGAGGTGCCCTTCCTCCATTTCGAATTATGCTATTATCAGGCGATCGATGCCGCGATCGCGCGCGGGCTGGCGACGGTCGAGGCCGGGGCGCAGGGCGAGCATAAGCTGGCGCGCGGCTATGCCCCGGTGGCGACCTTTTCCGCGCATTATTTGCCCGATCCCGGCTTCCGCCGCGCGGTGGCCGATTTCCTCGAGCGTGAGCGCGACGCGATCGAGCAGGATCGCGCCTTCCTCAACCAGATGACGCCGTTCAGGAGGGGTTAGCCGCCGCTTTCGCCTTCTCCGCCGCGGCCGCCTCCGCCGCGCGCTTGCGGCGGATCAGGTCGCGCAGTTCGAGCAATCGTTTGGGGATCAGTTCGCTGTCAGCGATATCGGGCGCGGGCTTGGTGTGATCGACCTTGAGCAGCGCGCTCGTCCCGTCCGCGGAGCGCCAGATCGGCACGAGGTCGCTGGCGTAGCTCGGATCGAACGGGGCGGTGCGGATCAGCCAGACGTAATCGAAGGCGTCTCGCGGGAAGCGCGCCATCGAATAGCCGATCGGCCGCCACCATTCGCGCAGGCACCAGCGCGTCGTGGTGATTTGCGATGGATCGTGCGCGAACCCGCCGGCGATCGTGTAACGCGCGGTGAGCAGTTGCGCGCCGGCCATCGACCATTGATCGTTGGTATAGGCGAGCTTCCGTTCCAGCGCGAGTGCGGGAAGATGCTCGAGCCGGGACATGCGCCATTCGTTACGGCAGCTGTAGCCGACAAAGCTCACCACCCGCGCGCCCACGGGCAGCTTTTCGAGCGCGGCGAGCTCGGTGCGATAATCGTGCGCGAACATCCAATAGCTGATCGTCGTCCCGCCCATCCGCGCGAGGAAGAAGGCCAGCCCGAGCACCGCGAGCACCCCGGCGTGGCGCAGCGACATGGTGCGACGCGGGCGGATCGCGATCACCGCGATCGCGATGACATAGGGCGCGAGCCGCATATCGGCATAGGCCGAGCCGAACACGATCCGCGGCAACAGCAGGAAGACCGCGGTGAGGAACAGCGCCGATAACGCGAGGTTGCGCGAATATTCGATCGCCGGGTCACGGATCCCCTTGAGCAACAGCAGATAGAGCAGGGCGGCACCGGCGACGTCCCACGCCAGCCAGCGGTCGCGCAGCACCATCAGCAGCCATTGCGTCTTGGCGTGCCAGTCGAACCAGTCGGTGGTCTGCCCGGTGACATGATCGCCCGAGCGCCACAGGATCATCATCAGGATCGGCAGCGACAGCGGGATGCAATGCAGCCCGGCGCGGAACCAGCTGGCGAACCAATGCCCCGATCCTGCATCCTTACGCCGATCATGCTCGCGGATCATCTCGGCCGAGAAGGCGAGCACCCCGAGCACGCCCCAGCCGAAGGTATGGCATAGCCACAGCAGGCACGATGCGGGGATGAAGATCGCCGCGCGCAGCCGGAAACGCCGCAGCCGCCCGAGCCTCAGCCACAAGGCGAACAGGCACAAGGCGAGCGCCATCGACAGCGCGAAATTGGCGAAGCCGAACTGGAACGGATAGCAATAAGCGAGCGGCAGCGCGAACAGCGCGGTCGGCGGGATGCGGCCATGCACCTCGCGCGCGATCCACAACAGCCCCGCGACGGTGAGCGCGGGGATCGCCATGATGATCAGCTTCACCCCCAGTTCGAGCCCGAACAGCTTGGCAAAGGGGATGATGAGCAGATCGATGCCGAGATTGCCGATCAGCGACCAGCGGAAATTATACCATTGGCTGAGCCACGGCGCGGCGTCGAGCGACAGCTGGACGCGATAGCGCCCCATATGCCCGGGCAGATCGACCAGCGGCGGAATCTCAGGCCAGATCAGCGGCACGATAGCAATCAGTGCTGCGGCCGCCACGAACCAGCGGGTTTGCCACCAGCGCGGCGGGTCGTCAGGTATATCCCCCATCATCTCGCGGGCGTTTCTAGGATGCAAAACCGGTGGGGACAATGGCGCGGGGCGGTCATCCCCTCGTTCCGACGCGAAAATCGGCGCCGTTACGGTTCGACGCGATAGAGCGCGGAGCGATCGTTCGACCAGATCAGCCGCACGTCGCGCGCCAGTCGCGGCCGGGCGGCGAAACCCATCGTCCAGACATAGCGGAAGGTTGTGCGATCGAAATCGCGGATCGCGGCGGCGAAATCGGTGGTGCGGGCTTCGCACGGTCGCGGATAGACCAGTTGCGACGGATCGGCGAGATAGGGCGCCGCCTCGGGATGACGGGTGCGCAGCAATTGCTGCCCCGGCAATGCCCATTGGCCGTTCACGAATGCGTCGCGCCGGGCGATCGCGATCCCGTCGAGATGCTCCAGCCGATCGGAACGCCATTTGTCGCACGGCTCGTTCACCAGCACCAGGACGCCCGCGCCGCGCGGGATATGCGCCACCGCGGCGAGCGCGCTCTGCTGGGTGGAGGCGTATAGCAACATCGCCGCGGTGCTGGTCGCGGTGCGCAGCAGGAAGAAGCCCGTCGCGACCAGCGCGAGGCGCGGCGCGAGCTTGTCCGACGCGCCGGGGCGCGGGTGCACCGCGAGGATCGCGATCGCCACCGCAATCCCCAGCATTCGCATATCGACATAAGCGCCGCCGAGCAGCAGCCGCGGCAGGGCGAGATAGGCCGCGAACCCGACCAGCGCGAGCGCGCCGAGCAATGGGTCGAAGCGGAAGCTCGCCCGATTGCGCACCGCCACCCAGAAAAAGAACACGATCGCCGTGACGCAGCCCGCGTCATAGGCCTGCCAGCGTTCGCGGAGCAGCGAGGCGAGCCAGCCGATCTTCATCAACCAGTTATAGGAAACGCCGTGATCAGGGCCGGCCGCACCGGTCAGCATTGGAAAGAGCGGGAGCGCCAGCGGGGCGCACATCAGCGCGGCGCGCGCGGCGGCCCGCAGCCAGCCGTGCGACCGCAACCGCATCACCTCGGCGGTGAAGGCGAGGAGCCCGAACAGCCCCCAGCCGAAGCTGTGCGCCACCCACAACAGGCACGAGACGGGGATGAAGATCATCGCGCGCAGCGCCGGCCGATCGGCAAGCCGGATCCAGCTCGCCAGCGCGTGAAGCGCGAGCGCGGCCGCGAGCATGAAATTGACGAAGCCGAACTGGAACGGATATCCATAGGCCAGCGGAAAGGCGAGCGCCGCCGAGGGCGACAGGGTCCCCGTCGCCGCATGCGACAGGCGGATCAGCCCGGCGACGAACAGCGGCGGGATCGCCACCGTGATCAGCTTGGTCGCCAGCTCGACCCCGACCCATTTGGCGAGCGGGATGACCAGCAGATCCACCCCGAGATTGCCGATCGGCGCCCAATGATAATCCCAATGGCGCTGGAGATCGGCCGACCGCCAAAGGTCGATCGCAACGTGATAGCGCCCGATGTGCCCCGGCACGTCGACCAGCGGCGGAATCGCCGGCCAGAGCAGCGGGACGGTCGACAGCAGGATGCAGACCCAGACGAACCCCGGGCCGATCCACCAGGTCCGCCGCGGCGCGGCGCTGGCTGGCGGCATCAACGGACGCGCCAGATATGCACGCCCGCCGATCGCATCTCGATCGGGACGAGCCAGGCCGGGGGTCGGCGGTCGCGCAGGCGGGTGAGCATTGCATCCTTGGGTTGTTCGGCGGGGGTCAGTTCGGCCAAGCTGTCGTCGCACAATAGCACATAATCCGCGTGCCACCGGCGGGCGACGGCCTGCGCGGCCGGCGGCGATCCGAGGAAGAAATCATAGCTTGCGCGATTGCCGGCATTGTTGCGGTGATAGGGCGCGGCGATGACGCGGTGCGCGCTGGCGGCGAGGATATAGGGGCCGGGATCGAGCGGGGCCATGATCGTCCCTGGCGGCAGCGCGGCGATCGCCGCAAGCGCTTCGGGGGTGGTGCAGGAAGCGACCGGCGGGGCGGAGCCGGCCCGCGCCTGCGTGGGATCGGGCAGTGCCTGCGCAGCGAGCGGATAGACGATGCCGGCCGCCGCGGGCCAGATCGCCAGCGCCCAATGCGCGTTGCGGCGGCGTGCGGCGCCGATCGTCGCGGCGAGCGCCGGCACCGCGAGCGGCGCCCCGAGATGCGCGCCGCGCATTTGCAATAATGTCACCCCGAGCGCGGTGACTTGCAGCAGCAGCAGCGCCGACCATCTGTCGTCGCGGGTTCGGCGCCATTGCCACGCCGCCGCGCCGATCCCGGCCAGCATCAAGCCGGCTTGACCGATGATCGTCGCGAGCGGGGCGGCAGCGAGCGGTTGCGCCTCCCCGACGCGGGTGAGCCAGAGATGCGCGAGCACCGGATCGATCTCGCCATAGGGTGAGAGGCATTGCGGAGCGGCAGCGACCGCGCATGCAGTCGCCACGCCGCCGCACCCGATCGCGATCAGCGCGCGGGGCAATGGCGACGGCGTGAGGCGGGCGCACAAGGCGATTCCCGCGGCGCCACCCGCCGCGGCGATCGCGGCGCGGAAGAAAGTGACGGTGAAGGCGTCGCAGGCAGGATAGCCCCATTGGTCCGATCGCAGCCCGAAGCCCGCCACGAGCAGCCCGGCGGCGAGTGAGACGGCATAGCCTCGGATCCGCCG
Source organism: Sphingomonas sp. 66-10 (assembly GCF_001897045.1). Classification (NCBI taxonomy): domain Bacteria; kingdom Pseudomonadati; phylum Pseudomonadota; class Alphaproteobacteria; order Sphingomonadales; family Sphingomonadaceae; genus Sphingomonas; species Sphingomonas sp. 66-10. The sequence continues at coordinate 20,876 of NZ_MKRR01000026.1, forward strand.
ATCGGCGCCCGGCTGCGCGCGAATCCATGCGATCGCCAGCCACACGCCCGCCGCGACGAGCAGCGGCAGCATCTCCAGCCCGATCGCGACGCTGGCCACCGCGGCGATGCCGGTGATCGATCCGCTGCGCCACGTCGCGGGGCGGACCAGCGCCAGCGCGGTGGCGAGGAGAAGCACGATCTGGAAGTTGTGATGATCGATCCTTCCCGGCAGGAAGACCGTGGTCGCCGGATAGGCCAGCGCCATGACGATCACCGCGACGCTTCCCATGTCCGGCGCCAGTTGCCGCGTGACGCGCGCGGCGAGCAACAGCGCGGTTGCGAACAGCATCGTCGGCCAGGCGATGACCGCGGCGAGCTCGGCACCGTGACGGCCAAGCATCGGCGTCAGCGCGAGAATCAGCCCCGCGGGCACGAGATCGGGCAAGCGCGACCAGTGCATCGGCATACCGCCGGCCAGTCGGTGTTGCGAAAGATCGAAGAAAGATTGCCCGGCCAGCCAGTCGCGAATTTGCTGGAGCCGCATCGCATCGTCGGTATCGGTCAGGCGGAGCGCGGCGAGCTGGTGCCAGTCGCGGACCGACCAGACCAGCGCCAGCAGCGTGGCGAGCGCGAGCGCCGCCAGCATATCGCCATAGAAAATTCGCCGATCGCTGCCGGGGGTCATGCAGCGCATCTAGCCGGGCGTGGTTAACGCCCGGCTAAATCGCTTATTGGTCGCGCCGCCCGAGCAGCCGCAGCCGCAGCGCGTTGAGCTTGATGAAGCCCGCCGCGTCGCGCTGATCATAGGCGCCCTGATCGTCCTCGAAGGTCACGACCTTCTCGCTGTACAGCGAGTTGGGCGATTTACGGCCGACGACGATGACATTGCCCTTGTAGAGCTTGAGCCGCACCGTGCCGGCGACCTTTTCCTGGCTATGGTCGATCGCCGCCTGCAGCATCTCGCGCTCGGGCGAGAACCAGAAGCCATTGTAGATCAGCTCGGCGTAACGCGGGGCGAGCTCGTCCTTGAGGTGCGCCGCGCCGCGGTCGAGCGTCAGCTGCTCGATCCCGCGATGCGCGAGGTGATAGATCGTCCCGCCCGGCGTCTCGTACATCCCGCGGGACTTCATGCCGACGAAGCGATTCTCGACGAGATCGAGCCGGCCGATGCCGTGCTTGCGGCCGAGCTCGTTGAGCTTGGTCAGCAAGGTCGCGGGCGAGCATGCCTCGCCGTTCAGTGCCACGCCGTCGCCACGCTCGAAATCGATCGTGATATATTCCGGCTGGTCGGGCGCATCCTCGGGATTGACGGTGCGCGAATAGACGTAATCGGGCACTTCCTGCCACGGATCCTCGAGCACCTTGCCCTCGGACGAGGTGTGGAGAAGGTTGGCGTCGGTCGAGAAGGGCGCTTCGCCGCGCTTGTCCTTGGCGACCGCGATCTGATGCGCCTCGGCGAATTCGATCAGCCGGGTGCGGCTGGTGAGATCCCATTCGCGCCACGGCGCGATCACCTTGATATCGGGCGCGAGCGCATAATAGCCGAGCTCGAAGCGGACCTGATCGTTGCCCTTGCCGGTCGCGCCGTGGCTCACCGCATCGGCGCCGACCATCCGCGCGATTTCGATCTGGCGCTTGGCGATCAGCGGCCGCGCGATCGAGGTGCCGAGCAGGTACAGCCCCTCGTAGAGCGCGTTGCCGCGCATCATCGGGAAGACGTAATCCTTGACGAATTCCTCGCGGAGGTCGTCGATAAAGATATGCTCGGGCTTCACCCCGGCGCGCTCGGCCTTCTGGCGCGCCGGCTCCAGCTCCTCGCCCTGGCCGAGATCGGCGGTGAAGGTGACGACCTCGCAGCCATAGGTCTGCTGAAGCCACTTCAGGATGACGCTGGTGTCGAGCCCGCCCGAATAGGCCAGGACGACACGGTTGATTCCGGCTTCGCCGACCGGGCGGTTGATCTTCTCGCTCATAGGGCGCGCCCTATGCAGACGTAGCGGATTCGCGCAAGGCCCGTTCGCCTTCGAACATATAATCGCGGGTTACCGGCACCGCGAAACGGCCCTTGGTGAGCTGCACCTGATAGTTGCACAGCCCGCCGTGGCGGAACGCCGCCGACGCGCCGGCGAGATAGAAGGTCCACATGCGGTAAAAGGCCTCGTCGTACAGCGCGACGACCTCGTCCTTCGCCGCGACGGTGCGGTCGTACCAATGATCGAGCGTCCACGAATAATGGACCCGCAGCACCTCGATATCGGTCGGGAACAGCCGCAGCCCCTCATAAGCGCGGACGATTTCCGATAGCGCGGGATTATACCCGCCGGGGAAAATATATTTCACCGTCCAGTCGTCGGTGACCCCCGGCTCGCCCATTCGCCCGATCGTGTGGAGCAGCATCACCCCGTCGTCGGCGAGCAGGTCGCGGCATTTCTTGAAGAAGGTGCGATATTGCGGCGGTCCGACATGCTCGAACATGCCGACCGAGACGATGCGATCGAACTGGCCGGTGACGCGGCGATAGTCGATCAGTTCGAACTTCACCTTGTCCGCCACCCCGGCCGCCTCGGCGCGCGCGCGGGCGACCTTGAGCTGCTCTTCGGACAAAGTGACGCCGAGCACCTCAACCCCGAAATGGCGGTTGAGATACAGCGCCATCCCGCCCCAGCCGCAGCCGATATCGAGCACTTTCATCCCCGGCCCGAGCGCGAGCTTGGCGGCGATATGCGCGAGCTTGTCGAGCTGCGCCTGTTCGAGCGAATTGGCGGGATCGGTGAAGTAAGCGCAGCTATATTGTTTGTCGCGATCGAGGAACAGATCGTAGAGCCGGCCCGACAGGTCGTAATGATGCGCGACGTTCTTCTTGGAGCGGCGCTCCATGTTGATGCGATCGACGCGATGCTTCACCGCGCCGGCGACGCGGCTGATCAGGGTGGGATCGAGGTTATTTTGCCCCGTTTCCCATTTGTCGTTCATCGTCAGCAGGTTGACCAGGTCGCGCACATCGCCCTGCTCGACGATCAGCCGCCCGTTCATGAAGCATTCGCCCGCGCCCAGCGCCGGATTGCGCGCGATCGCCAGCGCGACGCGCTTGTCGGCAAAGCGGATCGTCACCTCGGGAAAGCCCGGTTCGGGGGTGCCGAAGCTCGCCGGCTTGGCATCGGGGCGGAGGAGTGTGAGGCGGCCGCGCTTTACCGCGCGCGAAAGAAACAGGTCGATAAGAGACATAGGGGGCGAGCCTAAGAGCCAAATTCGCTTCGGGCAACGCCGGGCTGGGACTTTGTATCCTGCGGTTCAGATTCCCGCATACCAGTCGTAATCCACATTATCTTCCCAATAGCCGCCGCGCCCCTTGCCGATGCCGGCGAGGCTGGCGACCGCATCGACGCGCATCAGATATTTGGCGTGCTTGTAGCCGAGTTGGCGCTCGACCCTCAGCCGACACGGCGCGCCGTTGGCGATCGGCAGCATCCGGTCGTTCAATGCCCAGGCGAGGATCGTCTGCGGGTGGAAGGCGTCGATCAGGTCGATCGATTCGTAATAAGGCCTGCCGCCGTAGAGATCGGCGCAGGTGAAGACGATATAGCGCGCCGCGTCGCGCAGCCCCGCCGCCTTGAGCACCGAGCCGAGCGTCGGCCCCTGCCATTTGGCGATCGCGCTCCACCCCTCGACGCAATCGTGGCGGGTGATCT
>NZ_MKRR01000026.1:24607-30334 GCF_001897045.1 Sphingomonas sp. 66-10
TTCGGGGGTTCCCGGATCGCGCGTGCCGTTCGAACGGAAGATCGGCGAGCGCTGGTCGGGGCGGAACTCGCGGGCGAGCGCGTCGCGGTCCATCAAGGCGCGCTGGATGCCGCGGTGCATATCCTCGCCCTTGAACAGGATCGCGCGGGCGGTGGAGTTGCGCGCCACCTGATCGCAGCCGGCAAGCAAAGCCGGCGCGCCGACGATCAGGCTGCGGCGGGAGATGAGCAGGCTCATTGCGGCACCCGCCACCAGCCGGTCAGCATCGATCTTATCCCGTTCCACGCGCCGGACAGGATCACCAGCGTCAGATGGATCACGATGAACGCCGATATCGCGGCCATCGCGATGAAATGCAGCGATCGCGCCGATTGCCGCCCGCCAAACAGCTCGACCAGCCACGGCCATGCCGCGTTCATGCCGGGCGACAGCGTCAGCCCTGTGAGGATGACCAGCGGCAGCAATATCCCGATCACCGCGACATAGGTCAGCTTTTGCAGGATGTTATACGCCGCCGGCCGCGCCGGATCGTGGAACCGGAAGGCAAGGTGCGCGGCGATGTCGGCCCCTAGATGGCGCGGCCTGAGTTCGGCGGCACGTGGGCGGAGGTCGCGCTGGAAATGGCGGTTGATCAGGCTGGCGAGCATGAAGGCGAGCAGCCCGAAGACCAGCACCAGCGCGAAGAACAGATGCCAGCGGCGCGACAGTGCGAGATTGTAATTGGCCGGGATCGTCAGCCAGGCGGGGAAGCGCGGCAAATGCGCCCAGGCATGATCGAAATTGGCGCCATATTGCCCCCAATAGAGCCGCGGATGCGCGTTCGAGATTCCCAGCCCGCTGCCGATCAGGATGAAGATCGCGATCGCATTGAGCCAATGCCACAGCCGCGTCGGCCAGCGGTGGCGATAGAGGCGCGTGCCGGGTGGGGGAGGATCGGCCATTGCCGGTCAGGATAGGCCGTCCGGGGCGGTTTGGGAAAGCCGGTTACAGCGATTTACGCCACGCACTCAATGATAGGCGCGCCAGAAGAACACCGCCGCGGTCGCCCCCGTCACGAGCAGGGTGAAGATATGGATCACCACCGGGGGCAGCCGCTTGCCGTAATCGGCGCCGAGCCAGCCGCCGACGATCGAGCCGATCAGCATCGGCAGGCACGCGCGCCACGCGATCATCCCGGTCACCACGAACACCAAAGCCGCCGCCGCATTGGAGACGGCGAGCATCAGCGAGCGCGGGGCGAACATCTCGCGCGGGCTGTGTCCGGCGAGCAGGCCGTAAGTGGCGGTGGTCATCAGCCCGACCCCACCGCCGAAATAGCCGCCGTAGAGCCCGAGCAGCGCCTGCGCCGCCATCAGGGTGCGCGGGCCGATCGATACCCGTCGGCGCAGCCACGCCGCGGCGCGCGCGCCGAAGGCGAGCAGCACGAAGGCGTAAAGCACCAGCCAGGGGATGATCAGGTCGAAGGCGTGGCTCGGGGTCAGCACCAGCAACGCGCTGCCGATCAAGCCGCCGACGAAGGTGATCGCGGCGAGCGCGCGGACGCTGACGTCGCCGAGCGGGACGAGCTCGTCGCGCAGCGCCCAGGTGCTCGCCGCGGCGCCGGGCATCAGCGAGAAATTGGAGGTGGCGTTGGCGATATTCGCCGGCAACCCGATCCCGAGCAAGGCGGGGAGGGTGGCGAAGGTGCCCCCGCCGGCGAGCGCGTTCATCGCCCCGCCGAGCACGCCCGCGCCGGCGGCGAGCGCGATATCGGCGATCACTTCGGTCATTCCATCCCCGCGCGGATCGCCGCGGCCGCCACGAACGGCGCGCCGGCGACGATCAGCAGGCTGGTCGCCGCGAGCAGTTTGAGCCCGCCAACTCCGCCGCCCTCGATCGCGCCCGCGCCGAAGATCAGCAGCGGGATCGCGAGCGGCAGCATCACCAGCCCGGCGATCGCCCCGGCGCCGCGCAGCCCCGCGACCAAAGCCCCGGTCGCCACCGCCAAGGCGGCGAGGGCAGGCGTGCCGAGCACGAGCCCGATCTCGACCGTCAGCAGCGTCTCCCCGGAAAGGTCGAGCAGCCCGGCGGCGGCGATCGTCGCGGCCATCAGCGGCGGGGCGAAGGCGAGCCAGTGCGCGACGATCTTCGCCGCGGCGACCGCGGCCATCGACACCCCGCGCACCGCGAACTGGTCGAGCGTCCCCGAATCGAGATCGGGGGCGACCAGCCGCTCGACCGGGAGCAAGGCGGCGAGCAATGCCGCCGCCCAGATCACCCCGCCGCCGATCCGCATCAGCAGCTTCTGATCGGGGCCGACCGCGAACGGAAACAGGATCGCGACGAGCAGGAAGAAGGCGACGATCAGCGTCGCCCCGCCCGAGGCGTAGGCGCGCCGCATATCGCGCAGGATCAGCGCGATCACAGCCGGATCTCCTGCGCGCCGGCGAGCGCGAGCGGCTGGTGGGTCGCGACCAGCACGATTCCGCCGCGCGCGCGCTGGACCGCGATCAGCGCCTCGAGCCGCGCCACCGCCGCGGTGTCGAGGCCATTGGCGGGCTCGTCGAGCAGCCAGATATCGGCCTCGCTCGCCGCCACCCGCGCCAGCCCAACACGGCGGCGTTGCCCGGTCGACAGCAGCCGCACCGGCACGTCGGCGAGCGCGGTCAGATCGAGCGCGTCGAGCGCGGCGGCGACGCGTGCATCGGGCGCCGGCCGCGCATCGAGCCGCGCCCAGAAACCGAGTGCCGCCGCCACCGCGCGCTCCGCGTCGAGCGCTGCGGCTTCGGCGAGCAGGGCGCGCTGCCCCTCGACCGCGACATGCCCCGCGACCGGCGCGAGCAGCCCGGCGGCGACGCGGATCAGGCTCGATTTGCCCGCGCCATTGGCACCGGTGACGAGCAGCGCATCGCCCGCGGCGAGCGCGAACGAGCGCTGTTCGAACAGCATCCGTCCGCGTCGGGCGCAGGCGACCGCGTCGAACGCGAGCCGCGCGCTCAATCGGTCACCGCGTCTTCCAGCGCGTGCATATCGTCGTCGCTCAGCCCGAAATGGTGACCGATCTCGTGGATCGTGACATGCGCGACGAGATCGTCGAGCCGCACCCCCGTCTCGCACCATTCGGCGAGGATCGCCTGGCGATAAAGGTGGATGCGATCCGGCAAGGTGCCTGAATCGAACACCGATTTCTCGCCGATCGGGCGCCCGTGATACAGGCCGGTGAGATCGAGCGGATGTTCGATGCCCAAAGCGGCGAGCGTTTCGTCATCGGCATATTCCTCGACGGTCAGCACGATATCGCCGAGATGCGCGCGAAATTCGGCGGGCAGCCGCGCGATCACGCGCCGCGCCTGCGCCTCGATCGCCTCGCTCGAAGGAGCGGCTCCCATTACCCCTTGCCCGTCCATCGCTTTTCGCCATACCCGTGCGGTCCCATCGGGGGCAAGGAGGGCATGATGGTCGAGGCATTGAGCGAGGCGGAACGGGCGGATGCGCTCGATGGCCTGTCGGATTGGGATTATGACGAATCGCGCGACGCGATCACCCGCTCGATCGCCTTCACCGATTTCGCCGAGGCGTTCGGCTTCATGACGCAGATCGCGCTGATCGCCGAGAAAATGGATCACCACCCCGAATGGACCAATGTGTGGAACCGGGTGGAAATCCTGCTCACCACGCATGACGCGGGCGGGCTTTCGGCGCGCGATATCGAGCTGGCTGAGGCGATCGATTCGATTCTGGACGGGTAACAACCCTCGTCATTCCCGCGAAGGCGGGAATCCATTCTGGCTGGCCGAGCGGCTCTTTCCACGACCTGCGTGAATGGATTCCCGCCTGCGCGGGAATGACGGGGCGAAGCAGCAGGCTAAATCATCCCCCGCCGCATCATCTTGCGCAACCGTCCCGGCATCCAGCGCGCGGCGAAGCTGAGGCGGCGTGCGGTCTTGCCGATCACCGCGTGGAGGCCCTCGCCGTGCACCGCATCCCACGCGGCCTGCGCGACCGTTTCGACCGGGGTGAATTCGAGCCCGGCATCGACCACCGCGTCGCGCGCGGTGCGGTTGGTGCCGGAGATGCCGGTATCGAGGATCGCGGTGTCGACGAAGCCGGGCATCAGATCGCGTACCTTGATCCCGTCCGCCGCCCATTCGCCGTCGAGCGCCTCGGTCAGCCCGCGCACCGCGAATTTGGTCGCCGAATAAAGCGCCAGCCCCGCCGAGCCGTAGATCGCCGAGGCCGAGGCGGTGTTGAGCAGGCAGGATCCCGGGGTCGCCTTGAGATAGGGATAGGCGGCGCGCGCGCCGTAAGCGACGCCGCGGAAGTTGATGTCGATCACGCGGTCGATTGCGGCGCGGTCGAGTTCGCCGAACGCGCCGCCCTGGCCGACCCCGGCATTGTTGAACATCACGTCGAGCCGCCCGCCGCTCAGCGCGGCGAAGGCGGCGAGCGCGCTTTCCCAAGCGTCCTGATCGCGCACGTCGAGCAGATAGGTGGCGGTGCGATCGGCGGGCAGGGTCGCGGCGGTCGCCTTGAGCCCGGTCGCGTCGACGTCTGCGAGCCCGACGCGCCAGCCGCGCGCGGCGAAATAGCCCGCCACCGCCCGGCCGATGCCCGATGCGCCACCGGTGATGAAGATCGCCTGCATCATTGCCCCCCTGTTGTTATTGCGGGTGATCCCGCTTCCTTGAGCGACGCCGGTCGCCGAGACTTCGGTGTTAAATCAGAATGACCAAACCGCCGTTCGCCCTGAGCTTGTCGAAGGGCTGCCTTTCTTCGAGGCAAGAAAAGTACAGGGCTTCGACAAGCTCAGCCCGAACGGGTTCGCTCCGCATAATTCGGTATCGTCATGCCGGGTCGAGCCCGGCATGACGGTAATCGGGTCGGCGGAGATGCGCCCCGCCGAGGTTGTTACTGGCTCAGCACCACCGTCACCGCGCGACGGTTGGCGGCCCAGCTCTCCTCGTCGGAGCCGAGCGCGATCGGGCGTTCCTTGCCGTAGCTGATCGTGTTGATGCGCGAGGCATCGACGCCGCGGCCGGCGAGGTAATTCTTCGCCGCATTGGCGCGGCGATCGCCGAGCGCGAGGTTATATTCGCGGGTGCCGCGCTCGTCGCAATGCCCTTCGATCGTGACGCGCACGTTGGGATACCGATTGAGCCACGCGACCTGCGTATCGAGGATCGCGCGCGCGGTGTCGTCGATATCGTACTGATCGAGACCGAAATGCACCGTGTCGCTGGTCACCGAGCGCTTGAAATCCGCCGACGAGCCGGGGACCACCGCATCGCCCACCGGGCCGCTCGGGCCGGTCGGCTGGGTCTGCTCCGGCGCCGGGCCGGGCGCCGGCGGCAGCTGCTCGGGGTGCTTCTTGGAGCAGGCGGCGGTCGCCACCAGGGCACCGGCGAGCAACAGGCTGGTCGTCAATCTTGGCATTCTACGTCTCCCTCAAGCCCCCTTGTTCCCGCCCCCGGGTAGAAAATTCAAGGCCTAAGCGGTCCCCAGCCCGGATCGGATCCATCGAGCGGCGTCGGAATGCGCCGCTCGTTGACGCCCGTCAGATCGACCGACCACAGATCCGCCTTGCCGGCATTGCCGCGGCCCTGGCGGAAGAACATCAGCACGCGGCCGTTGGGGGACCAGCTCGGCCCCTCGTCCTGCCACGAATTGGTCAGCAGTTTCTCGCCCGACCCGCTCGGGCTCATGATGCCGATACGGAATGCGCCGGCGATCTTGGTGAAGGCGATGAGG
>NZ_MKRR01000027.1:0-4945 GCF_001897045.1 Sphingomonas sp. 66-10
CGGCTATCGTGTCAAGCAATGGCGTTTCGAAGCTAATGGTCATGGGGCGCCTTACTTAATTCGTCATATCCCTGAAACAATCGTCGTGATCAGGGCATCAATGCGGCACGGGTGAGGCGGGATCGGTTAGCGGATCCTGCAATTCCCGTGGGTTATCGGATTTAGCCGCCGGCGGCGCGGTGCCGGCGCCGGGATCGTGCAGCGGATCGTCGAGTTCGGTCGCGGGCGTTTCTCCCGTGCCGTGATCATGCAGCGCCGCGACTTCCGCCGCGCGGTTCTGCAGCCAGACCGAACGCAGCGTCGCATAAGGATCGACCGCGCCGCTGAACAGCGCACGCAGATCGGCATCGGATTCGGCGCGCAGATCAAGCCCGGTGACCGCAAGGCTGCCGAACTGATAACGCCAGTTGGTGAACGGCTCGCCGATCACCAGCGGCCAGCCGATGCCGTCGAGCGGACCGCCCAATATGTCGCGCAACGTCGTCGGGCCGACCAGCGGCAGGAACAGATACGGGCCGGGGCCGACGCCATAATAGGCCAGCGTATCCCCGAAGAAATTGTCCTTGTGCGGGATATGGAACGGCTTGCGCTTCGCGACGTCGAACAGCCCGCCGATCCCGATCGTCGAATTGACCAGAAAGCGCGCGAACGGACGCAGCGCTTTTCCGAAGCGCAATTGCAGCAGATAATTGGCGAAAACGACCGGCTCGGTCAGGTTGCTGAAGAAATTGCGCACCCCCGACCGCACCGGCTTGGGCACGATATGTTTGTAGCCCATCGCCGCCGGGCGATAGATCGCCTTGTCTAGCCCCTGGTGGATGCCGAACATCGCGCGATTGAAGCCTTCGAGCGGGTCGCCGGGATAATGGCGCGATGCCGCGGGGGCGGGCGGCGCGGCGGCGGTCGTCGTGGCCGGATCGGCGAGCGGATCGGCCAGCTCGCGCGGCGCCTCTGCGCTCGCCGGCGTTGCGGCCGGCGGCGGTGGCACGACGACGACCGGCGGCGCGGCCTGTGCCGGAACGACGACCGCCGCCGGGGGCGCGGTGTCGATCGGTTGGGCCTGCACCGGCGCGGCGACCAGCACCGCGACGGGAAGAAGGAATGGGACCGTCAAAAGCTACCCTTGGCGGCGAGACTGTCGAGATGCGCGACCAGCGCCTTCGCGCCGCCCCTGGCGAGCACGCTCGCGAAATCCGAGCGCCGCGTCGCGACCTGGCTGATCGAATTGCGATAGAAGACGTCGATGATCTTCCACGCCCCGCCGATCTGACGCAGGCGATAGCTGATCGCGATATCCGCCTTGCCCGGTGCGGCGAGCGTGGTGCGGACCAATTTGTCGCCGCCGCGCGCCTCGATCCGATCGGCGATGACGAAGCGTTCGCCCGACCAATCGTCGAAATTGGTGGCATATTGCGCGATCGTCATACGGCGGAACGCGGCGACCAGCGCTTGCTGATCGGCGGGGGCGGTGGTGGTCCAGGCCGGGCCGACCGCGAGCCGCGTCATCAGCGGCAGATCGAAGGCGCGGTCGATCACCGGGGCGATCGACGCGGCGCGGCTCTTGACCGTTCCTTTCGCCTTCATGATCGCGAGAAGGCCGTCGTCCAGCCCCTGCACCGCGGTGCGCGCGGGATCGGTCTGCGCCTGGGCGGGAACGGCCGCGATCAGCGCGAAAGGCAAGGCGGCAGCGAAGGGGATACGCATCGAACACTCCGAAAACGGTTGCCGCTAGAGTAACGTGTTCAATGCAGGGGCGTCCACCCCTCGACGCGACAGGGACTTGCGTCGCCTCGCATATTTCTTTCTTTTGTAAGGAGGATAGAGCGACTATCTGCAGCGCACGGGAGCCGGTAAATGATGGTGTTTAGCGTAAGATGACCGGTGATTCTGCTTCATCCCCGCTCAATGTGTTGCTCGCCAGCCCCCGCGGTTTCTGCGCCGGGGTGATCCGCGCGATCGATATCGTCGAACGCGCGCTCGAGCTCTATGGCGCGCCGGTCTATGTGCGGCACGAAATCGTCCACAACCGGCGGGTGGTCGAGCGGTTGCGCGCGATGGGCGCGATCTTCGTCGAGGAGCTCGATGAGATTCCCGCCGGCGCGCCGACCGTGTTCAGCGCGCACGGAGTCGCACGTTCGGTCGAGGAGGCCGCCGCCGCGCGCGATCTACCGGTGCTCGACGCGACCTGTCCTCTGGTCACCAAGGTCCACGTGCAGGGGCGCCGCTACGTCAAGGCGGGGCGGACGCTGGTGCTGATCGGCCACGCCGGCCACGCCGAGGTGATCGGCACGATGGGGCAGATCGATGCGCCGGTCCATCTCGTCTCGACCGCCGAGGACGTCGTCGCGCTGCCGCTCGCGACCGATACGCCGATCGCTTATGTCACCCAGACCACGCTGAGCGTCGATGATACCCGCGGGGTGATCGCGGCGCTCCACCAGCATTTCGACGATGTGGTCGGGCCGGACGTCGCCGATATCTGCTATGCGACGCAGAACCGGCAGACCGCGGTGCGCGATCTGGCGCGGCAGAGCGATCTCCTGATCGTCGTCGGCGCGCGCAACAGCTCCAATTCGAGCCGGTTACGCGAGATCGGCGACGAGATGGGCGTGCCAAGCTATCTGGTGGATGACGGGAGTGCCGTCGATCCGCTATGGCTGAACGGCGTCGGGACCGTCGGCATCACCGCCGGGGCATCCGCGCCTGATGAACTGGTGGAGAATGTGATCGCCGCGCTCGCCGCGGTGCGCCCGGTTGCCGTGCGGCAGCTGGACGGTGTTAAGGAAGATATCGAATTCACCCTGCCGGCCCAGCTCAGACGGGCAATGGCCGCGGAATAGGATTGATCGGATGAGTTTACCGCTTGCGCAAGTCGCCCGGATCGGCGCCTACACGCTGAAGCAGCATATCAAGGGCGGGCGCTATCCGCTGGTGCTGATGCTGGAGCCGCTGTTCCGCTGCAACCTGGCGTGCCCCGGCTGCGGCAAGATCGATTATCCCGACGCGATCCTCAATCAGCGCATGTCCTATGAGCAATGCATGGAAGCGATCGACGAATGCGGCGCGCCCGCGGTTTCGATCGCCGGCGGCGAGCCGCTGCTGCATCGCGATATGGCGCGGATCGTAAAGGGCTATATCGCGAAGAAGAAATTCGTGATCCTTTGCACCAACGCTTTGCTTTTGAAGAAGAAGATCGACGAATATTCGCCGTCGCCGTTCTTCACCTGGTCGATCCACCTCGATGGCGACCGGCAGATGCACGATCATGCGGTCGATCGCGAGGGCACCTATGAGGTGGCGATCGAGGCGATCCAGCTCGCCAAGTCGAAGGGGTTCCGCGTCCAGGTCAATTGCACCGTGTTCGACGGCGCCGACGCCGGGCGGCTGGCGGCATTCTTCGACGAGATGGAGGCGCTGGGCGTCGAGATCACGGTCTCGCCCGGCTATGCCTATGAGCGCGCCGCCGATCAGGAGCATTTCTTCAACCGTGAGCGCACCAAGCGCTTCTTCCGCGACGTTTTCGCGCGCGGCGACGGCGGCAAGGCGTGGACCTTCACCAATTCGCCGTTGTTCCTCGATTTCCTCGCCGGCAACCAGACCTATGAATGCACCCCCTGGTCGATGCCGTTGCGCACGATCTTCGGCTGGCAGAAGCCGTGCTACCTGCTCGGCGAGGGCTATGTCGCGACCTTCAAGGAGCTGATGGAAGGCACCGACTGGGAGCAGTATGGCGTCGGCAAGTACGAGAAATGCTCGAACTGCATGACGCATTGCGGCTTCGAGGGCACCGCCGCAACCGATGCGATCCGCCACCCGCTCAAGATGTTCAAGCTCGGGCGCAACGGGGTGAAGACCGAGGGGGCGATGGCGCCCGACGTCGACCTTTCGAACGCGCGGCCGGCGGAGGACGTCTATTCGAGCCACGTCGAGCGCGAGCTGGAGCGGATCAAGGCCGCCGACCCCGAGGGGTATAAGCGCGTCCAGAACGCGGCGTGACGGTTAGAGGCGATCGATCCCGGCGCGGATGATCGCCTCGAACGCTTGTGACAGACTGCTGAACGCGCGGTCGGCCTGCCGCCCGGTGCGGATCAGTGCGGGAAGCTGCGCGGGGTTGCGTGCCAGCGACGCCAGCACCGCACCGAGCGCCATCCCGCCGTCGGGGCGCATTCCGACCAGTGCGGCGGGCGGCAGATCGTCGGTCGCGCGGTCGGAGATCACCCGCAACGCAGCGAAGCGCAGCCCATGTCGCGCGGCGACACGCGCGGCGACATGGCTCTCCATATCGACCGCGAGCGCGCCGGTGCGCTGGGCGAGCGCCCGTTTCTCGGCGACGGTCGCGGCGATCGTGTCGCTCCCGGCGATCGTTCCGCGATGCGCGCGGGGCAGCGCCTGACCCAGTCGCTCGACCACAGCCGCATCGCCGTCGATCACTATTTCGCCGGGTTCGAGCGACGGCACAAGCGCGCCCGCGATGCCGCACGACAGGATGATAGCGGCAGATCCTTCGACAAGCTCAGCGCGAGCGGCGGATGCCGCACGCTCCAGCGCCGCCTCAAGCCGCATCGCATCGCCGCCGCCGATCACCGTCACGACATCGCCGCTGGCGCGGGCAACGATCCGCGCCTCGCGCTTCAGCCCGCAGGCGACGATCAGCGTCACATCCCGACCGTGACGCGCTTGGTGTTCGATCGTTTGAGGTTGCGGTAACGCGCCATCGCCCACAGCGGGAAATATTTCGGATAGCCGTGGTAGCGCAGGTAGAAGACCCGCGGGAAACCGCCGCCGGTATAATATTCCTGCCCCCACAGCCCGTCGGCTTCCTGATGCGCCGCGAGCCATTCGATGCCGCGCCGCACCGCCTCGCTCTCCACCTCGCCCGCGGCCATCAGCCCGAGCAACGCCCAGGCGGTCTGCGAGGCGGTGGACGGGGCGGGAACATGCCCGG
>NZ_MKRR01000027.1:4959-17966 GCF_001897045.1 Sphingomonas sp. 66-10
GCCGCCGCGCGCGCGACCATCGGCTCCTCGGGCTCCAGCCCCGCCGCATTGAGCGCGCACAGCACCGACCAGGTGCCGTAGATGTAATTCACCCCCCAGCGGCCGAACCAGCTCCCGTCGGGCTCCTGTTCGCGGCGCAGATAATCGAGCGCGGCGGCCATCCGGGGACTGTCGCGTCCTTCGCCGAGCTGCGCGAGCATCGACACGCAGCGCGCCGAAACGTCGGCGGTCGGCGGATCGAGCAACGCGCCGTGATCGGCGAAGGGCAGGTTGTTGAGATAGTCGTAGCTGTTGTCAGCGTCGAACGCACCCCAGCCGCCGTTCTTCGATTGCAGCCCGACGGTCCATTCGACCCCGCGATCGATCGGCATGCGATCGGCGACCGCGGCGCGGTCCATCGCCATCACCACCACCGCGGTATCGTCGAGATCGGGGTAATGATCGTTGTTATACTGGAACGCCCAGCCGCCCGGCCGCACACCCGGGCGCTCCTCGGCCCAGTCGCCCTCGACATCGAGCACCTGGCGCGGCTTGAGCCAATCGAGCGCTGCTTCGGCGCGGGCCTGATTGACCTCGCCGCCCGCTTCCATCATCGCATGCGCGGCGAGCGCGGTATCCCACACCGGGGAGACGCAGGGCTGGCAATAAGCCTCCTCCTCGCCGATCACGAGGAGGTTCTCGACCGACTGGCGCGCGATCGCGCGCGTCGGATGATCCTCGGGATAGCCGAGCAGGTCGAACATCATCACGCTGTTCGCCATCGCCGGGTAGATCGCGCCGAGCCCGTCCTCGCCGTTGAGCCTTTCGACCACCCAATTTTCGCAGGTCTTGATCGCGCGTTCGCGCAGCTTCGTCGGCCACAGCCCGTCGACCGCCTTGAGCACGCGATCGAGCGCATTGAACCCCTTGGTCCACAGCCATTTGGGATCGGCGGCGCGCGTCTCGAGATGTGCGGCCTTGCCGGTGTACAATTCGTCGACCCGGATGTTCTTCGCATTTCGAGCGACCGGCCGACGCGCGGCGAGCACCAGCAGCGGCACCACCACGGTGCGCGCCCAATAGCTCATCTTGGAGAGATGGATCGGGAACCAGCGCGGCAGCAGGATGATCTCGGGCGGCATCGTCGGCACCGCCGACCACGGCCCGGCATCGAACAGCGCGAGCTGGATCCGGGTAAAGACATTGCTCGCCGCCGCGCCGCCCGCGGCAAGGATCGCGGCGCGCGCGCGGGCCATATGCGGCGCGTCCACGTCGTCGCCGATCATCTTGAGCGCATAATAAGCCTTCACGCTTGCGCTGAGATCGAAACCGCCGGCGTGGAACAGCCCCCAGCCGTGGTGCGTGGCAGACTGGATACGGCGCAGATAGCGCGCGATCTTCGCCTCCAGCACGGCATCGACCGGCTCGCCGAGATAGTGGCGCAGAAGGACATATTCGGCCGGGATCGTGCAATCGGCTTCGAGCTCGAACACCCAATGCCCGTCGGCGCGCTGCGCATCGGTGAGCGCGGCGGCGGCGCGGTTGACCGCGGCGTCGACGGCGGCAAGCGGGTGGTCGGCGGCTGGGGGAGCGAGCGTGGCCATGCCCGCCTGTTATCGTCGGTCGGTGGGTTAGGGAAGCGCTACGCATGCCACCGTCATGCCGGGCTGACCCGGCATTCAGAACCACAAAGGGTATCGGTCATTACTCTGGATACCGGATCAAGTCCGGCATGACGAAAAGTGAGGTGCTGGCCCTTGGCTATTTCGCCACCATCCAGATCGCCATCGCGACCATCATTACATTCTCGGTCAGCGACAGGAAGCCGAGCGGGACGTTGCTCGATCCGCCGACGCAGGCGCATTTGAGCTCGCGCCGGTCGATATAGACCGCCTTGAACACCGAAACCGCGCCGATGCTGCCGATGAACAAGGCGACCGGCACCGAGACCCACATCAGCACGTCCGCGGCCATCAGCACCCCGGCCAGCCCCTCGGCGAAGGGGTAGATCGTGGCATAGGGCACCCAGCGCTTCGCGAGCAGATCGTAGTTGAGGAACATCGACGAGAAGCGCTCGACATCCTGCAGCTTGAGCATCGCCAGCACACACATGCTGAACGCGATGAACCACTCGCCGGCGTGGATCGTCAGCGGCGTGCCGAAGGCGGCAAAGCTCGCCGCGAGCGCCATCAGCGCGGTCATCGCGAACACCGCGATCACCGGGCGGTAGCTCGTCTCGCCGGGAGCGGCGACATGCATCCCGAAATAGCGGCGCAGCGCGTCATAGCCGCCGATGCGCTCGCCCTCGACGAATATCTGCGGGGTCGTCTGCACCTGCTGCTGCGCCTTGAACGCATCGGTTTCGTCGCGGGTAGTCAGCCAGTGATCGTCGACCGTAAACCCCTTTCGACGCAGCAAATGGAGCGCCTTCAACCCATAGGGACAGGTGTGGCCGGGCATCACCATGCGATAGAGCTGGGCTGTGCGAGGAGAGGCGGTCGTCATGATTGGCACCGGCTTGTTATTGGTTGGTGCCGGCGCATATAGGGTCCGTACCATAGTACGGAGTCAAGCCTTGACCGCGATGACGATTGCAAAACTGGCCGAATCCGGCGGCGTCGGGGTGGAAACGATACGTTATTATCAGCGTCGCGGGTTGTTGCCCGAGCCCGAGCGCCCGCTTTCCGGGGTGCGACGCTACGGGAGCGACGACGTGCGCCGGCTGAGCTTCATCCGTGCCGCGCAGGCGGCAGGGTTCACGCTGGAGGAGATCGGCGAATTGCTCCGGCTCGACGCGGTCGACGATCGCCCGCGGGCGCGCGAACTGGCGCTGCGTCGCGTGGCGGAACTCGATCGGCGTATCGCGGAATTGCGTGGCGCGCGCGAAGCGCTGGTGCGGCTCGCGACCGAATGCGGCAGCGGTGAGGGCCGGGCCTGCCCGATCCTCACCGCGTTCGAGAGGGTGGAGGGATAGGGGCCCTCAATAACTCCGCGGCAGGCCGAGGACATGTTCGGCGAGGAACGACAGGATGAGGTTGGTCGAGATCGGCGCGACCTGATAGAGCCGCGTCTCCCTGAACTTGCGCTCGACGTCATATTCCTCGGCGAAACCGAACCCGCCGTGGGTCTGGATACAGACATTGCCCGCCTCGACCGAGGCATCGGCGGCGAGCATCTTCGCCATATTGGCCTCGGCGCCATTGGGCTTGCCCGCCTCGTAGAGCCGCGCCGCCTCATGCACCATCAGCTCGGCCGCGCGCATATTGGCGTAGGCGCGCGCGATCGGGAAGGAGATGCCCTGGTTCTTGCCGATCGCGCGGCCGAACACATGGCGTTCGCCGGCATAATCGACCGACTTTCTGGTGAACCATTTGGCATCGCCGACGCATTCCGCGGCGATCAGCACGCGTTCGGCGTTCATGCCCGAGAGGATGTAGCGAAAGCCCTTGCCCTCATCGCCGAGCAGATTGGCGGCGGGGATGCGCATATTGTCGAAGAAGATCTCGGTCGTCGCGTGGTTCATCATCGTGCGGATCGGGCGGATCGTCAGCGAGCCGTCGGCGAGCGCCTGTTTCATGTCGACGATGAAGGTCGAGAGGCCGTCGGTCTTCTTCGCCACCTGGTCGCGCGGGGTGGTGCGCGCGAGGAGCAGCAGCAGATCGGAATGTTCGGCGCGGCTCGTCCAGATCTTCTGCCCGTTGACGACATAATCGTCGCCGTCGCGCACCGCCGTGGTGCGCAGCGCGGTGGTGTCGGTGCCGCTCGTCGGCTCGGTCACCCCGAACGCCTGTAGCCGAAGCTCGCCGGTGGCGATCTTGGGGAGATAGGCGCGCTTCTGCGCCTCCGACCCGTGGCGCAGGATCGTTCCCATCGTATACATTTGCGCGTGGCACGCCCCGCCGTTGCAGCCTTCCGACTGGATCGTCTCCAAGATCGCCGCCGCGGCACTGAGCCCGAGCCCCGAGCCGCCATATTCCTCCGGGATCAGCACCGAGAGATACTCCGCGGCGGTCAGCGCCTGGACGAAGGCGGTGGGATATTCGCGCTTCTCGTCGAGCCTGCGCCAATAGTCGCCGGGGAATTCGGCGCATAATTTGCGTACGCCCTCGCGGATTTCGGGGAAATTCTCTTCGTCGAAGGGGCTGAGGATCATCGTCACCGTCCACATCAGGGCTCGCGCCGGGTGCCGCAGGCCTCCGGCACGCGCGCGAAAAGGGCAAGGCGCTTTATGCAACAGAGCGCAAAAATCGGAAACGCAGCGTCTCTTCGGGCCGGGCTGTGCCGGCGCGAATAATCATCTATCTTCCGTGCCATATTTGCGAGGGAAGGACGGGGTATGACGCAGCTTCTGGCCGCTTGGCAGCCGCGGATGTTGAGCGTGTTGAGGATCATGGCAGCGTTGCTGTTCATGGAACACGGGCTGATGAAGCTCTTCGCCTTCCCGCTCGCCCGGCCCGGCGTGCCGAGCCCGTTGCCGACGATCCTCGTCGTGGCGGCGGTGATCGAGGTGGTCGGCGGCGCGTTGCTCGCGCTTGGATTGTTCACCCGCATCGCGGCGTTCATCTGCTCGGGGCAGATGGCGGTGGCCTATTTCACCGCGCACATGCCCAACGGCTTCTGGCCAGGCGGCAACGGCGGCGATGCGGCCGTGCTGTTCTGCTTCATCTTCCTCTATCTGGTCTTCGCCGGGCCGGGCGTGTGGAGCGTCGACGCAGCGCGCGGGCGCGGCTGATAAGCGATGCTCGCGTCGCCGCGCGCCTGAACCGCCAGGAACAAGCCTGATCCGGTCGGGACGACGCGGCCATGCGTCACCTGTTTCATGTTCACACGGAGCATGAAATCGCCGAGCCGCTTTGCGGCGATCGCCTTGCGCGCGGAGCCGATCACCTTGTCGTAATCGCGCGCGAAATCCTGCGTCAGCGATTGGCGGATCGCTTCGACGACCTCGGGGGTCTTGAACAGGTCGATCAGCAGGTTGACCGCCTCTCGATCGGTCTCGGCGGCGATCCGCAGATCGTGGATCTCGACCTCTTCCGAATTGGCTTTATTGTCCGGCACCCCGGTCAGCCATACGCGGCCGCGCGTCTTCTCGATCACCCCGCTGCGCAATTTCGCCTCGACCGTGATCCCCACCGCCAGCCGGTTGTCGGTGGTGGCATAGATGGTGACATCGTCGAATTTGGCATCGACCGGGCCGGCGCGGGGGATCGTGATGCCGCGCGCGGCGAGCTTCTTCAGCGCGCGCGCCAGCACCGGCTCGAGCTGCGCATAATCCGCCACCACCGGGATCTGGAAGGTGAGGTGCGGCTGTTTTGATTGCCGCACCAGATTGGGTAGTGGGGTGGGGGTGGGGTCGGCCGGGCGGTCTCCGACGAAGGTCTGGGTCAGCGCCTTGGCGATCGCGGTCAGCCGCAATTCGCGCCCTACCACCCGATAGCCGGCATAGCCGATCTCGGTCGGGGTGATGCGCAGCCACACCGGCGGATTGTCTTCGTTGAGTTGGAGCACGGTGAAGCCCTCGCGCCACGCCGCCGCGGCCTGGCCGCGCGCATCGAGCGCGCGCAATTCCTTCGGCAGATCGCGCTCGAGCCCGGCGATCACCCCGGCAAGCTTTTGATCGGCCTTGTCGACGAAAGTGATGCGTTTGCCGAACAGCGTGACGCCCGGCGGTGTCGTCCAGTCGTATCGGATCGAAACCTTGGCGGTCGGCGTCCAATCGGGGTTTACCGACAGCCGGACATCGCCGTGAACCGACGCCGCGCCGGTCGCGGTTTCGCGGCGGATGATCCCGCCGACATCCTCCGCGCTGATCGTCGCGTTGACCGGCAGGTTGATCCGCAATGTCTCGCCGCTGCCGCTCAGCGTGATCGGCCCGCGGCGCACCGTCCCGACGATGCGGCAGGCGAGATCGGGGGTGACCTTGATCCGCTCGCCGAACACCTTGACGCGCTGTGCCGACACGCAGCGCGGCTCTTCCCGGTCGATCGACCACAAGGTCTGCGGCACCGCGCGATTGAGCGCGCGTTCGAGATCGGCGAGCTGGGCGGTGATCGGCACCACGACGGTGGAGGCGGTTTCCGGCAAATGCACGGGGATTTCGAGCCGCGGCGGCGGGGGGACCGCGGGCTTGCGGTGGCAGCCGGCCAATGTGGTCGCAGCGGCAAGCGCGAGCCACGTCGCAAGTGCCGGCGAGCGGCGTCGATCGGATGCGCGAGGCGTCGCCATGAACACCTTGCCTATCGCGGGCGGCGCCGTCCGTCGATAGCGATGAACGACAATGGCCCGGCCGATATCGCGGCCGGGCCGGATCACGTCACCAGTTCAGGCCGACGCGGGCATAGATGTAACGCCCGTTGAAACCGAACGGCGAGAAGTAGGGGAAGCCTACCACACCGGTCGAGTTGTTTGCCGCGATCGTGCGATCGGGGTAGACGTCGAACAGATTGCTTACGCCGATGCCGATCTGTGCGCCCTTAGGCGCCTGATAACGCAGTTCGAAATCGGTGATCGCGTGGCGGCCGGTGTTGATGTCCGCCGCCGGCGTCGTGCCGGGCTGGTTGACGTTGCCGTAATAGGTCACGCGGGCGAGCGCGCCGATCTTGTCGAGCGACCAGTCGACCGTGCCGGTCAGCTTTTCGCCGGGGGTGCCCTGTTCGATCGTCAGGATGCGGCTGCGCGCGAACAGCGCGGTCGGCGGGATCAGCGCGCCCGCCACACCGGTGATGTGGCGCTCGACCTTGATCTTGTTGACGTTGCCGGCGAGCGTGAAGTCGAACGTGCCCGCGGTCGCGGTGTTGAGCCGGTAATGCGCCACCGCATCGATGCCCTGCGTTGTGGAACGCAGGCCGTTGATGAAGAAGCGCGCCGCCGACACGCTATAGGGCGCGAGCAAATTGCCCACCGTCGTGCCGGGCGCCCCGGAGATATTCTCCGACAGGCCGAGCTGGTCGCGGATCTTGATGTAATAGCCGTCGACCGTCAGCTCGAACCCGCCCGCGCGGATTACCGTGCCGGCGGAGAAGTTGGTCGACTTCTCCGGCTCGAGCGGCAACCCGCCCAGCGCCCGCGCGACGGGATCGGTGGAAGGATAGGTGCCCGTCAGGATCGGCGTGCCGTTGACCACCACCGACGCGACCTGGGTGAAATATTGCTGCTGGAGCGCCGGCGCGCGGAAACCGGTGGAGACCGAACCGCGCAGCGCGAACCATGGGGTGAAATCGTAGCGCGCCGAAACCTTGCCGTTGGCGGTCGAGCCGAAGTCCGAATAATCCTCGATGCGGCCGGCGACGCCGATCAGGAAGGCATCGGTCACCTGCGCTTCCAAGTCGACATAGCCGCTGATGTTGCGGCGGCTGCGGTCGATCACGTTGCGCGGGGCGAAGCCGCCGAAGCCCTGTGCGCCCGGCGTGCCTGAGGGATTGTTGGGATCGAAATAATCATAGGACGCGCGCTCGCCCGCGCCGATCGAGAACCATTCGCGTCGCCCTTCGACGCCGAAGGCGAGGTTGAGCGACTGAAACACGTCGAACTTGCGCGACACATCGGCCCCGGCGACGAATTGCTGATAGGTCAGCCGCCCGTCGTAGAAATTACGCGGCGAGGCGGTGCCGTAGGAATAATTGGCCGAATTGAGCGTGCGGAAATCGATCTGGTTGCGGCCGTAGCTGACGTTGAGATCGATCTTCCACTCGCCCAGATCGCCGCGCAGCCCGAGCGCGCTGTTGATATCCTTCGACCGGGTATTGATCAGCGGCAGGAACCCGTTGGGATAGAGCGTGCCAACCCCGTTCGCCGCCGCGGTCGTGGCGAGCCGCGGGAAGGCGGCGCTGCTCGATTCACGATGCTGATAGCCGGCCCAGCCGTAGAGCTGCCACGTATCGGTCAGCGCCACCGCGGCATTGGCGAACACCGTATATTGCTCGACCTCGGGATCGCCGAACCGCCCGGTGACGCGCGTCGGGGTGACGCGCGGATCGTAATCGGCGCGGTTGGTCGGCTCGCGCTTCATATATTCGCCGGAAATGGTCAGGAACCCGTCCTCGCCGAGCTTCAGCCCCTGCCAGGCCGATGCGGTGACGGCATGTTCGCCGTTGACGCTGCGGCTGCCGCGCGCGGTGTCGATGTCGGTGTTGTAGAAACCGTAATTGACGCTGGCGCCGCCGCCGCTGCTCGCCTCGCGCAGCCGCAGATTGACCACGCCGGCGATTGCATCCGAGCCATATTGCGCCGATGCGCCGTCGCGCAGCACCTCGATCCGGTCGAGCGCGACGGTCGGGATCGTGTTGAGATCGACCGCCGCCGCGCCGCGGCCGACCGAGCCGTTGGTATTGAGCAACGCGGCGGTGTGGCCGCGCACGCCGTTGATCAGCACGAGCGTCTGGTCGGGCGAGAGCCCGCGCAGCGTGGCGGGGCGGATCGCGTCGGTGCCGTCGGTCGCCGAGGGGCGCGGGAAATCGATCGACGGCGCGACCGAGGCGAGCGCGGTGGCGAGTTCGGTCGTCCCCTGGCGCTGGAGGCTGTTGGCCGACAGCACGTCGACCGGCGCGGCGCTGTCGAGCCGGGTGCGTCCCACGGCGCGGGTGCCGGTGACGATGATGTCGTCCTGCGCGGGCGGCGGCGCGCTCTCCTGCGCCTGCGCCGTCTGCGCGGCGGAAAGCGCGATGAGCGATACGGTGACGAACCTCGCGATACGCTGACTGTGCATGAAGGAATCCCTTTTTCGGTTGTAATTTATCTGGCGCGGCCGGTTGCGGCGGCCCGAAGTCTATGTGGGGCTTCGAAAATCCAGATTAAGGGCCGGGGCCTTCCGCAGCGCAGCAAGAATTTCTTGCAGGCCGATAAGGCGACTTCGCGGCGCTCTTTCGATCAGTCTCACGGAATTTAGCGATTGGACAGCGCCTCGCCGCCGCGCAATCATCGCTTCGCCTACCCCCGACGAGCTGAAGCTTAGGAGAGAGCCATGGACGCCGAATCGAAATGTCCGGTTACCGGTGCGAAATTGGATGGCGCCGCCGTTCTGTTTGAAATGACCAACCGGCTGTGGTGGCCGAACCAACTCGATCTTTCGGTGCTGCATCAGAATCCGCCGGCGGGCGATCCGATGGGGGCTGATTTCGATTATGCCGCCGAATTCAAGACGCTCGATCTCGCCGCAGTGAAGCGGGACATCTTCGCGCTGATGACCGAATCGCAAGCGTGGTGGCCGGCCGATTACGGCCATTACGGGCCGCTGTTCATCCGCATGGCGTGGCACAGCGCGGGTACCTATCGCATCGGCGACGGGCGCGGCGGCGGCGGGCACGGCACGCAGCGCTTCGCCCCGCTCAACAGCTGGCCGGACAATGCCAATCTCGACAAGGCGCGGATGCTGCTGTGGCCGGTGAAGCAGAAATACGGCCGCAAGCTGTCGTGGGGCGATCTGATGATCCTCGCGGGCAATTGCGCGCTCGAATCGATGGGGTTCAAGACCGCCGGGTTTGGCGGCGGCCGCGTCGACATCTGGGAGCCGGAGAACGACGTCCATTGGGGCCCGGAGCGCGAATGGCTCGGCGACGAGCGCTACAGCGGTGACCGCGATCTCGCGCATCCGTTGGCCGCGGTGCAGATGGGACTGATCTACGTCAATCCCGAAGGGCCGAACGGCAACCCCGATCCGGTCGCCGCGGCGCGCGATATCCGTGAGACCTTCGCGCGGATGGCGATGGACGATGAGGAGACGGTGGCGCTGATCGCGGGCGGCCACACGTTCGGCAAGACCCACGGCGCGGCCGATCCCTCGCAATATGTCGGGCCCGAGCCTGAAGGCGCGGGGATCGAGCAACAGGGGCTGGGCTGGGCCAATAGCTATGGCACCGGCAATGCCGACGACACGATCACCAGCGGGCTGGAGGTGATCTGGACCGACGCGCCGACCACCTGGGACAATGGCTTCTTCAAGAGCCTGTTCGAGAACGAATGGGAGCTGACCAAGAGCCCGGCGGGCGCGCATCAATGGGTGGCGAAGGGCGTCGGCGAGATCGTTCCCGATGCGCATGATCCGTCGAAAAAGCATCGGCCGACGATGCTGACGACCGATCTCTCGCTGCGGTTCGACCCGGCCTATGAGAAAATCTCGCGGCGCTTCTACGAACACCCCGATGTCTTCGCCAAGGCATTCGCCGAGGCGTGGTACAAGCTGACTCACCGCGACATGGGGCCGCATGAGCTGCTGCTCGGCGCCGAGGTGCCGGCCGAGCCGCGGATTTGGCAGGATCCGGTCCCGGCGGTCGATCATCCGCTGATCGACGACGCCGACGCCGAGGCGCTCAAGGCGAAGGTCCTCGCTTCGGGGCTGTCGATCTCGCGGCTGGTCAAGACCGCCTGGGCCTCGGCCTCGACCTTCCGCGGGTCGGACAAGCGCGGCGGCGCGAATGGCGCGCGCATCCGGCTTGCGCCGCAGAAGGACTGGGCGGTCAATGAGCCGGCCGAGCTGGCCGATACCTTGGCCAAGCTCGAGGCGATCCAGCGCGACTTCAACGCGGGCGCGGGCGGCAAGAAGGTGTCGCTCGCCGATCTGATCGTGCTCGGCGGCAATGCCGCGGTCGAGGCGGCGGCGAAGAAGGGCGGGCATGACGTGAAACTGCCGTTCGCGCCCGGGCGTACCGACGCCAGCCCCGAACAGACCGATGCGCATTCCTTCGGGCCGCTCGAGCCGCGGACCGACGGTTTCCGCAATTATGCCGGCGAGCGCAGTTCACGGTCGCCCGAGGAATTGCTGATCGATCGCGCCAATCTGCTGACGCTGTCGGCGCCGGAGATGACCGCGTTGATCGGGGGGCTGCGTGTGCTGGGGGCCAATTTCGGCGGCTCCGAGCTGGGCGTGTTCACCGATCGACCCGAGACGCTGAGCAACGACTTCTTTCGCAACCTGCTCGAAACCAGCACGAGCATGAAATGGCAGGCGGGCGAGGGCGGCACCTTCACCGCGCACGATCGCCAGACCGGCGCGCAGAAATATGTCGCGACGCGGGTCGATCTGATCTTCGGATCGAACTCGCAGCTTCGCGCGCTGGCGGAGGTTTATGCGACCGACGATGCGGAGGGTGCGTTCGTCGATGCCTTTGCCAAGGTGTGGACCAAGGTGATGAACCTCGACCGGTTCGATCTGCGGTAACAACCCGTGTCCCCGCCTCCGCGGGGACACATCCTTGCTGTCGGTGTGCAGATGAGCGCGGCGCTTGCCGACCCGGCCCGCGCGCCCTATTTCCAGCCTATGGCCAGCGTCATATCCGAAATCGCGCTCACTCCCTCCGCCGCGGCGCGTGTCGCGGCGATCGCGGGGAAGCAGGGCAAGCCCGCGATCCTGCGGCTCTCGGTCGAGGGTGGGGGCTGTTCGGGCTTCCAATATCGCTTCGGCCTCGCCGATGCGGTCGAGCCCGGCGACATCACGGTCGAGACCGACGGGGTGACGCTGGCGGTCGACGACATCAGCATCGATCTCGTGCGCGGCGCGTCGGTCGATTATGTCGAATCGCTCGGCGGCGCGGCATTCAAGGTGGACAATCCCAATGCCGCGTCGGGCTGCGGCTGCGGCACCAGTTTCTCGGTCTGATCGCCGCGTGAAGATCGTCAGCTATAATGTGAACGGGATCAAGGCGCGCCTGCCGCGCCTGCTCGAATATCTCACCGAGCAGCAACCCGATATCGTTTGCCTTCAGGAGCTCAAATCGAGCGACGAGACCTTCCCCGAGGCCGATATCCGCGCCGCCGGCTATGGCGCGGTGTGGCACGGGCAGAAGGGGTTCAACGGCGTTGCCGTCCTCGCGCGCGGCGCGGATCCGGTCGAGCGCCAACGCGGGCTCGACGGCGAGGTCGAGGACGATCACAGTCGCTATCTCGAATGCGATGTCGACGGATTGGTGGTCGCCTCGATCTACCTCCCCAACGGCAATCCGCAGCCGGGGCCGAAATTCGATTACAAGCTGCGCTGGATGGAACGGCTCGCGCAGCGCGCTCGCGCGCTGCTGGCGGCGGAAGTGCCCGCAGTGCTCGCCGGCGATTATAACGTCATCCCCAACGATGACGACGTCTATTCAGTGCAGGCGATGGCCGATGACGCGCTGATGCAGCCGGGCAGCCGCGCGGCGTATCGCGCGCTGGTGGCACAGGGCTGGACCGACGCGCTGCGCACCCGCCACCCGCAGGGCCGGGTGTGGACCTTCTGGGACTATCAGGCCGGCGCGTGGCAGCGCGACGCCGGGTTCCGCATCGATCACCTGCTGCTCAGCCCGGCGGTTGCCGACCGGCTGGTCGAGGCGGGGGTCGATCGCGACTATCGCGGCCGCGAAAAGGCCAGCGACCACGCGCCGACCTGGGCGCAGATTCGGTAATCCACTTCCTGGTGTCCCCAGCGAAGGCGGGAGCCCAGTCTGGGTCCCCGCCTTGGGTTCCCATCAAAGTAATACTTTGATGGGGCCCTTCGCGGGGACACAGAGAAGCTTCCCAGCACCAAAATGTAGTCGCCCTCCGCGCGGCGCGATGGAGGAGTGGCGCGGCGAATGGCGAAATCCGCCGCAAACTCGCATCCTTCGCCAACAAGTAGCGAAAACAGAACGTTTTCGAAACTAAGATTTATTATAAATCAAAGACTTAACTGTTTGGCACGACTAATGCACTTCGATGATCGCAGCAGAACGATGCTGCCGGATTTTTCGGAGGAAGATGTCATGAAAGCCCAGTTTCTGATCGCCGCCACCGCCGCCGCCATCATTGCAGTCCCGGCTGCGGCGCGCACCGTCGCGCCTGCCCCGATCGCGCCGGCGCCCGTTTCGACCGCGACGCCGTCGCCGAACCAGCGGGTGTGCCTCGTCGACGAAATCACCGGTTCGCGCGTGCCGGTGCGGATGTGCCACACCCGCGCCGAATGGGCCAAATTGGGTATCGATCCGTTCGCCAAGTGAGAAGGCGGGCGGGGCGACCCGCGGCTTCTTTCCCTCGGCCGCGGGTCGCATCCCGTTTTTACAGGGTCTTGGCGTAAACCTGATAGACCT
>NZ_MKRR01000027.1:18018-20483 GCF_001897045.1 Sphingomonas sp. 66-10
GCGCCACCGAGGGACGGCGGATATATTCGATCATCATGAAGGCGAGCTGGCTCGCGAGCCGCGTCGACTGGAATTCCTTGAGCACCCCCATCAAAGGCACGCGCATCGTGCGCGCCTTGGGGCGGCGCAGCCACAGCAGCAATTTGGCCCAGCCGAACGGAAGCAGATTGCCGTTGAGCGGCTTGATCGCTTCGTTGAGGTCGGGGAGCGTGATCATGAACGCCACCGGCCGCCCGTCGACCTCGGCGATGCGGATCAGATCGTTGAATACGATCGGCTTCAATTTGACGCCGATGTCCTTGATCTCGGGCTCGGTGAGCGGGATGAAGCCCCAATTGTCCGACCAGGCATCGTTGAGGATGCCGAGGATGATTTCGGCTTCCTCCATGAATTTCGACTTGTCGACCTCGCGGATGCGGATCCGCGGGTTCTTCTCGCCCGAGGCGACGATGCGATTGACGATCGGCGGAAAACCGTCGCTGATCGGCAGGTCATAGGTGTAAAGCGTCTTGACCGGCAGATAGCCCGCGCGCTCCACCCAGCCGCGATATTCGGGCTTGGCATGGCCCATCATCACCGTCGGGGGGTGGTCATACCCCTCGATCAGCAGCCCAGGCTCCTCCCACACCGATTGCGAGACCGGGCCGATCGCGCGCGTCATCCCCTGCTCGCGCAACCAGCCCTCCGCAGCGGTGATCAGCGCTGTGAATTGTTCTTCATTCTCCGCATCCATCAGCCCCCAGAAGCCGGTGCCGGGGCCGAAGCCGCGCTCGGCGGGCATTTCAAGCGCGAGCGTATCGATATGCGCAGAGATCCGCCCGACCACGCGACCATCCTGCTCGGCGAGGAAAAGCTGAGCCTTTGCATGGCTGTACCAACCATTCTTCTCGGGGGTGATCAGCCCCAGCGCTTCGCCCTTGAGCGGCGGCACCCAGTTCGGATCGTCGCGATAGAGGCGGAAGGGCAGGTCGACGAAGATCTTGCGATCGCGCTTCGTCAGAACGGGGCGAATGGTGAGCGGTGATGCCATGACGGTGATGCAATAATCGGCTTGCCCGATCATGGCGAGTGGCCTTTCCGTCATCGAGGCGCTGTAAAGGCCACCGTCTCGCCACTATCTTCCGGCAATGGACCACGCCATGACGACCATCACCCTCGACCGCGCCGGCGCCGCGCCGGCCGATCGCACGCCGATCGCGGACGATCGCGCGATGCTGAAGGCCGCTGCCGATCTGACGCGCGATATCAACGCGCCGCGGCCGGGGGTCTATTGGGGCGATTTCCTCGGTTCGGTCGCGGTCGGCTATGCCGCGCTGGTCGCGGCGATCGTCGTGCAATCCACCGCGCTGACGGTCGTGGCGGGGGTGGTTGCGGTGCTGGCGCTGTATCGCGCGCTGAGCTTCATCCACGAGCTGACGCATGTGCGTCATGCGTCGCTGCCCGGCTTCCGCTTCGCCTATAATCTGTTCATCGGCGTGCCGATGCTGGTGCCGTCGTTCATGTACGAAGGCGTGCATAACCTGCATCACGCGCGCACGCGCTACGGCACCGTCGACGATCCCGAATATCTGCCGCTCGCGCTGATGAAGCCGTGGACGCTGCCGGTGTTCATCATCGTCGCCGCGCTGGCGCCGGTGGCATTGATCTTCCGCTACGGGGTGCTCACGCCGCTGTCGCTGGTCAGCCCCGCGCTGCGCCGCGCGGTGGTCGAGCGCTACTCGGCGCTGACGATCAACCCCTCCTTCCGCCGGCGGATGCCCGAGGGCGAGTTCCGCGCGCAGTGGAACCGGATCGAGACCGCCTGCGCCTTGTGGGCGATCGCGCTGGTCGCGCTGGCGGCGACGGGCGTGCTGTCGCTGCGTGCGCTCGGCATCATGCTGGCGGTCGCGTCGGGCGTCGCGGTGCTCAATCAGGTTCGCACGCTCGTCGCGCACTTGTGGGAGAATGAGGGAGAGGCGATGACGGTGACCGCGCAATATCTCGATTCGGTCAATGTCCCGCCGCCGGCGCTGCTGCCGGCTTTGTGGGCGCCGGTCGGGCTGCGTTATCACGCGCTGCATCACCTGCTGCCGGGGCTGCCCTATCATTCGCTCGGCGAGGCGCATCGCCGGCTGATCGAGGTGCTCGAACCGGCGTCGACCTATCACAACGCCAATTATCGTAGCCTGGGCTATCTGGTCGGCAAGATCGCGCGGAGCACGATGCTGCCGCGGTAAGGCGTCACGAGCTTATCCTCACCGTTCGCCCTGAGCTTGTCGAAGGGCTGCACTTCTTCGGAAGAAAGCGCAGGGCTTCGACAGGCTCAGCCCGAACGAGGACAGGGAATCTCGATTTAACTGCTATTCCTCGGTGCGCAGCAGCACCGTTTCGCCGATGAACAGGAACAGCAGGAACGGCGCCCAGGCTGCGAGGAACGGCGGGTAGGCGCCGAGATTGCCCATCGCCAGCGCGAAATTGTCCGCGAC
>NZ_MKRR01000027.1:20498-30427 GCF_001897045.1 Sphingomonas sp. 66-10
CGCCACCGCGCCGAGCAACGGCATCAGCACCGACGACATCGGGCCGGACAATTTGTGCCACAGCGCGCCTTCCAGCGCCTTGGTCGGGCGCCCCGCCGCGGCGAGATCGTCGATCGCGGCCTTGAGCGCGCCGAACGACAATTCGTCGGCGTCGACCGAGGCGAGGGTGAATTGATCGGGAGTCACGCCGCGCGCCGTCACCGTCTCGCCGATATCGGCCATCTTGCCGGCCGCGACGTCGAAGCGCCGCGCGGGCCAGATCGTCCAGCCGTTCCCGCTGTAGCGGCCGTGCTGGGCGAAGATGACCGCGTGGAGATCGCCACCCTGGCGGTCATAGACCGTAATCCCGCCGAGTTGCGCCGCGCTGCCGCGGCCATTGATCTGCTCGACCTCGATCAGATCGGGGCCGGAGCGCACCCACACATTGGTCCGGTCGCCGCGATCGACCGGCATCGGGCCGTAATCGACCTTCTGCCATCGGTTGAGCGTCGCGGTGGCGCGCGGCACGATGCGGTCGTTGAACGCGAAGCTCAGCGCGGCCACCCCGATGCTCGCGACGATCAGCGGCGCGAGCACCTGATGCGCCGACAGCCCCGACGCCTTGAGCGCGATCACCTCGCTGTTCTGGTTCATCGTGATCAGCGTCAGGATCGTCCCGAGCAGCACCGAAAAGGGCAGGAAGCGCGCGATGATCTGCGGCGCGCGCAGCGAGACGTAATGCCACACCTGTGCGTCGCTGTTCCCGGGCACCGCGAGAATTTTGCCCGATTCGCCGAGCAGATCGAGCGCCTGGAGCACCAGCACGAGCCCGGCGAGGATGCCGAACGTGCGGATCAGGAACATCCGCCCCATGTACAGCGACACGGTGCGCGACGGGAAGAACGAGGTCATGCCGCGGCCTCCGTCCGGTGGCGGCGACGGCCGGGCAGATAGCGGACCACCGCCTTCCACGCCTTGCCCGCCACGCGTTCGAGCGCGCCGATCGGCTGCCCGCCGGGAACATAAGCGATCGTGCGATACATCCACAGCACCAGCCCGGCGAACATCAGGAACGGCACCCACAAGGCGATCAACGGATCGATCCCGCCAAGCTGCGCGACCGAGGCGGCATATTGGTTCACCTTGTGATAGGTGACGATCATCACGATCGACAGGAATACGCCGAGCGCGGAGGTCGAGCGTTTCGGCGGCACCCCCAATGCCACCGCGAGCAGCGGCAGCAGGAACATCGAGACGATCTCCGCCATGCGGAAATGGAATTCGGCGCGGCTCGCGTCGCGCTCGTGGAGCGTCTGCGCGCTGCGCCCCGATTTGACCAGCTCGGGCAGGGTCGCTTCGAGGCTGAGCCCGCTGCGGACGCGGAACTGCTCGAATTTGGGCAGGTTGATCGGCAGATCGTGGCTGTTGAAGTTCAGCACGCGCGGCACGCTGAAATCGCTGCGATTGTGGACCAACGTGCCGTTGCTGAGCCGCAGGATGATCACATCGGGATCGTCGGTGGCGAGGAAGCGGCCATGCTGCGCGGTCACCCCGATCCAGTCGCCTTTGGGGGTCTGCGCGTGGACGAAGATGCCCGAAAGCTGGCGTCCGTCGTCGCGGCTCTGCTCGATCCTCAGTGTCATGCGGTCGCCGAGCTTGGTGAATTCGCCGACCTTGATCGATGCGCCGAGCGCGCCGGTGCGCAGCTCGAAGCGGAGCTGCTCATAGGCGTAGCGCGCCTTGGGCTGGACATAGCCGACGATCGCCAGATTGAGCAGCGCCAGCGCGGTGGCATACATATAGGGGACGCGGAGCAACCGGCCGTAGCTCATCCCCACGCCGCGCATCACATCGAGCTCGGACGAGGTGGCGAGGCGGCGGAAGGCGAGCAGGATGCCGAGCATCAGCCCGATCGGGATGCCGAGCCCGAGATATTCGGGCAGCAGATTGGCGAGCATCCGCCACACCACCGAAACCGGCCCGCCCTCGGTCGCGACGAAGTCGAACAGCCGCAGCATGCGATCGAGCACCAGCAACATCGCCGCCAGGATCAGTGTGGAGAACAGCGGCAGCGCGATCAGCCGGGCCATGTAGCGGTCGATCGATTTCATGGGCGGGGAACGGACACTCGGCGCTGCGAAAGATAGCGGGGGTATAGGCGCGCGCGCGGCGGGCGTCAGCCGGAAATATCGGGTGGGTGGGCGATCGTGGCAAAAATGGCGCTAGGGTGGGTTGAAATTCGGCGGTTTCGAGAGGCGTGATCCGCCGCGCCGTTCCTGCGCCGGCGTCCATTGTGTCCGGCCTTCCGGGCGGATTCAGATAGATGTTCCTGCCTTCCCCACCGTCACCGCGGCCTTGAGCCGGGGTCCTTCGGGAGGCAAGCGCGGAGCAAGAGGTTCTGGCCGTGGAGCGTGCGGCACGATGGACCCCCGCTCAAGGCCGGGGTGACGGTCCGTGGTTTGGCAAAGTTCACGAAGTTCACACGAGGAGAATCGTGCCAAGGTATATAATATACCGAATTAATCCTATTCCGCAGCCACCTGATCCTCCCCGACCGGGCCGACGCCCCTGAGCGTCGTCGCGATCGCGCGTTCCAGCGCGGCGAGCGTGAAAGGTTTGCGCAACACCTGACGCCCGCGAAACGCCTCATGCTCCATCATCTCGCCCGCGAAGCCGGTGACGAACAGCACGGGCAGATGGGCATATTGCGGATCGAGCGCGGCAATCATCTCCGGCCCGGTACGCTCGGGCATCAGCACGTCCGACAGGATCAGCCCGATCGACTTATGCGTCGCAAGCAGCGCGGGGGCGGCGAGCGGGTCGTCGCACGGGATCGGCCGGTGCCCCAACTCGCGCAGCGCGCGGACGGTCGCGCCGAGCACGCGTGGATCGTCCTCCACCACCAATATGTCGACCGACGCGATATCGGCGCCAACGGGCGCGGCGGGCGCAGACGGCGAGGCGCTCGGGCCGTCCTCGGCGGAGACGACGCGCGGAAGGAACAGCGTGATCGTCGTGCCCTGGCCCGGGATGCTGTCGAGCGCGACCGCGCCGCCCTGCTGCCGGACGAAGGCGAAGATCTGGCTGAGCCCGAGCCCGGTGCCCTTGCCGACCGGCTTGGTGGTGAAGAACGGCTCGAACACCCGCTCCGCCACCTCCGCGGTCATCCCGCAGCCGGTGTCGGCCACCGCGATCGTCAGATAGTCGCCGGCCGGGCATTCGCGCGCACCCGCCGCGAGCGTGGTGGCGCCCGCGGTGATCGTCAGCGTCCCGCGTCCGTCCATCGCGTCGCGGGCGTTGACCGCAAGGTTGACGAGGCTGTTCTCGAGCTGGACGCGATCCGCGCGGAGCCGCCACCCCCGGCTCTCGTCGCGGATCACCACCGAGATGCGGTCGCCCAGGGTGCGATCGAGCAGATCGGACATGCCGGTGAGCAACTCGCCGACGCGCATCACCTCGGGGTTGATCCCGCCTTCGCGGGTGAAGCTGAGCAACTGGCGGGTCAGCGCCGCGGCGCGCTTCGCGCCTTCCATCGCACTATCGAGCTGCCGCGCAATCGCCGCGCGCGTCGCATCGCCGTTGACGCCGCGCTGCGCCAGCTCGAGTCCGCCCATAACAACCGCGAGCATATTATTGAAATCATGGGCGATGCCCCCGGTGAGCTGGCCGACCGCCTCCATCTTCTGCACCTGGCGCAGCCGCGCCTCCTGATCGCGCAGCTCGTCGGTCGCGACCGTGACCGCGGCGGCGAATTCGTCGGCGCGCTTGCGCTCGGCATCGGCCTCGGCGAGCGCGATGCCGCGCTCGGTCAGCGCGCGGACGGTGAGCATGCCCAGGGCGATCGCGCCGATCAGGATCAGGATGCCGAACGAGGAGAGTATCCCCGCGAGCCGCGTCGAGCGATCGATCGCCGCGCGCGTTTCGGCGGTGCGCCGATCGAGCAGATCGCGCTCGATCCCCGATATCTCCTCGAGGATCGTGTCGATCCCGGTCAGCGCCGGTGCCTTGCGCGCGGCATAATAGAGCGACAGCGCCTGATCGTTCTTATGATAATTGGTGCTGAGCGCGATCAGCGACAATTGCTTGCCGCGCTCCTGGTAATCGGCGCGCAGCCGCGCGATCCGCGACGCCTGGCTGTCGCTGTCGCGGGTCAGATCGGCGAGCCGTTCGATCTGCTTCCCGGCGAGTTGCCAGTCGTCATAATAACGCTGCCCGAGCCGCTTATCGCCCGAGATGACGAAGCGGCCGAGCGTCGCCTCGGATCGGGCGATCGTCCCCGTCAGCGTGCGCGCGAGGATCATCACGTCATAGCTGTGCGATTGCAGCTGGATCGCGCGGTCACGCTGGCGGTTGGCCTCGCCCAGCGTCAGGATCAGCCCGACGAGCACGGCAACGCCCAGCAGCCCCATTACAGCCAGCGCAATGGCGCGCAGCCTGGACACAGCCCCTTCCGGAATCGCTTCCCAGACGTTCCCGTTCACGGCGATCTCCCTACCAGAGCAGGCGATTCAGGGGAAGGATATGCGATCATACATATCCGTTCGCCCGGAGCCAGTCGAAGGGCAGGGCTCCGACTGGTTCAGCACGAACGGGACAGGGCATCCCGCTCTACCGCAAACCGGTCAGCCGATCGCCCCGGTCGCGCGGCCGGCGGCTTCGAACATCGCGATCACCTGCGCGATCTGCTCGTTGGTGTGCTCGGCGCAGACCGAGCAGCGTAGCAGGAAGGTGCCGGCCGGGGTCGCCGGCGGCCGCGCGACGTTGACGTAAAGCCCGGCCTCGAGCAGCGCGTGCCACATCGCCACCGCCTGCGTCTGATCTTCGAGCAGCACCGCGACCACCGCCGATTGCGGCTCATCGGTCGGCAGGCGGAAGCCGAGGCGCTTCAAGCCGCCGTGCAATTGGCGAGTGTTTTCCCACAGATGCGCGCGCTTGTTGTGCGCGTGCATCAGCTTGCGGATCGACGTGGCGGCGCTCGCCACCACCGCCGGCGGCAGGCTGGCGGTGAAGATATAGGGGCGGCAGACGAAGCGCAGGATCTCGAACTTCGGGTGGTTCGAGACGCAGAAGCCGCCGACCGTGCCGACCGATTTGGAGAAGGTGCCGATCACGAAATCGACCTGATCCTCCAGCCCCTGATCCTCGTAGACGCCACGCCCGTTGGGGCCGAAGAAGCCCATCGAATGCGCCTCGTCGACCAGCACCATCGCGCCATGCTTCTTGGCGACCGCGACCATCTCCTTGAGCGGGGCGACGTCGCCGAGCATCGAATAGACGCCTTCGAGCACGACGAGCTTGCCCGGCTCCTTGGGCAGCCGGCCGAGGCGCTTGTCGAGATCCTCGACCGAATTGTGGCGGAAGCGCACGATCTCGGCATTGCCCATCGCGCAGCCGTCGTAGATCGAGGCGTGGCTGTCGGCATCGAGGATGACATATTCGCCCTTGCCGGCGATCGCCGAGATCACGCCGAGATTGGCCTGATAGCCGGTCGAGAAAACGATCGCGCCGGTGGTGCCGTAGAATTCGCGCAGCGCCTGTTCGACTTCCATATGGTCGTGGAAGGTGCCGTTGAGCGCGCGGCTGCCGTTGGTGCCGGTGCCGAATTTGTCGAACGCTTCCTTGCCCGCGGCGATCACGTCGGGATCGAACGTCATCCCCATATAATTATAGGTGCCGAGCAGGATCGTTTCCTTGCCCTTGATCACCGCGACGGTGGGGGATTTCACCTCCTCCATCACGATCCCGAACGGATCGCGCACGCCGCTGGAGAGCAGCGCCTCGCGCTCGGCGATCAAGGGCGCGAATTTGTCGAACAGGTCGCGTTCGGCCGGCACCGCGGCGGCGGCGGGGGGAAGGTCGGATTGGACGCCGTCGTCGCTCATATCACGCCTTCAGCTTGGCGACGGCATCGACCAACTGGCCGACCGTCTCGATTTCCGCCTGCATGTTCATCGTGATGATGATGTCGAACTCATCCTCGATCGCGGCGACGAAATCCATCACGGTCAGGCTGTCCCATTCGAGATCGCCCTGGAAGGTGGTGGCTTCGGTGACGGTGACGCCCTTCTTGTTGAAGGGTTCGATCTGCGCCTTGACGGCGGTGAGGATGGTATCGCGGTCGCTCATATATCCCGGCCCTTAGAGAGTCGGGGGTAGATTTGCCAAGCGATTGCGGCCGAAGCTTGGCCCAATCGGGACTAGCAAATCCCGTTCGCCCTGAGCTTGTCGGAGAGCGAACGCAGAAATCCCGCCCGATCAATGCCCGCCGTTGATGAACGAGTCCTTGATCGAGCACGCCGCCGGGCCGAGGATGACGACGAACAACACCGGCAGGATGAACAGGATCAGCGGCACCGTCATGATCGCGGGGAGCCGCGCGGCCTTTTCCTCGGCGCGCATCATCCGCGCGTTGCGGAACTCGGCCGACAGCACGCGCAGCGCGGAGGCCAAGGGGGTGCCGTATTTCTCGGTCTGGATCATCGTCGTGACGATCCCCTTGATGTCGTCGAGCGCGATGCGCGTCGCGAAATTCTCGAACGCCTGCCGCCGGTCGGTGAGGAAGCCCAATTCGATCGCGGTGAGCGCGAATTCGTCGCCGAGCTCGGGATAGGCTTTGCCGAGCTCCTTCGCGACGCGATGGAAGGCGGCGTCGACCGTGAGCCCCGCCTCGGCGCAGATCACCAGCAGGTCGAGCGCATCGGGCAAGCCCTTGCGGATCGCCTGCGAGCGCTTGGTGATCTTGTTCTTGAGGAAGATGTCGGGCGCTTTGTAGCTGACGATGAAGGTGATCGCGACCAGCCCGTAACGTTTGAGCGGGGTCCAGTCGGCGAAACTGTCGGTGCCGTAGACGAGGAACACCATCAGCCCGCCGATGAAGATCGGCAGCATCAGCCGGCCGAAGATCACGCCGACCGCCCATTCTTTCGATCGGATGCCGGCCTGGAGCAGCTTGAGCTGGGCTTCCTTGAGCTGGCTGTCCTGCAGCACCTTGAGCGAGGAGAGAAACGCGCGCATGCGATCCGCGCCGTCGCTTTGGCGGACCAATTTGGCGCGGCGTTTGCCGCTGGGGGCGATGATCCCCGCCTTCAGCTGCTCGCGCCGCTCGTTGAGCGCCTTGACCCGCCGGGCCATCGGATCACGCACGCTGAGCGCGGCATAGATCGCCACCAGCACCGCGAGCGAGGCGATGCCCGACAGGATCGTCGCCACCAGATAGACGTCGACTCCAAGCAGCGTCGGGTTGTGGACCGTTTCCATCGCGTCAGATCTCGAAATTGATCATCTTGGCCATGATGAAGCCGCCGATCGCCATCCACACCAGCCCGCCGCCGCCCGCGACCATCAGCCGGGGATCGCTGAAGAAGTTCTGCATATAGGATCCGTTGATCGACCAGATCAGCGCGAAGACGATGAACGGCAGCGAGCCGATGATATAGGCCGACGCCTTTGATTCCGACGACATCGCCTTGATCTTGAGCTTCATCTGGCCACGCTGGCGCAGCACGGTGGCGAGATTCTGCAGCGTTTCCGCGAGGTTGCCGCCGGTTTCGCGCTGGATCGCGATAGTGATGCAGAAAAATTGGAATTCGGGCGTGCCGATCCGCTCCGCGGTTTCCTGCAGCGCGACGTCCATCGAGCGGCCGATCTTCATCTTGTCGGAAACGATGCGGAATTCCTCGCCGACCGGATCGGGCACCTCGGATGCCACCACCGCCATCGTCTCGGTGATCGGCAGGCCCGAGCGAAGGCCGCGGACGAGGAGCTCGATCGCGTCGGGGAATTTGGCGTTGAACTGGGCGATGCGGCGCTTGATGAGAAAACCGACGACGAGATGCGGAAGACCCGCGCCGATCGCCAGCCCGGTCAGCAGCGCGAGCAGCGTCGGCAGTCCCTTCACCATCAGCGCGAGCGCGATGAACAATGTGATGCCCAGCGTCGCCAGGCCATATTGGCCGACCGTCCAGCTCTTGCCGGTGCGCACCAGCCGCTTCTTGAGCTCGGCCGGCCGCGGCAGAAAGCGCATCGCGGCCTCGTCGGCCTTGCTGGTGTTCTTGCCGGTGATGCGGCGCATCTGCGCCTCCACCGCCATCGCGGGCGAGGTGGAGTGGCGCTCGCGCAGCGCGACCAGCCGGCGGCTGCTGGCACGCGCCGCCGACGGGCCGGCGAACGCGAACAGGAGCATCCCGATCACGGTCATCGTGCCCAGCGCCAGCATGACAATCGGCATCAACGGCATCGTGGCTTCATCCAATCGTTCGATGCGATCGAGCGCCGCGTGGGGCGCGACTCACGATCAACCCGCCTTCGCCCCGCCCGGTTTCTTAGGCAGAAAAGACTTAAGATCGGTGAACTTGCCGATCAGCGACGCGCCCTTGACCTTCGCGCTCGCGGCCTTGCCCTCGGGGGCGGTGCCGCTGGCGTCGCCGGCGGCGCAAAGCTGTGCGGCGAGATCGGCGAAGGGTGCGATGGTCTTCGATCCCTTGCCCGTCTCGGCGAGCGGCTTGCCCAGTTTCGCGGCCTGCGCGGCGAGCTTCTGATCGAACGGGATGATGAAATCGATCTTGCGCTCGATCGAACTCTCGAAATCCTTGCGCGAGATCTCGAGCTGCTGCCCCGGGTGGACGCGATTGGCGACGACAAGCGATTTGAGGTGCGGCGCGTTCGACCGCAGCCACGAGAGAATACGGATCGTGTCGCGCGCGGCGGCGAGCGTCAGTTCGGTCACGATCACCGCGGCCTGCATGTCGCTGACGAGATGCGGGTGCGCGACCAGCATGTTGCGCGGCAGATCGACCACCGTGCATTCGAACGCGGCGCGCATTTCCTCCTGCAATTGGTAGAAAGCCGCGCCATCGGTGACGACCGGGGTGTTGATCGGCGCCTCTGCCGACAGCACCGAGAGCCGCTCGGACGCGCGGACCATCGCGCGTTCGATGAACAGCCCGTCGATGCGCGCCGGATTCTCGATCGCGTCGGTGAGGCCGCGACCCGGCTCGAGATCGAGCGCGAGCGCGCCGGTGCCGAAATGCACGTCGAGATCGAGCATCGCGGTCGAGCGCTTTTCCTTCTCGCTCATCAGCCAGGCGAGCGAGGTGGCGACGGTCGAGGCGCCGGCCCCGCCGCGCGTGCCGATCACCGCCACCGCATAATGCGGCCGCTCGGTCACGCCGTCGTTCGCCTTCGGGGCGTTGAGCACTGCCTGGGCGTGCGCGAACGAATCGCGCAGCACGTCGGCCGACAGGGGCTTGAGCAGATAGTCCTGCAGCCCGCTGGCGAGCAGATCGCGATAGAGCCGCACGTCGTTGATCTGGCCCGCGGCGATCACGATCGTTCCCGGTTCACACACTTCGGCGAGCGAGTTGATGTCGCTCAGCGGATCGCCGGATTCGGCGAGATCGACGAACAGGATGTGCGGGCTCGCCGCGACCGACAAGGATTGCACCGCGTTGCGCAGCCCGCCCTTGTTCACCTTTTCCGGCAGCCATCCCATCTCGAGCGCGATCGGGCGGATCGCCTCCGCGGTCGTCTCGTCGCAGACGAAGGCGACGAACGGTTCGCGAAGCGCGGCTGGTTTCCACGGCGCGTTCATCTTACTTGCTCCCCGCCTTTTCGGCCTTGATCGTCGTGCCGCCGTTGCCGGTCGGCGTGGCCTTGCGATATTCGGTGATCGCGCGCGTGCCGGTGGCCGCGTCATAGACCTGCGTGCCCGGCTCGCCGCGCACCAGATCGAGCGGGTTGGCGACCATCGCCGCGAGGTTCGAATTGATCGCGCAACCCTGATTGGACGAGGTGTTGCTTTCGAATTCGGGCTGGCGCGTGCGCGAGAAATCGGGGCAGCCCGGCACCTGCGCGCGCGCGCGGCTGACGACGACGCGCAGCGTGCCCGGGGTGATCGGTGCGCCGGTGGTGGGGGCCTGGTCGGAGACGAGCAGCCCGAAGCGCGCCGCCTC
>NZ_MKRR01000027.1:30440-30737 GCF_001897045.1 Sphingomonas sp. 66-10
TCGCGTGCCGGCTTGCCGCTGCCGCCCGGATCGTCGATCGCGACGCTGTCGCCGTAACCGAGCCGCAACGAGGCCATCCAGCCGGCGAGCCGCTGTTCCTCGCCCGGCGCAAGTCCGGTGCCGGCGGTGCCGACATCGAAACTATAATCGGTCCGGCTGACGACGGGTTGATGGACCGATTCCAGCCCGCGGTTCTTGGTGCCGCTGCACCCGCCGACCAACAGGGCCGGGAGGGTGGCGAGAAGCAGGGTGCGCTTGAACATGTTCACGTCCTCGTGCTGGCGCATCAATTGTTGG
>NZ_MKRR01000028.1:0-2299 GCF_001897045.1 Sphingomonas sp. 66-10
CTAATGAGCGTCGAGACATACCGATTGCTTCAACACGGGCCGTCAAAAAGCCACCTCCAGCCCCCCGTCCGCAGGAGAGCAAATTGCGGTTACATGCTCTAGCAACTGGAGGAGCAAGGGTTTTTGAAGCGCCCGAAATGCTATCCTGTTCAAATGCCCTCTCGAAAATGAGCAGTTGAGGCAGGTCAGGAACCGGTCGAATAAGACCGAAGTAGGCAATTTCGCTTGCGCGACCTTGGCGAGCAGGACCCCAGTTCACGAAGAAACGTGAAGCTATCGCCTCACCCGCAGCAGCCCGCCACAGTCCCGTTTGCTTTCGCTTCCTGGATCGGAGGGCATGGGACATCGCCAAATGAGCAGAACACGCAGCAGTCGCCAGCCAGGGGCCGCAGCACCACCGCGCAATGCCGGCAATCATAGAAGAATTGGCAGGCGTTGGTGGGCATCCTTTCGGTGGCCACCCCGCCGCATTTGGGACAGGTCAGGGTTGAGGTGAGCTGCATCAGGAAAGCGCGTTCATCAGCGGCGCTTCTAGGAGGTCCCAGGCGAACGCGATAAGCGTCAGAACCGTTCCAATCGCGAGCAGGATAGGTGTCGCGCGCGAGGGCAGCGGCATTGTGCAGGACCGGTCCCCAGCACAGGACCTCCGCCGCTGCGCGTAGGCCCACCACCCAGCAGCCAAGCCGATGAGGGAGGTCGCCGTTAGCGGCCACCGTAGTGGTATCAGCGCGGCGAAGTTGCTGGACAGGCCCGCCCCCAGGCCGAGCGCCGCGAGTGCGAGGGGCAGGACGCAGCATGACGCCGCAGCTAGAACAGCGGCTAAGCTCGCAAGCGCGCCGAGGGCGGATAGCCCCGTGTCGGCGCGACGTCGTGACGTTGGTGCGCCTAGGGGTTCACGCGGGATGGTCTCTTGGTTCATCTATCGCCTCTAGCGGGTTAGCCCGTTATGCATCCTGTAGTGACTACAGGAGCAAGCAATATATGCGCGTTGAGGAAAGCATCACGATCGGCGAGCTGTCTCGCCGGACTGGCGTGAATATCGAGACGATCCGGTACTTCGAGCGCGTTGGTGTTCTCGCAACGCCACCCCGCACAAGCGGCGGGCGGCGGGTATATGGGACCGGTCACGTCCGCGCACTTGGGTTCGTCCGTCGCGCGCGCGAACTCGGCTTCTCCCCGGCCGAGGTGCGCGCGATCCTGTCTCTTGGCGGTTCTGCGCAGGCGTCATGCAGTGAGGTCCGCGAGATCGCGGCTCACCATCTAGAGCGTGTGCGCGCTAAGATGGAGGATCTGGCGCAACTAGAAAGCCTGCTGGCTGCGACCATCGACCGTTGCGAAGGCGACGGGGCGGCGAGGTGCGCCGTGATCGACTTGCTGAACCAACATTCGACTGCGTAGATGTCGCATCGCACCCCGTACTCGCGCAAACGGTCGATAACGGAGCCGATCACCATCACCACGGCACGCGGCCCTAGCCACCTATGTGGACGTTGCGCATCACGAAGCCGCTTTTCGGAAGCGCTGGCAGCCTGGCGAAATCGATGCTCAGGTCTTGGTCCGGTACGTCATAGCGCATCGCGTTGACGAGGAGGTGTGCCGCCACCTTCATGATCGCGAGGACGATCCATTCGCCGGGACAGCGATGGCCGAGATAGTGATCGCCGCCGCCCTGCGGAATGAAGTTGAAGGAGTCTTCGTCCCAAGCCCTGAAACGCTCAGGGCGAAACTCCTGGGGGTCGGCCCAGGTCGCTGCGTCGTGATTGCTCCCATAAAGGTCTAGCACCACTTGACGCCCTTCCGGAAAGGCCATCCCCTCCCACTCGAAATCTTGGCTCGCGCGCGCCACCACAGCGGGAAAGAAGGGATAGAATCGGCGGACCTCTTGGACGAAGAGCTCGGCATAGTCCGGCTGCTGAACCAAGGCCGCCCTGATCCCTGAACAGGTTTGCAGCGCGTGGGCGACGAAGGTGATGTACACTGCGATCGCGACGGTCGGGCGAAGGACATTTACCAGTTCGACCGCTGCGACGTGCGGCGAAAGAAGATCGTCGTGCCGGTCGCGATGCCAGGCTATCGCGTAAGCCGCGGTCCCCGAGCCCGAGCCGATGCTCCCGGCCCGAATGCCTTCAATGATCCGCTTCGCCCATGCGTCGACGCGACGACGGGCCAGCCGTGACCAAAGATGCCTTGGGCTCGCCGAGCCGGCGGCGTCGAACAGCGCCCGCAGCTCGCCCGCGCGGTTGCCGGCTTCATCGTCCGGAAGAGGAACTCCCGCCCAAGCGCATACCGCTCGCGTCAG
>NZ_MKRR01000028.1:2389-15103 GCF_001897045.1 Sphingomonas sp. 66-10
CGTCCAGACCCTGAACGCCGCCTTGGCCCAGCAGTGTCTTCTGAATAGCGACCGGCATGGCACCTTCGCGCTCGAAGCGGGTCGTATCGTAGAAGATTTCGGCGGCCTTGGCCCCCTTAAGGCAGTTGGTCTTTTTCAGCAGGAAACGGGATTCAAAAGCGTTTGCGCCTAGGCGCTGGCACTGCCTGGAGATGAACCGATAGGGATCGGCGAGGAGAGAAAGGGTTTCGTCCGGGCCTTTCGTGTGTGGTGTCTTAGGCATGACCGGTCCGGTGATTGTTGGGTCTCCTTTGATTAACTCGGAGGAATATCACGGGTTGCAGGCTCACGACAGGTGACGAACGAGGACGATCAGGGCGGAGCAGGCGCGGCCGAGGCGTTCGAGGCCATGCGCGGCGAGCTGGCGCTGCGCCGTGGAGGGCTTGGCGGCCGAGCGCGGCGATCGACATACCCGACCATACCGAGACGCTTGGCGTGCTCCAGCAGAACGTGAACACGGCAGGCGAGAACGTCGCGCGCATCGGCCAATTCCTGAAAGCGGCCCCGGCGCTGGCGATGACGCCGGAGCAGATGGCGCAGCGCATCGCCGCGGCGGGCAGCGCCGCCCGGCGCGAGGATCAGGCGGCGCTCGCCAAGGCGGGCGAGGACAAGGCCCGCATCATGGCCGATCTTCGCGCCATCGCCGGGTCCGCATGGACACGCGCCGACCAGAAGAATCGGCAGCTATGGTTTGCCCTGGGTGGGGTGGCGGCCGGCATCCTCGCATGGGCGATCGTGCCGGGCCTGGTCGCGCGCGAGATCGCACCGGCGAGCTGGCAATGGCCCGAGCGCATGGCGGCGCGGACGCTCGACTTGCCCCGCTGGGAAGCCGGGCAGCGTATGATCCAGAGCGCCAGTCCCACCGCGTTCCGCGCCATCGTCGGGGCCGACAGGATCGTGACGGCCAACCGCGCGGCGATCGAGGGGTGCGGCAAAGCCGCAGCGCGAAACGCGTGAAACGGTGCGACGCACGATCACGCTCAAGTGGAGTAAAAGTTAGCCGCGCAAGTTATTCAGCCAAGCGTTCGATGATCGGACAATCAGGCCGATCATCGCCATGACAGGCTTGGGCGAGCCCGGTAAGCGAGCGGCGCATGGCGTCCAAGACGCGGACCTTGCGGCCCAGTTCGGCAGCGCGGGCTTCCGCCAGCGTCTTCACTTCCGCGCTCGACCGATCGCGATCCGACCACAGCCCCAGCAGCGTGCGGATTTCCTCGATCGGGAACCCCAGGTCGCGCGCGTTGGCGATAAATCGCAGCCGATGAACGTCAGCGTCGGCGTAGTCCCGGTAGTTCCCGCGCCGTGGCGGCGCGGGCACCAAACCAATCTTTTCATAGTGGCGGATCATGCGTTGGGAGACGCCGCTGGCGTCCGACGCCGCTCCGATGTTCACAGCTTTACCGCGTTGAGCCGCAGTGCGTTCAGGACCACGGTGAAGGACGAGAGCGCCATCGCTGCACCGGCCAGCATCGGCGACAGCAGGATACCGGCAACCGGGTAAAGCACGCCGGCCGCAACCGGCACGCCGATTCCGTTGAACAAGAACGAGAAGAACAGGTTTTGGCGGATATTTCGCATCGTCGCGCGAGCGAGCTTGCGGGCGCGCACGATCGCCGAGAGATCGCCGCGCGTGAGCGTCATGCCGGCGCTTTCGATCGCCACGTCTGTTCCCGTTCCCATCGCCAAGCCGACATCCGCGGCGGCGAGCGCCGGGGCGTCGTTGATCCCATCGCCCGCCATTGCGACCCTTGCGCCGCTCGCTTTCAGCTCGCCGATGATACGCGCCTTGTCTTCCGGCAGCAGATCGGCGCGCACGTCATCAAGACCGCCCACGGCGCGCGCGACAGCATCGGCCGTCCCACGATTGTCGCCGGTGAGCATGACGACCCGCAGGCCCTCCTTGCGAAGCGCGGCAATAGCGTCGCGCGCCGATGCGCGCACCGGATCGGCGACTGCGAGCAGACCGGCGAGCGCCCCGTCGATCGCGACGAGGATGATGCCCGCGCCTTCGCCACGGTGACGATCGGCCGCGGCGTCGACCGGCTTGAGATCAGCGCCGATCCGGCTCATTTGCACCGCATTGCCAATCACGACCGAGCGGCCGCCCACCGTGGCGCTGACACCCAGCCCGGTTTGCGAGGCAAAGTCCGCGACTGTGCCGAGCTGCAATCCTCGTTCTTTGGCGGCAACGACGATTGCGTGCGCGA
Organism: Sphingomonas sp. 66-10; assembly: GCF_001897045.1. Lineage (NCBI taxonomy): Bacteria > Pseudomonadati > Pseudomonadota > Alphaproteobacteria > Sphingomonadales > Sphingomonadaceae > Sphingomonas > Sphingomonas sp. 66-10. The sequence continues at coordinate 4,636 of NZ_MKRR01000028.1, forward strand.
GCGGATGTTCGGATTGGCCTTCGACGGCCGCGGCAAGCGCGAGCATGTCGTTCTCTCCGACCGCGCTGACCGTCTCGACCGCGATCAGCTTGGGCTTGCCTTCCGTGAGCGTACCCGTCTTGTCGATGACAAGGGTATCGACCTTTTCCAGCCCCTGTAAGGCTTCCGCGTTCTTCACCAGCACGCCGGCCTGAGCGCCGCGTCCCGTGCCGACCATGATCGACATGGGCGTGGCGAGCCCGAGCGCGCACGGGCAGGCGATCACCAGCACTGCGATGGCGTTAAGCAGGGCATGGCCCATGCGCGGCTCAGGGCCGACCAGCGACCAAGTGATGAAGGTCGCAATCGAGATCAGCACGACGAGCGGCACGAACCATCCTGAAACCCGATCGGCGACCGCCTGTATCGGGGCGCGGCTTCGCTGCGCTTCCGCGACCATGCGGACGATACGCGCGAGCATCGTGTCCGAACCAACCGCGCGGGCTTCCATCACCAGGCTGCCCGTCCCGTTGACGGTGCCCCCGGTAACGATCGCCTCGACTTCCTTGAGGACCGGCGCGGGTTCGCCGGTGAGCATGGCTTCGTCGACCGACGAACGACCCTCGACCACGACGCCATCGACCGGGATGGCTTCACCGGGGCGGACCCGCAGCCGGTCACCGGTTGCCACGTCGGCAAGCCCGACTTCTTCTTCAGAACCGTCAGGCTGCAAGCGTTGCGCCGTCTTGGGGGCGAGATCCATGAGAGCGCGGATCGCGCGCCCTGTCGCCGCCCTAGCGCGCAGTTCGAGCACTTGCCCGAGCAGCACCAGTGTCACCACGACGCCGGCCGCCTCGTAATAGACGGGAACCATGCTCCCATGCGTGCGGAAGGTCGCTGGGAAGATGCCCGGCGCGAGCGTCGCGACCACGCTATAGAGGAAGGCGGCACCTACGCCGATCGCGATCAGTGTGAACATATTGAGATGGCGGGTACGAAGCGATGTCCACCCCCGCTCGAAAAACGGCCAGCCCGCCCACAGCACGATCGGCGCGGTGAGTGCGAGCTGGACCCAAGGCGAGGCCGCAGGGCTAACCACATGCAGGCCTAACATTTCCGCGAACATCGAGACGACGAGCAGCGGGATCGTGAGCGCGCCCGCCACCCACAGTCGGCGCGTGAAGTCGACCAGCTCAGGGTTGGGAGTATCGTCGAGCGACGGTTCTTCGGGTTCGAGCGCCATGCCGCAGATTGGGCAAGTTCCCGGCCCTTCCTGGCGAATTTGCGGGTGCATCGGGCACGTCCACATCGCCCCCGGCGTCGCCATCGGCTCCGGTTTCGGCTTATCGCTCAGATAGGCGTCAGGATTGGCGACAAACTTGCTCCGGCACCCTGCGCTACAGAAATGATAGGCATGACCAGCGTGCTCGGCATGGTGTGTCGTTTTTGCGGGATCGACCGTCATGCCGCACACCGCGTCGATCACTGCTGCTGCGGCATCGTTGTCCTTACTGCCCGAGCAGCAGCCGCCCGCTTCGGTGTGATGATGTTCGTGCTCGATCTTTGCGGGAGCGGCCGAGCCGCCCCCGCAACAGGATGAGGGCGTGGAGACCGATTCAGGCGCAGGCTTCGAACAGCCGCAACGCCCGGCTTGGGAATGGTAATGAGGGTCGTTCATGGCAAGACTCCTTCGACCCGAGAGCATGTAGGGTATGACACCGTGTTAGGGTCAAGGCCCTGTCGGCACCGCTGGCCTGTATGTTGAATCTACGCGCGGGAGCGGCGTTGCCCTCATATTGCGGGGGCCAGCTCTACACCCTCGACGCCATAAGGGCCGCAGCTTAGGTCTATTACTAGCTCGCCAAACGCGGGCCGGGGGCAATCGGGGACATATGGCAGCGCAGATCGACAGTCTTTCTACTGGCACCGACCATGACGGCCTGGTGCGCCGCTTAATTGCCCGCTGGCGTGACGATCAGGGCGCGACCTATCGGAGCTGGTTTCTTTGGGACGAGCGGTTGAAGAACTTCCGATCAATCCGGCGCGGCATCACCCAGGTTGTCGGCGAGATCGAGCGCGGCACGTTCGGCGTCGCCTACCGCGGATCGTCGCTCGAAACCGTCGTCCATTCCGTCGCCGAGCAGCGGCAAATCTTCAAGGGCGCGGACCATGCGTTCCTCTGGAAGCCGAAGCTCCGCATCCCCGACATTTACGAGAGCCCCGACAATCAGCGCGCGTTCGGCCGCTTGCTCGACGCCTGTTCCTGTTGCGACACGGCCGAGGAGATCATCAGCCATATCCACGCGATCGACCGTTTGAAGATCAAGGGGCTGGGTCCGGCGGTCGCCAACCTCCTCTACTTCCTTCACCCGACGCTGGTGCCGCCCTTCAACACCGCAATCGTTAAGGGCTACAACGCGCTGACGGGGGCGAATGTGAAGCTCGGGAGCTGGGAGCATTTTCTGGCGATGCGGACCGGCATCCTCGATCTCAACGACCGCTTCCGCGAGCTGCTATCGAATGATTTAGGCGCGATCGGCGGTCTGTTGTTCGACATCGGCTCCGATCGCTATCCGGCTCCGCCCCTCGACGTGAGCGGCGCGACGCTGGCGAGCTGGGGGCAGCGGCTTGAGGCGGCGCGCGAGGAAGCGCGCACGCTCAGCAAGGCCGCTCAGCGCGAGGGCGAGAACGAGCGCACCCATACCGAAATCCAGGCATGGCTTCGCGATCTAGGGTTGGCGCTCGGCTATGACGTATGGATCGCCGCGAACGACCGCAGCCGCGCCTTCGACGGATCACCCTTGGGCGCAGGATGCCTTGAGCGCCTGCCCGACACGATCGCGACGTCGAAGGGCGCTGACTCGATCCGGCTGATCGACGTGCTGTGGCTTGAGAAGGCCGGCGATCATGTCGCCGCGGCGTTCGAGGTGGAGCATTCGACCTCGATCTATTCGGGCATCGTCAGGATGCTCGACCTGGCCTTGAGCGGTGGCGACCTTCACGCGACCGCGGGGCTGTTCCTTGTCGCGCCCGACGCGCGCGAGACGGACGTTCGCGCGCAGTTGCAGCGGCCCGCGTTCAGCCGCGTAGCCGACCTCGACATATCCTACCTGCCCTATGGCGAGCTGGAGAAGAACCGGGAGGCCATCGCGCGGTTCGGATCGGGACTGAAAGCGATCAAGGCCGTTTCCAGCAAGCTCGCCTAGCCCGCTCCGCGCAAGGGATGATCCGGAGAGCCGCGTATCCTCTAGCATGTAGAGGAGTGCTGCCGTGACGATGCCATCCCCGGCCCCCTGGCTCGACGCCGTGCTGATCGGGTGGTTCGTGCTGACCGCCCTTTCGGTCGCTTACGTCGCGTGGGATGCCTTCACCCGCAACCCCGAGCTGCGCGTGATGAAATGGGGGTGGCTGTTGGTCACGCTCTATGGTGGCCCGATCATGGCCGCGGCCTATGTCCTGTCCTGCCAGGAGCCGGCGAACGAGCGGCACGAGGATTTCGTTCGACCGCTCTGGAAGCAGGCGTTCGGCTCGGCCATCCATTGCATGGCGGGCGATGCAACCGGCGTCATCGCCGCAGCCGCGATCACCACGGCGCTCGGCCTGCCGATGTGGCAGGACGTGATCGCGGAATATGTGTTCGGCTTCGCGTTCGGACTGCTGATTTTCCAGGCGCTTTTCATGCGCGACATGGCGGGCGGTTCCTATTGGGGCGCGCTTCGCATGTCGTTCATCCCCGAATGGCTGTCGATGAATGCCGTCATGGCCGGCATGATCCCGACGATGGTGGTGTTGATGAGCCGCGACATGGCCGCGATGCACGCCAGCTCGCTCCGCTTTTGGGGCGTCATGTCGCTGGCGACACTCGTCGGGTTCGCAGTCGCCTATCCGATCAACCTTTGGCTGGTTGGCGTGCGCTTGAAGCACGGCATGGGCACGGTGCGCGCGCTGGGGCATGGCGGACACGAAGTCGGCGCGGACCGGCAATCGGCCACGCCGATGCCGGACATGGGACACGACGCAATGGCAGGGATGAGCGGCATGGCGGCCGGCGCGCGCGTGACCGGACCTCAGATCGCCGCAATGACAGTGTTGACGCTCATCATGCTTGGCGCGGGCATCATCGTTGCGACGCTGTTCGGTCGGTGGGCCATGTAACTTGCCGCGAACGACGGAGATCGCGGCAAGGGGTGATCGCGCGGCGCGCGTATCTAGGAACAGGCGGGGGCTCATACGGAGATAATGCGATGCACCAGATCGACCCCGGCATGAAGGCGTGCATGGACGCCTGCCACGAATGCCATGTGACCTGTCTTCACATGGCGATGAACCATTGCCTCGAAATGGGCGGCCAGCACGCCGCGCCCGAGCATATGAAGATCATGGCCGACTGCGCGCAAATTTGCGCGGTTGCGATCGACTTCATGGCGCGCAAGTCCGCCCACCATCAGCATATCTGCCGCGAGTGTGCCGAGATCTGCCGGGCTTGCGCAGCGAGCTGCGAGGCCCTGGGCGGCATGGAGGATTGCGTGGCAGCGTGCCGGAAGTGCGCCGATTCCTGCGATCGGATGGCGGCATAGCGGGGCTTGCGCGGGCGGTCGCCCGCCCGCGCAGCTATCTGCATATCAACGGCCCATGCTCGCGATCACAGCGAACAGCTCGGCCGTGAACTTGGTCAGGAGCTCGGTCGCTGCGCTCCCGAAAATCACCAAACATACGCCTAGCGCGATCAGCTTAGGCACGAAGCTCAGCGTCTGTTCGCTAATCGACGTCGCCGCCTGGATGATGCTGATTATCAGCCCGACGATCATCATCGGCACGAGCAGCACCACGCAGATCAGGCCGGCCACGGCCAGCATCCTCCCCGTCTCGTCGAGCAGGATCGACTGATCCATCAGGCGCGGCCCCGTGAACGGCCGGGGACCGCGAGGGCTCCCCGGCCGCGCATCACATCGCCGATGCAGGCGGCGCGAGCGTCCCGAGCCAGGCGATCAGCCCGAGAACCGCGATGACACAGGCGGTTTCGATCGCCAGACTTGTCCGCAGCGCGCCGAGGGCGCCCTTGTGATCGTCCGCTGCGATCGACCGCTCGAATGCCGGCGTGAGCCGGAAGCGGTTGAGCGAGGCGAGCCCTAGCATGGCGACGAACAGCGCCAGCTTTGCGATCAGGAGCTGACCATAGAGCGTCGCAGGAAGCGTGGCGAGGTTGCCGATCCCGACCAGCATCCAGCCGTTGACCAGGCCGGTGACGAGGATCGTGCCGACCACAACCGTCCCGATCGCGCCGAACCCGTGCAGCGCGCGGTGCGTCAGCCCCAGATGCGCCGCGTCTACGCGCGCCGCGGGTCGGGAGACGAGCAGGAGCAGCCCCAGTAGTGCGCCAACCCAAGCGCCCGAGGCGATCAGATGGAGAATGTCGACGATGAGGTGGACCCAGCCCATCACGGCTTCGTCCATCGCGCCGTGTCCGGTCCACGCCAGCGTTGCGAGTGCCACGGCCGAGCAGAGCGCGACGATGCTCAGCCAGATGCCGCGCCCGCCCGCGACCAGCGCTGCCAGCGCCGCGAGGGCCACCATGACCATGCGCAGCTTCCATGCTGCTCCGATCGCAGAGCCGGTGAGCAGCGCGCCGACTGCTTCACGGTCGATCGGCCAGGCCGGCGTTCCGGCCATTGAGGAGGCCATCAGCACGACCCAGGCGCCTGAAAACAACAGGCTCAGGCCAGCGCTGGCGATGAACCAGGGACGCAGCGCGAGCGCGTCGCCGCGCTCGCGCGCCCGCAGCCCATAAAGGCTGAATGCGGCAAGGCCGAACAGCGCAGCCAGCGTCACGTAGAGCGCGAAGCGGACGCCGATAAGCGACCAGTCCCCCATCGCCTCACTTCACCGCGAAGACGTAGGTTCCTGCGACCTTGTGGGTGTCGGTCGAGACGACATTCCACGCGACGCTATACCGACCCGATGGGAGCGGCGATTTCGGGGTGATGACGAGGGTCCGGCCATCGGACGAGAGCGCGGAGGCGCTGGCCATCTTCATGGCTGCCATGCCGGGCATCGCTGCCATCGTGAGATCGGCCTTGGAGAAGGCTGGCATCAGCTTCTCGCTGAAATGAAGTTCGATACGAGCGGGCTTCGCGACCGTCGCATTGGCGGCCGGCGATGCCGACACCAGCTTAGGATGGGCGTTCGCCGTTCCGGCGAACATGACGAGAGCGGCAGCAGCAGTCAGAACGGATAGGCGGCGCATAGGGGGCCTTTCGACAGGAGGGTTCCTGTCCTTCATTACGCGCCCCGATCGACCACCCCTCACGGATGGATTTGAGGGATGGGCGCGTCGCTTGCGTAATCCATGCTAGAGGGGTGGAGTGAACGACATGGACCTCGACGCAGTATTGATGAGGCTGGCGCAAGCACCCGTGCCCGCGAGCCTTGATGGCATGGAAGATCGCGTGCTGGCGCGGGTCGCCGCACGTCCAGCGGCGCGCGCCGGCTTAGGCGTTGGGGCAATGACGATCGCTGCGGCGCTCGTCATGGGCATCTTCGGTGCCGGTGTGCCCGCGAAGGAAGCCAGCGCGGCTTCGCTATCGCCCTTGGGGCCGGTGTCGCCGCTCGCGCCCTCCACGCTGCTCGTCGGCGTGCAATGAGCGGCCGCATCCGCCTTCTGCTTGGCATTGTCGCGTGCTTCATCGCCGCGATCATCGGTGTGTTCGTGGGGCGGGCGCTACTTCCGCCACGTGCCCAGCCCGGCTCGGAGCTGCACGACGTGCTGCATCATAAGCTGGCGCTGGACGCCAACCAGGAAGCGCGACTTGAAGTGCTGGAGCAGCGTTTCGCCGTGCAGCGGCGCGCATTCGAGCTGGAATTGCGGGCGAACAATGCCCGGCTCGCTGAAGCGATCGAGGCCGAGCATGGCAACGGGCCGCGCGTCGCCGCAGCGGTCGACCAGAGCCACGCCGTCATGGGCGAGCTCCAGAAAGCGACGCTGGCGCACATCTTCGCCATGCGCCAGCTCTTGCGGCCCAATCAGACCGGCCAGTTCGATCAGGCCGTGGTGAAGGCGCTCACCGACGACGCACGTTGAGGTTCGGCGCGTGAGCCTCGACTGGACCACGCTTACGGACGGCGAGCTGGCGACCCTCAGCATCGCCGGGCGCGAAGCCGCCTTCGCCGAGATCATGCGCCGCCATCGGCAGTCAATCTTCCGCATGGTGCGCGCGTGCGTCGGCGAGGCCGACGAGGCGCTGGACCTTCTGCAGGAGACCTTCGTCGCGGCGCATCAGGCCCTGCCCCGCTACGACGGCGATCGATCGATGCGCGCGTGGCTATCGACGATCGCGATCAACAAGTGCCGCGATTGGGGGCGCAAGCGCACCGTGCGGCGCTTTCTGGCGTTCGCCGCACCGATCGGCCCGGAAGCCGAAGCCATTGCAGACGACCAGGTGGCGATCGACGACGCGACGGGCGACCGACAGGAACTCGACCGCGTGACGCGCGCCATTGCGGGCTTGCCGACCGCATTGAAGGAATCCTTGGTGCTGCGCACGATCGAGGGGTTGAGCCAGGCTGAAACCGCGGCAGTGTTGTCGATCAGCGAAAAGGCGGTAGAAACCCGCCTCTATCGCGCGCGATCGAAGTTGCTGGAGCGATTGGGCGGGCGCTGAGGGATAGCGCCCTGAGCTGCGTATCAAGGCTAGAGGGACACTCCCGTTCGAGAGCCTTGAGGACCGTATGAGCCGCACTATCGATCGCCGCCAGATGCTTCGCGGCGCCGCCCTTGCTGGCGGTGGCATGGCGCTGACCGCCTATATGCCCGCGTGGGCGCAGCCTGTCTCGGGCGGGATCGTCAAACCGCTGCCGACCGTCTCGGGCACTGACATCGCGCTGACGATCGACAGTTTCAGACTTCCCGTCGACGGCAAGTCGACGCCCGCAATCGGCGTCAACGGCACGGTGCCGGCCCCTCTCATTCGCTTGAAGGAGGGGCAAAAGGTCCGCCTCTCCGTCACCAACAATCTCGACGAGGACAGTTCGATCCACTGGCATGGGCTGCTCGTGCCGTTCGCGATGGACGGCGTGCCCGGCATCAGCTTCCCCGGCATCAAGGCGCGCTCGACCTTCATCTACGAGTTCCCGATCATCCAGTCGGGCACCTACTGGTATCACAGCCATTCCGGCGAGCAGGAGCAGGGCGGACTTTACGGGCCGATCGTGATCGACCCGGCCGGTGCCGATCCGATCGCGTTCGACCGCGAGCATGTGATCGTGCTGTCCGACCACAGCCAGATGACCGGCGAGCAGATTTTCCGGAAGCTGAAGCAGATGGGCGGCGCCTATTTCAACTATCAGCGGCCGACCCTCGCGGGCTTGCTCGCGGGTCGGGAAATGCCGCTCAAGGACCGGATCGAGTGGGGAAAGATGCGAATGGACCCCGCCGACATCGCCGACGTCACCGGCTCGACCTATACCTTCCTGGTCAACGGCTACGGGCCGTATGACAACTGGACGGGGCTGTTCAAGCCGGGCGAGCGGGTCCGCTTGCGGATCATCAACGCCGCGGCGCAGACCAACTTCAACGTCCGCATCCCCGACCTGCCGATGACCGTCGTGCAGGCCGATGGGCAGAATGTCCGTCCGGTGAAGATCGACGAGTTCCAGATCGGCGTTGCCGAGACGTTCGACGTGATCGTGACGCCCGAGGACCGGGCCTACAGCTTCGTCTCCGAGGCTATCGATCGCTCCGGCATGGGCCGGGCGACGCTCGCCCCGCGTGAGGGGATGGTCGCCCCGGTCCCGCCGCTTCGTCCGCGCACGCTGCTGACCATGACCGATATGGGCATGGACATGGGGAGCATGGGCGGGATGCAGGGCATGTCCGGCATGAAGGACGAGAGCCCGGTCGCCACGCGCGGGCCGGACCCCACCTTGATGCAGAACGCCTCGCGCAATCTTTGGAAGCTGACGGGCTGGAAGGGGCCGACCGATCACGGGACGGTCGCGGCAGGCGCAGCGATGGCGGGCATGTCCGGCATGTCGGGCATGGACCACAGCCAGATGGGCGGCGCTGTAATGCCCGGGATGGACCATAGCCAAATGGCAGCGGGCGGTGCTGGCATGGCCGGCATGGACCATAGTGCCATGTCGGGCGGATCGGGCCAGGCTGGCGGCATGGCCGGGATGGACCACGGGTCGGGTGGCGGCATGAACATGAACATGCGCGACCCGAAGAATGCGCCGGGCGTGAAGATGGGGCCGGGCGTGCAGACCATCTCCCCGATGCCGAAGGACCGTAGCGGTGAACCGCCCCAGGGTCTGGAGGGCCTGGATCACCGCGTCCTCACCTATCGCGACCTCGTTTCGCTCGCGCCCAACCCCGACGTGCGCGCGCCGTCGCGTCAGTTCGAGATCCATCTGACCGGTAACATGGAGCGCTACATGTGGGGCTTCGACGGGCAGAAGCTGAGCGATCCCGCCGACCCCATCCCGTTCCGCAAAGGCGAGCGGGCGCGGGTGACGTTGGTCAACGATACGATGATGCCGCACCCCATCCATCTCCACGGCCATTTCTTCGAGCTGGTGACGGGGCACGGCAATCATGCGCCGCGCAAGCACACCGTCAACGTGCCGCCTGGAGGCAAGATGACCTTTGATCTGACCGCCGATGCACCCGGCGATTGGGCGTTCCACTGTCACAATCTCTACCACATGACCGCAGGCATGATGCGCGTCGTCACCGTTCGCCCGTTCGCGGGAGAGGCGGCATGAACCGGCTGACCGCGGCGCTCGCCGCCGCCACCATGCTCGGCATCGCCGGTCCTGTCGCCGCTCAGTCGATGCAGGGCATGGATCATTCGGCAATGCCGGGCATGACCATGCCGATGCCTGCGAAAAAGAAGCCGGTGGTGAAGCCCACGGCCAAAGGCAAGCCGGCCAAGACTAGGTCAGCTCCTGCGAGGCGACCATCAGCTTCGACGACGAAACGCCGCGCCGCGCCAACGGCCGGCATGAATGGTATGGATCACGGGACCATGCCGGGCATGGATCACTCGTCTATGCCCGGCATGGACCATGCGGCTCCGCAGGGCTCACAGCAGGGCATGGAAGCCATGCCGGGGATGCAGATGCCCGGAAACGGCCAAACGGTCCCTCAGGGCTCCCAGCAGCCGATGCAGGGCATGGACCATTCGGCGATGCCGGGGATGACCATGCCAGCCGACCAGCACAGCGGCCACGACATGCAGGGCATGTCGGGAATGGCCGGAATGCCAGGCATGGCGGCCGATGGGGTGCAGCAGACTGGCACCGCGCTTCCCGCAGGAAACGCCCCCGCCCCGCCCCTGCCGACCGACCATGCGGCCGACAGCGTTTACGGCGCGGACGCGATGGCGATGGGTCGCCATCACCTTCAGCAGCATCACGGCGGTCAAAACTTCAGCCAGGTGCTATTGAACCTCGCTGAGTATCAATTCCGCAACGGTCGTGACGGCTATCGCTG
>NZ_MKRR01000028.1:15144-15586 GCF_001897045.1 Sphingomonas sp. 66-10
GGGAGCCTTCCGCGAGGGCATCGAGAGCGCCGAGGTGCAGGCGCTCTATAGCCGGACCATTGGCCCTTATTTCAATCTACAAGCGGGTGTCCGCCAGGATTTGGGGCCGTCCCCGAAACGCACCTATGCGACCGTCGGGCTGGAGGGGCTGGCACCGGGCTTCTTCGAGCTAGAGGGCGCGGTATTCCTGTCCAACAAGGGCGACCTGCTAGGGCGGCTTGAGGGCTATTACGACCAGCGCATCACCCAGCGGCTGATCCTGCAACCGCGCGCCGAGCTCAATTTCGCTGCGCAGGACGTGCCGGAAAACCGGATCGGATCGGGCCTATCCAACGCCGAGCTTGGATTGCGGCTGCGTTATGAGATCCGGCGCGAGTTCGCCCCCTATGTCGGCGTGTCATGGGATCGCCGCTTCGGCGACACCGCCCGCTACGCGCGCGCC
>NZ_MKRR01000029.1:0-2590 GCF_001897045.1 Sphingomonas sp. 66-10
GGCAGCTTTGATCCGATTTTCCGTATGCACGAGCCCTTTGACCTTTTATCGCTCGTTTATTTCAACCACGCTCACAATGATTTCCTTGAAGTCGTGCTCGATGCTGGCGTGCCGGGGCTGCTGCTATTGGTAGCCGCGCTTTCGTGGTGGGCGTGGGCAAGCATCAATGCATGGCGCGCCGATTCCGGCAGTGACTATGTCTTGCCCAAATTAGGGTCGGCGATGCTACTGCTCGTCGTGATCGCCAGCGTCTCCGACTATCCCGCGCGCACCCCCATGATCATGGTGATGGTCATCGTAGCTGCCACCTGGCTCAGCGATCGGACGAGAGCGCACCGTAGCACAGCTTTACCCGCGTCCGGTCAGCCCTTATAGGCAGCTCGCCTCCCTTTCTTTCTGGAAGACGTCGCGCGCATGCACAGGAATTGTACTGCTTTACTGATTGCGTTCGCTTTGTCGGCGTGTGGGGGTCGGCTACCACTGGAATCGAGCCAGCGCCTGACCGTTGTGAAGGACAGCGCAACGCTGCCTGCTCCCGCTCGTAACGACCTGACAGCTGCCGACCGCCCATCGCTGATCGGCCCGCTCGACACCATACAGGTAGACGTGTTTAACGTTCCTGAGCTCAGCCGGGAGATGCAGGTCGATGCGAGCGGCCGCATTTCGATGCCCCTAGCCGGCACGATAGAAGCCCGCGGCAAGACCGCGGAGGAGTTGGCGCGCGCTGTCGAGGACTCATTGCGCGGACGCTATGTCCGCAACCCGGAAGTGACCATCAACATCAAGAACTCGGTCAGCCAGGTCGTAACAATCGACGGGCAGGTCGTGGAGCCGGGTCTCTATCCCGTCACCAATCAGATGACCCTTATGCGTGCCATCGCATCGGCTAAAGGGCTGTCGGAATTTGCGCGACAGGACGATGTCGTCATTCTCCGAACGGTGAATAATCAGAAGATGGCCGGCTTGTACAATATGGGAGCCATTCGCCGAGGCATGTATGACGACCCTCCGATCTATGCCAACGATGTGATTGTTGTTGGCGATTCGCCGCAGCGTCGCCTGTTCCGGGATTTTGTTTCGCTTTCGCCGCTTTTGGCTGGGCCGCTCATCGCGATCCTGCAAAGGAATTAAGGTTCGGTATCGTTATGAATTTGGCTGCACCAAATCTCCGCGGCGGCTTTTCCGCAGCCGGACCGATTATTAACGATCCGCCGAGACCCGAAGCGGAGCGTATCCCGATTCTCCGTCATTATCTGCGCGTCGCGATGCGCTGGCGTTATGTTATCCTGGGTGTGGTGGGGGTTTGCGCGCTCTTCGGCCTAATCGCAACCTTGCTCATGACGCCCAAATATACCGCTACCTCGACGCTCGAGATTTCGCGCGAGTCAGACAAAGTCACCAGCTTCCAAGGCGTCGAACAGGAAGTCAGCGTGGCCGATCAGGAATTTTACCAGACCCAATATGGTCTTCTGAAGTCCCGTTCCCTCTCCGAACGTGTTGCGTCGCAGCTACGCTTGATCGATGATCCGAAGTTCTTCGAACTCTTTGGCGCGTCCAGCCGCGAACCTGCGCTTGAACTTTCGAGCGGGCGTTATCCTGCCTCCGGTCGCACGGTACGACAACGGATTGCTGGCGAAATTCTTCTTAAGCATCTCGACATTTCACCAACCCGACTTTCGCGGCTGGTCGATGTCCATTTCACCAGCCCCAACCCCGATTTCTCAGCGCGAGTCGCCAACGCCTGGGCAGAAAATTTCATCCAGACTAATCTGGAACGCAAAGTCCAGGCGACCTCCTACGGCCGCAGTGTGCTGCAACAGCAATTGACTGGCCTCAAGGAAAAGCTGGACGAATCACAAAGGCAGTTGGTCGCGTACGCCTCCGCGGAGCGGATCATCAACCTACCTGCACAGTCGAGCGGGGATGGTCGGGCAACCAGCGAGCGCTCGATCACTGCAGATAATCTGGCCACGCTCAATAACGCGCTGTCACAGGCGACGGCAGACCGCATTCAGGCGGAAGCCCGTTACCGGCAAACGGGAAACGCGGGCGCATCGACTGAGGCTTTGCGCAACCAAGCAATCAACACCCTCCGTCAGAAGCGCGCTGAATTGGCGGCCGAATATCAGCGGCTGATGACGCAATTCGAGCCTGGATACCCCGCGGCCAAAGCGTTGCAGTCGCAAATCGACCAGCTCGACCGCTCGATCGCCCGTGAAGAAGGTCGGGTTTCCGGCTCGCTTCTCGCCGACTACCGGGAAGCGCTTGATCGCGAGCGAGCGCTGCAAGGCAAGGTTGAGCAACTCAAAGCCAGTTATCTTGACCTGCGCCGTCGTAGCATCCAGTACAACATCTACCAGCAAGAGGTGGATACCAATAGGGCGCTATATGACGGCCTCCTTCAGCGCTTTAAGGAGATCGGAGTTGCCGGGGGCGTCGGTGTCAACAATATCTCCATCGTCGATCCGGCGGATGTGCCGCAACGGCCTTCGAGTCCGCGCCTTTTCCTTAATCTTGCCATTGCCCTCCTGACGGGCTTTGGTTTGAGCGCGCTCGCTGTCTACGCGTTGGAACAGATCGACGAAGCGAT
>NZ_MKRR01000029.1:2603-4673 GCF_001897045.1 Sphingomonas sp. 66-10
GCGGCACTCCCAAAGAAGCGCTGCTCGATCGCAAGTCGGACCTCGTTGACGCATATCTCGCGGTGCAAACCAATCTCGGCTTCACAACCGAACACGGCGTGCCCCGCTCATTCGCAATCACTTCAACCCGGCCGGCCGAAGGCAAGTCGACGACCGCACTTGCCCTCGCAACCACGCTTGCCCGTGCGCATCGCAAAGTTATCTTGGTCGACGGTGACATGCGCTCGCCGTCAGTCCACCATTTTGGCGGGGTCAGTCACGAACGCGGTTTGAGTAATTTCCTATCGGGCCAGGATGATATCGAAACGCTCATATTCCAGATGCCCGATTTTGGTTTCACAGCAATGTCTGCAGGACCGATCCCTCCTAACGCTGCTGAACTGCTAACCGGAAACCGGCTGTCGCTCCTCATAGAGCGGTTGCTTGAAAGCTATGATCACGTCGTGATCGATTCGCCTCCTGTGATGGGCCTGGCGGATGCGCCGCTTATCGCTAGCCGTGTTGAAGGCATTATCTATGCGGTTGAATCCCACGGTATCCGATCGAGTCTCGTCAAGACCGCGCTTGCCCGCCTTGCCAGCGCGAACGCCCGGGTTATCGGCGGCGTCCTGACCAAATTCGAGGCGCGTAAGGCGCATTATGGCTATGGCTATGAATATGGCTACAGCTACGGGCGACAAGGCGATAACAGGAAAGAGGCATCGCGCGGGTGATGTCTCCACGCCACGCTTCGGTACGGCGGTCCGCAACCGAAAAGGCGTTTCGGGGGCTACTGGCAATCATTGCGGTAGCATTGGGTTATGTCAGCGTTACTCAAAGCCTAGGTTACACTTTCAAGGACGATTCCGCGCGGGCGCATATTTTGGCGCCCAATGACGGGAGGGTCACCGCGCTTCTGTCTCAGTCGTTCGTGACCGCTCAAGCGACCGCGACCGATCTCGCGGAAGGAGAGCGTCTCGCGCGCCTGGCGCTCGATCAGGATCCGACGGCGGTCCGCGCGGCGACGACGTTGGGACTCATCAATGAGATCAGAGGTCACAAGAAGGTCGCGCGCCGCCTATTCGCTTATGCCGACAAGCTCTCTCGCCGCGAACTCCAGACACAACTTTGGGCTATCGAGGATGCGGTTGAGCGACACGATGTCGCTGGCGCTCTTCGGCAATATGATATCGCGCTTCGCACGTCACAAATCGCACCTGACTTACTGTTTCCTGTCCTTGCTTCTGCCGTCGCGGATCCCGGTATCCGTTCCGCGTTGACGCGAACACTGGCGAGCGATCCCGCATGGGGACCAAATTTCACTCTTTATGTGTCAGCCCACAGCCCCCCGGACGCAGCTGTCAGCCTGTTCCGAGACCTCGCTCGCACGGGAAATGAGGTTACGGCCGAACCGCACGCTCGGCTGGTCAATCGGCTCATTTCGAGTGGCGCATTTGCAGATGCGTGGAATTATTATTCGGGGATTCGGCGCGGAGCCAGCCGACACTCATCGCGTGATCCGCGTTTTCAGATGAATCTCGCCATACCAACCCCGTTCGATTGGACGCTTGAGGACACCCCTGGAATCAGCTCGATGATTCAGCCCGGTGAGCGCGGCGGTATCTTTGATTTCTCAGCACCCGCAAGCGTAGGTGGAAATGTATTGCAGCAAATGCAGATGCTTCCTCCGGGGGATTATCGGTTGGAAGGACATAGCAGTGGAATCGAGCAGCCAGAGGGTTCACGGCCTTATTGGGTACTGACCTGCCTAGACGGCCGCGAGCTCAACCGCGTCATCGTACCGAACTCGACACAAGCAAAAGGAGCATTCTACGGGCAGTTCCATGTCCCGGAGACGTGCCCGGTGCAGACGCTTGCCCTTGTGGTTCGCGCAACCGAATCCATATCCGGCGTTACCGGACAAATCGACCTGATCCAGCTCGTTCCGCTTCGCTGATATGCGTTGCGTGATCGCCATTCGACTTTGAAGGTTGCGTTATGCGTTGTGCAGGATTCCTCGTCGCACTTCTGACAGTCCCAGCCTCGGTGAGTTGGCCCCCGAAATGACCTGACAGGGTCTCGCTCTTAGAT
>NZ_MKRR01000030.1:0-234 GCF_001897045.1 Sphingomonas sp. 66-10
ATCCTGATCTACGGGATCGTCGGCGACCCTGACGACGGCCTCGAAGCCGCGTGGCTGGTAAATGCGATCACGTCCGCGCCGGATGATATTTCGGTGCGCATCAACTCGCTCGGCGGCCTCGTTTTCGATGGGTTCGCCATCTATAACGCGCTCAAGCAATCGCCGCGGCGCGTGACCGTGCATATCGACGGCGTGGCGGGCTCGATCGCGAGCATCATCGCGATGGCCGGCAAC
>NZ_MKRR01000030.1:324-3022 GCF_001897045.1 Sphingomonas sp. 66-10
GACCGGCTCGACATGCTGCAAGACCAGCTCGTCAACATCTACGCCCAGCGCACCGGCATGACGCCGGAAGAGCTGAACCCGCTCCTCGACGCCGAAACATGGATGACGGCGCAGGAAGCGTTGGAGATGAATTTCGTCGACACGATCGCGGGCGCATCCACCGCGACCAACATGCTCGACGCCTCAAGGTTCGGGTTCCGCAAGGTCCCCGCGCACCCGCTCATCGCGAACGCGGCGAGCAAACCGGCGCCTGCCGCCGTCATCACTCCACAGGAGATTGTAATGGAAGACGACGTTCCGGCGCCGACCCCGACGCCGACCCCCGCGCCCACGCCGACCCCGGCCCCTGCGCCCGCTCCGGCCCCTGCGCCGACTCCCGCTCCGGCTCCGGCCCCTGCGCCGCAGCCGACCAACGTCGGCGATGCCGTCTCGGCGGCGCTTGCCGCGGAGCGCGCTCGCGCCGCGACGATCCGCAACGAGGCGACCCGCGCCGGCCTCACCCGCGAGTTCGCGGATGGCCTCGTCGACGAGGGCGTGACCGTCGATACCGCGCGCGAGCGTATCATCGACCATATCGCCACCAATGCGCCGAACATCACGAACTATCGGCCGGCGACCATTCCGGTGGCGCAGTTCGAAGCGCGCGCCGAGGCGATGAGCCTGGCGATCGCCCACCGCGCGAACCCGCGCAATCAGCTGACCGACGACGCGCGCGGCTTCGCGGGCCGTCGCCTGATCGTGCTCGCGCGCGACTTCATGGAGGCGACCGGCGTCAGCACGCGGAACATGACCGACGTGCAGGTCGCGATGGAGGTTTTCCGCCATCGCGCGCCCCGCAACGCCGGCCAGATGACGACCTCCGATTTCCCGGCGGTGCTCGGGAATACGGTCGGCCGCACCCTGCGCCGCGGGTACGATCTCGCGCCGCGCACCTTCCAGTCGTTCTGTCGGCAGACCTCGGTCCCCGACTTCCGACCGGTCTCGCGCGTTGCTCTGTCCGACATCTCGCCGATGAAGCAGGTGCTGGAGAGCGCCGAGTACGAATACGCGACCGTCGGCGATTCGGCGGAGCAGTATGCCGTCGGCAAGTGGGGCCAGATCATCCCGATTTCGTGGGAAACGATCATCAACGATGACTTGAGCGCGTTCGACCGCATCCCGATGGCGATGGGTCAGGAAGCCGCCCAGGTCGAGGGCGATGTCGTCTACGCGATCATGCTGAGCAACCCCCTGATGGCGGACGGCATCACGCTGTTCCACGCCAGCCACGGGAACCTCGCCGCTGCCGGCACCGTGATCGGGATCGATCAGCTGTCGGCTGGTCGCACCGCGATGCGCACCCAGAAGGCGCCCAAGGGCCGCTTCACCTCGGCCACCCCGGCGACGTTGGTGGTCGGTCCGCTGCGCGAGCAGCAGGCCAATCAGTATACCTCGCCGAACTTCACGGCCAATCAGGCGGGTAACATCAACCCGGAATACAACCGGTCGCTGTCCGTCACGGTGGAACCGCGCATCGGCGATTACAGCTGGTTCCTTGCGGCCGATCCGAATGCGCAGCCGATCGACACGATCGAATATGCGTATCTCGCCGGTCACGAGGGTGTGCAGATCGAGCAGCGGCAGGGCTTCGAAATCGACGGGATGGAAGTCAAAGCCCGCCTCGTCTTCGGCGCCAAGGCGATCGACTGGCGCGCCCTCTACAAGAACCCCGGCTCCGCGACCTGATCGGTCGATCGGGCGGCCGGAGCCCCGGTCGCCCGCCTTTCGTTCATCTGGAGAAATCCCATGCTGAATTATCTCGGCGAAGGCGACACGCTCGTCCTTACCGCTCCGGCCGCTGTCGCCTCTGGTGCCGGCGCCCTTATTGGAAACACCTTCGGCGTCGCAAAAACCGCGATTGCCTCGGGCGCCAAGGGCCCCTTCCTCATCGAAGGCAAGGTGTCCCTCCCCAAGGATGCCAACGCGATCGGCGAAGGTGTGAAGGTCTATTGGGACAACACCGCCAAGGTCGTCACCGCCACCGCCACCAGCAACACCTTGATCGGGGTTTCCATCCTCGCGCGGCTTGCTGGCGACACCACGGCTCAGGTCCGTCTCAACGGCGCGTTCGTCTGATCGCAGCCTGAATAAGGAGACACCCTATGCGTTATATTCTTCTCTTGAGCGCCGCCTTCGCGAACGGCGGCGCATTTATCGAGGCGGGCGAGACCGTACCGGTGAGCGATGACAAGCGCGCCATTACCGATGAGCGCGCCGAGGACATCGTTGAAGCGGGTCGCGGCGAGTTCCGCGAGGGCGACGATGATGACGAACTCGATGCCGGCGACGGGCTCGACGCCATGAAGGTCGCCGACCTCAAGAAGCTGGCCGACGAGGAAGCCGTCGATCTCGGCACCGCGGCCAAGAAGGATGAGATCGTCGCTGCGATCCGGGCGGCCCGCGAAGCCTGATCGTTGACCTGGTGGGCGCTGCGCGTGCGGCGCCCACGCACCTTCGGGGAAATATCATGAAGCATATCCACCTGAACGGCGCCGCCGTTCGGAACAGCGGCCATTATGTCGATGCGGGCCACACCGTCCCGGTCGGCGATGGCCCCGATCACATCGACGCCAAGCGCGCGAAAGATCTGGTCGATACCGGCCGTGCTGCGCCGGCCGACGGCAAGGCCGCGGCCTGATCATGGATCCGGCGCTCGCCG
>NZ_MKRR01000030.1:3099-13371 GCF_001897045.1 Sphingomonas sp. 66-10
ATATCAGCGCCGAGATCTACGTCGGCGACGTTCCGGGCCGCCCGACGGCGCAAACGCGCCTGACCCGCAAGGGCATCACGTGGAAGGTCATCCAGGTGGTCGACCGTGATGATGTCGAGGCGTGGGTTGTGACGCTGGAGAAGGCGTGATGTCCTCGCCGCGCAATCAGATTTTCCAGACCGCGCTCGCGCGCCTCGCAGCGCTGCCGGACGCGGCCGAAACCGAGTTGATGCCCAGCGCGGACCCAATTTCCTTCCCCGCCCGCCACATCTTCGACAACGGACAGTCGATCGAGGAAACGGGCCACGATTTCACGATGTACCGCCTCGATTTCTCGGTTGAGGGCTACCTTGAGCGCGACGGCGGCGCCGACGTGCATCAGCAATTGAACGATTTCTACGCGGCGACCGTCGCGGCGCTGGTCCCTGACCCGCCGCTCGATGGGCTCGCCGAAACGATCGACGAGGGCGACATGCGCGTGATGGTCGCGCCGCTCGCCGACGCCAAACGGCTCGCCTTCGCGCTCGACTTCTCGGTCACTTTCTCTGCCCGCCGGGACGATCCGGCCCAGCCCGCCTAAAGGAGGCACCAATGGACCCGACTATTCGCCCGGCGAACGTCGCCGTGCTCGTGAAGATCGAGGCGACGGAGGGCGTCGACGCCGCGCCGGACCCCACCGTGGACGCGATCCCGGTCGAGGCCGATTCCGTCACCTATGGCAACCCGTGGACGCAGGAAGCCAGCAACGAGGCGACCGGCTCGCTCGTCGCGGGCGCGCCGTTGATCATCGGGCAGACCGTGCCGATCAGTTTCAAGTCGCGCGTGAAGGGCGCGGGCGTCGGGGCGGTCTATTCCTCGACGGTGAAGCCGCCGCTGCACCAGACCTTTCAGATCTGCGGTTGGCGCGGCCAGTTCACCGCCGCGATCGCCGCGGCGGTCGCAACCGCGGGCTCGGCCACCACGCTCACCCTGCCGGCTGCCTTCCCGGCCGTGTCGCGCGCGGTACTCGGCATGATCCTGCTGCTCACCGGCGGCGCCGGCTCCGGCGCGCAACCGGCCGTGATCGACTATAGCGCCGCGCGCGTCGCGACGCTGTCGGACAGCTTCACTCCGGTGCTCGATGCGACCACCCAGGTCAGCATGCCGGCGAACTGGACCTATTCGCAGACCTCGCCGAGTGATCAGGCGAGCCGCCTTGCCGACCAGCCGAGCGGCACGATCTACATCTATGAGGACGGCCGTCTCTATAAGTTCACCGCTTGCCGCGGGACGCTGACGCTTGACGGCAAGAGCGCGCGGCCGGGCTATGCGACGTTCAACGGCACCGGGATTTTCGCCGGTCGCGTCGACGCTGCGATACCCGCCAACCTTGCGATCGCCGGCCACTCGGCGCCTGTGCTGGTGCAGGGAACGGGCGTGTCGAACGCGGCGAGCATGAACCGCAAGCCGATCAACCTTTCCACCTGGTCGCTGGATCCGGGAAGCCAGATCGAGAATATTGACGACCCGAACACCCCCTACGGCTTCGGCGCCGGCCAAATCGTCGACCGCGCACCGATGCTCAAGGTCGACCCGCTGGCAACGCTGATCGCCAATCGGGACATCATCAGCGATATCGGCAATGGCGTGACGATGCCGGTCGTTCTCCGCCACGGCAGTCAGGCGGGCAACCGGTGGGCGCTCATTGCGCCGTTCGCGCAGCCTGCGCAGGCCGATAACGGCACGCGCGGCAAGTTGCGGTCGGAGGATATCTCGCTCCAGTGCCGCACGCTGGGCAAAGACTCGGTCGGGCGCGATTCCGACAAATATGCGGTGTTCTTCTGATGGCGGCGACCAGCACCACCGAAGCCGAACGCTTCACGCCGCCGTGGCGGGAAACCGACGCGAAAAAGCCCGTCTATCTGATCCGCGCGGGCAGTCTCATCGAGCGCAGCCAGATCGAAGCCGAGTTGAGCGGGGTATACGACGCCGGGCGCGTCTATAGCTTCGAGCTGCGCCAGGCGATGAAGGACGGCATCCTCCATTTGCTTGCCGATGACCCCGAGATCGATCGCGTGATCGAGTTGGTCGACCGGGACGCCGACGCGCGAGCGGAGGATGGCGAAACTCCCGAGCTTCCCCCGGAAGACGAGCGGCTGCTCGCCGACATCAGCAATATCCTTCGTCAGCACTGGCGAGCATATGGCGATCTCGTCGCACAGATCGAGCGCCGCCGGGAAATCGCGCCGATTCTCGCGTTTCAGCGCTTCGTCGTGGGCTGGGAGAACTTGCCCGTCCCGTTCGCGCGCGATCGTCAGGGGCGGATCCCAGAAAGCTCGCTGATCAAGCTCGATCCGATCGAGATGAAGGCGGTCGGCAACCGCGCCTATGCGCTGCTCTACCCGGAGCTGGACGCGGAAAAAAACTCCGCTGCGCCCTCGTCGTCCGAAGACGGCCCGAAGATTTCAGATTCGGCCGACACCACGGCGACGGGTGGGAAATCGACGGGAAGGTCTGGAAGGAAAACCCCCGCGTAACGCTCCCGCCGTGGGCTTTCAGCGTCGTCGATCTATGGCTCACCTGCCGTCGATACGCATCGCCATTCGGCGGGAGGGTGCTGCCTTGTCCTGGCTCTCCCGGCGAGCAGCCGGCGGCGCTGATGGACTGTTTCCTGTTGCTTGAGGCAGGGGAGCAACCCGATGGCTGACGGCGTGATCCTGACGGTTGACGGACGCAGCATCGACAAAGCGTCCGACTCCATCATTCGCACCTATCTGTCGGCGGCGACGCGCTCGGTCGCCGGCACGACGCGCGGGCTGGAGAAAAAGCTCGAGCGTGCGACCGAGCAGGCCGCCGGCGGCAAGCTGTGGCGGGCGTGGCAATCCTCCGCATATCCGTCGAGCGGCCCAGCCCGGAATCCGGCGGGCACGATCTGGTTGAAGGGCGGCGCGCGCACCCGCGGGGCGGTGAGGTTCTGGACCGAGCCGGGTACGATTCGGGGCTCGCGCGGGCAGTACCTCGCCATTCCGCTGCCCGCGGCAGGGTCGCGAGGCCGCGCGCGTGATCTTACCCCCGGGGAGTGGGAGCGACGCACGGGCATCCGGCTCCGGTTCGTCTATCGCCCAGGCCGGGCGTCGCTGCTGGTGGCCGACAATTCGGTACTGGGGAGCAAGGGCGTTGCCCGCGGGAACACCGCGCGGCGGATCGCCGCGGGGCGGATGTCGGCGACGGTGCCGATTTTCGTGCTGATCCCCCTGCTGAAATTCCGCAACGCATTCAGCCTTGCGCCGATGATCAACGCCAGCGAGGGCGAGTTGGCGCGGGCGTTTCTCGCAGAGGTGGCGGCGGCGCGCTAACGCTTCGCCGCATCGGCAAGCGGATCAGTATAGCCGCAGACCTCGAATACATGGCGAATGTGCTCTTCGCCGCCCTCTACGTTGAATGCTAAATCTACCGGCTGGTTATTATAGTCGAATATCCTGAATGCTGCGCGCTTCGATGTCGCGATGTATTTGGCGAGCTTGTATAGATCGGATCTATCCTCACCAATATACGCGACGTTTTTAAGAAGATCGAATCGCATTTCTACCACAGGGCCACCGTCAAAGCGCATCTGCCCCTCGGTGTAAGACCTTGCGTAATACTGCGGCGCACTCAGCTGAATGGTCACGATCCGCCCCAGCGCGGATGAACAAAAAACGGATAGCCGGCCTCCGCTCTCATTCATCACTCTCGCGGAGGCGTCTTTCTGATCAGTCATCGGATCGACCTTCTCGGTCAAAAGCCAGCCGCTAGTTGATGCCGCCGCCAGTGCTAAGGCGCTGAAAATCATGAGCCACTCCCTTGAGGGGAGAGAATGGCACAAAACAAATTGGAGTGCGAGCAATGTCCAATTTCGACATCATCGCCCGCCTCCAGCTGAGCGCGGACCAGTTCTCCAGCGAGACCGGGAAACGGTTCGCGGAGATGAAGGCGAGGGCCGCGTCGGCGGCCGACGAGGTGAAAAAGCCGTTCGTCGCTGCGTTTGCCGATGTTCAGCGCCAGGCGGCGCAGGCGCTTAATCTGCCGCGCACCTCCTCGGGTTCGCTCGACCTTTCGCAGGAGATCGCCAGCCTTCGCGAATCCGCCACTGCTGCCGATCAGCGTGCACTTGCGCTTCGCGAACTCGCCAATGCCCAGCTTTCCGTTGCAAACGCTGGCCACGCCGATGCCGCCGCGCTTCGGCTGGAGGCGGACGCCGCTATGGTCGCCGCGCACGCAGCGGAGGCCGCAGCGCAAGCCGATCGGGATCGGATCGGCGCGATCGGGGCCGTGCAGGCGGAGCTTAACCGCACCACCAGCGCCACCGTCGCCCACAGCCAGGCGCTCAATCGAAATACCGTCAGCGCTGGTCAGCAGCGCATGGCGATGCAGCAGCTCGGCTTCCAGATCAACGACGTCGCGACGCAATATTCTGCCGGATCCCCGCCGATGCAGATCTTTGCGCAGCAGACCGGCCAGGTGGTGCAGGCCCTTGGGCTGATGACCAACAGCACTAAGGGGGTACTCGGGTTCCTTGGCGGCCCTTGGGGCGCCGTGCTCACCGCTGCGACGGTTATCGCCGTGCCGTTCATCGCCAAATTGATTGATGGCAGCGCCGCGGCTGAAGAGATGGCGAAAAGGCTCGCCGACGCAGCGAACGCCGCCGATTCTTTCGGCGCCGCTCAGACGCTGCTCGGGAAGGTGATCGATCTCCAGACGGGTAAGATGAAGACCCAGAACGAGGTCCTGAAAGAGGCGATCCGACTGCAGGCGACCGCTGGTGTCATCAAGGCCCGTGAGGATCAAAAAGCTGCTGGTAAGGAAGTGCGCTCGCTCGGTGAGGCCGGCATTCTGGATAGCATCGTCGGCGGTTTCTCCGGGCTCGGCGGTGCCTATAATCCGCGCATGCAGGCGATCGGCGTACGGTTCGCGGCGGGTTCCATCGATATCAAACAGGCTCGCGAGGAAGTCGAAAAGCTCGGGCTGAGCGCTAAGCAGACGAACGAGGCTTTGCTTAAGCTCGTCAAATTCGGCACCGCGCGCAACGACGAGAAGGCAAATCAGGAGGTCATCGACGCGCTCGACGGCAAGGGGATTTCGCCCGATCTGGTGCCGTACCAGCGCGAGAAGAAAAAGCGCGAGAAGAAGCCGCGCGATTTGACCAGCATGTCGCAGTCTGCGGCAGAGGAAATCGCGCGCATCAATGCACAGTGGGACGAACAGCCTAAGCTCATCGACAAGGCCCGCGTCGAAACGCTCCGGCTCGACAACCTGATCAAAGATCTCGGGAAGAAGAAACCCCCGAATTTCGAGAAGCTGATCGAGGATGCCCAAAAGGCAAAGCAGACGATCCAAGACGGGCTCGACCGGCCGTTCCGCGACTTCGTGCGAACTCAGAACGAGAGCGTTGCGGTCAACCGCTTCATCTTGCAGGGGCATGACGATCAGGCGGCGGCGCTGCGCGAAGCCTTCCGGCTCAAGGAGTCGATGGAGCCGCTAGATCAAAAGCAGCTTGCTACGCTCACCAGCATCGCCCGCCAGAACAGGGTTATCAACGACGCCCTGGAGGATCAGCGCCGCATCGTTGGGTTGTATGTGGGCGCCGTCGGCGGCCTCCAGCGGACGTTCGACCAGTTCCTGAGCACCCTTTACACTTCGCCGGTCGACGCCGTGAAGGGGATCGTCAGCGGGACTTTCAACACCCTCAAGCAGCTGCGCAACGACCTTCTATCAAACGCGCTTTTTGGCGGTATCGACCGGGAGGTTGAGCGCTACATTCGGAAACTTACAGGTCGCCAAACGCCAGCGGAGATTCTACAAGAGCAGGCAGGTGATGCGGGCCAAATACTCGGCAAGACCGTCGCCGATGTCGATGCCGCACTCAATCGCTTGGTTGCATCTGTCAACAAGGCCGCCAATGGTGTTGCGGCCAACGACAATATAAAGCCGGGCGCTGCACCGGAGGTAGGACAAGGGGTTTCCGACGGTGACGCCAGTCAGACTGGCGACGTAGTTGTTACCGCGAAACGAAAGATCGACGGCCTTGGCGGCGCGATCGGCATTATGCTCGATGGCCTCAACAAGAACCTTAAGAACAATTTCGGCTTCGAAATCCCCAAAGTTCTCGTTGGCGGCCTCAAACAGTTCCTGCCCGAGATCGTTCGAGGCGGCCCCCTGGGCCAGCTCAGCGGCTCGGTCTTCTCGGCGATCACCGGCGGCCGCAATGACCCGACGGCATCGGCGATCGGCGGCGCAATCGGTAAGATCGGGGGCGATGCGCTGGGCAAGGCCGTCGGCGGCCTGCTCGGCAAGGTGGGCGGCCCGCTCGGCTCGATCGTCGGCGGCGTGCTGGGCAACCTTGTTGGCGGCCTGTTCCGCTCGATCAAATGGGGCAGCGCCAGCGTCGATCTCGTCAACGGCAAGGCCGTCGGCGGCAGCGCGACCGGCAAGGGCGCCGATGAGAAGCGCTCCGCGACCGGTTCGGCCAGCGGGCTTGCCAAAGGCATCAATCAGGTCGTCGACGCGCTCGGCGCGCAGATCTCGTCGTTGCCCGGCATCACGATCGGCAGTTGGGACGGGAAGGCTCGCGTTGCGCTGACCAAAACGTCGCAGGCGCTGCACTACAATAACTTCAATGATTCCGTGCTGAAAGACTTCGGCAAGGATGGGCAGCAGGCCGCCCTCGAATACGCGATCGCCTATTCGGTCAGCCATGCGGTGCTGACCGGGATCAGTCAGGCGTCGAAAAACATCATCGCCAAGGGCAGCGACGATATCGAGGGCGCAATTCAGAAGGCATTGCTGATCGAGGCGATCCCGCGCGATCTGAAAGCGATGGTCGACCCGGTCGGGGCGGCGATCGATGAGCTCAACCGGAAATGGGCCAAGACCAAGGCCGCGCTGGATGAGGGCGGCGCGTCGACCGAGCAGATGGCGCAGGCGCAGCGGCTCTATCAGATGCAGCTCGACCAGATCAAAGCTTCGACCGCGTCGGCGTCGGCGACGCTGAAAGAGTTCCTGACCACGCTTAACATCGGCAGCAACTCGCCGCTGTCACTGCGCGATCAGGAAGCCGCGGCGATGCAGCAACTCAAGCCGTTCCTCACCGCGATCGAGGCCGGCCAGACGATCGATCAGAGCAAGTATCAGGCGGCTGCGCAGTCCTATCTCGACATCGAACGCCAGCTGTACGGCTCGACCTCGAAATTCTTCGAGGCATTCGACGCGGTGCAGGCCGCGACCAACAAGGCGATCGCCTCGATCGACAATGCCGCGCCGGTGTCGGATCCGGTCGCGAACCCGTTCGCCAAAGCGACCGCGGACAGCACCGCCGCGGCGGCGAGCGGGATCAAGGCCGGCAACGAACTCCTGTCGCAGAATAGCGACCTGCTGCAGCGCATCGCTTCGGCGGTCGAGCAGCTGACGCGCAATGGCGGCTCCGGGGGCGGCTTCATCGGTGCCAACCGCAACTTCGTGTCTTACGCCTGATGCCCGCAACCCCCGCTGATATCGCCGCCGCGTCGCGTGACGTGGTCGTTGCCACATGGTCCGACGCGACGATCGCCGGCCGCTACCCGTCCGCGCGCGACGGGTCCGTGCAGCCCGAAGACGGCTTCTTCGATGCGATCGCCGACGCGCAAACCGTCATCAACGCGCGCGGCGCGCTGATCGGCGCGGAGCGACGGCGGTTCGAAGCGCCGGCCGACGGCCTGATCTGGCCCAGCGATCCGCCCGAGGTGCCGCAAGTCCGCCTCGTCGACAGCGAGCAGGGCGCGGCGGTGAACACGCTGGCCGGTCGGTTTGAGCTCGACCTCGAAGCCGAGACCTCCACCTTCGAACTGTACGGGTGACGGATGGCAAATGCCTGGATCATCGAACCGCTTGCCGGAACGGTCACCTCTGCCACCAGCACCAGCGTCGGCGCGAAGGAGAACGTGCTGAACGACTATGCCGGTGTGATCTGGAAATCGGGCAGCGCGACGACGATCGATCTCGCAATCGACCTTGGTGAGAACAAGGAATTTGGCTCAATCGTGCTGTTTGGCATCACCGATGCCCCGGCGACGGCGAAGCTGCAGGTCTATCTCAGCACGGACAGCGCCGGCCCAGCTGCGTCCCCGCCGACCTGGCACGGCACGGAAACGCTGCTCTATTCGGGCACCGAGCAGCCCGCGAGCGGCGGCGTGTGCGTGTTCGACATCTCGGCGAACCTCGCCGTTCGCTATGTCCTGCTGCGCTTCACCAATGCCACCGCCTTCACGATCGGATTCTCGCGCCTCGTCATCGGCAAGCGGATCCAGCTGGAGCGCAACTTCAACGGGATCACGACGGGCGTGAAGGATCTCGGCGCGCTCGATTTCTCGGCGCGCGCGGTGTTGCTGCGTCGACGCGCGAAGAAGCTGCGTACCCTCTCGCTCACCTTTTCCAACGTCGCGAAGGATGAGGTGGAGGGCGTCGTGCAACCGATGCTGGAGCGGATCGGCAATACCGAGATGATCGCGATCGTGTCCGATCCCGTGCCGGCACCGAACCTGCCGCGCCGCTGCTTCTACGGCCCGCTCGTCGGCGAGCAGGGGCAGGCGTGGCGGAAGGCCGATCGCTGGGAAGCCAAGCTCAACATGGTGAGCATCTTCTGATGCTGGTCACATTGGTGCAGATCGACGCCTGGGACGCGGTCGCCGGGGTGGCCGTAGCCTTGCGCGCGAGCAGCGTCGACGATCCGGCCGCGTGCCACCTCAACGGGCAAACGTGGTGGCCGGCAATCGCCAAGCTGCCGACCCTGCGGTACGATTTCTTCGACGGGTCGTTTGGCGGGCAGATCAGCGCGCCCACCTCCTCGATCACGATCCAGACCGAGGCGCTTCCCGCGCTCGCCGCCCCGGGCATGGCCGACGCTCGGTTCCGGCTGTGGACCGGCGAGCTTGGGGCGGATTGGTCGACCTATACCCTCCGGTTCGACGGGCGCGTGACCGGCCAGCCGCAGGTTGAGGACGGCAAGGCGCAGATTGATTTCGCGGTCGATGACCGGTGGCTCGATACCGCATTGCTTAGCACCTACGCGGGCACCACCGGGGCCGAGGGGCCGGCATCGCTCAAGGGGCAGGTCAAGCCGCTCGCGCTCGGGGCGCCGCGCTATGTCGCCGGCACTCTGATCGACGCCGTGAACAGCGTGTTTCAGGTGTCGGCTTATGGGCCGGTCTTCGGGTTTGAGGCCGCGCTCGAACGACTCCTGCGCTACGGCGCGCCGATCGCCGATTATGCCAATTATGCGGACCTTGTCGCGGCGACCATCCCGCGCGGCCAGTGGGCGACCGCGAAGGCCGTCGGAATGGCGCGGTTCGGCGCGCCGCCGACCGGGCAGATCAGCTTCTTGCTGCAGGGCGACGCGGCGGGCACGGACGGCTGGGCGCGCAAACCCGGCCAGCTGATCCGGCGCCTGGCGCTGCTCAGCGGCGGCGCGGGGAAGATCGACGACGCGAGCCTGAACGCGCTCGACGCCGCGCGGCCGTACAACCTGTCGCTCTATCTCGACGGGCAGACCACTGCGCGGCAGCTGATCCAGCAGATCGCCGCGAGCGTGAACGCGGTGGCCGGGGTGAGCTGGACGGGCAAGCTGTTCGTCCGCCCGGTCGGCATCGCCGCGCCGGCGATCACGCTGGCGACCGACGGATCGTCCCTGCCGGCGGCGAAGCCCGCGCGGCAGATCGATATGGGCGCGCCGTGGAAGAAACTGGCGATCGGTGCCGAGCGCGCGTGGACCGTCCATGCGCTCGCCGATATCGCCTTCACCGCGACGCTGGTCGATATGGGCGCCTATTCGTCGGCGACCGCCTATCGCGAGGGCAATATCGTCCAGTCCGGCGGGGCGACGTGGGTCTATATCAACCCGGCGTCGTCGACTGGGAATGCGCCGCCGGCACCGCCGTCGAGCGGCAATAGCTATTGGAACGTGCTGGCGCAGGCGGGTTCGGGGGGCGTGAGCCCGCCGATCATCACGATTGCGGCCTCGAAACAGGCGATCGGCTTCAACAATGCGGGCTCGATCACCTCGGGCGACGTAACGGTCACCACCGAGCGGCAGAATACGACCGACGCCCCGGTTTTCTCGCTCACCTCGTATGATGGCACGGCCCACGTTATCCAGAAGTCGGCCGCCTACATGGCCGCCACCTGGCCGTCCTACTTTTCCACCAGCGGCGTGGACAATCTCACCGTCAAGGCCCTCTATCTGCAAGGAACGCTGCCAGTTTACGGCGGCGGCATGACCTTCGT
>NZ_MKRR01000030.1:13385-15622 GCF_001897045.1 Sphingomonas sp. 66-10
CCGGGCCTCAACAATGCTGCGGTGACGATCTACCAGCGTTCGGCCGCCGCACCGCCGCTGCCATCAGTCGCCGTCACTTACACGTTCGCTACCGGCGCGATCGCGGGGCTTAACAACGGCTGGAGCGCAACGCCGCCGGCGGGCACGAACCCGCTCTATGTGAGCGTCGCGACCGCGAGCGCAGCCGGCGGCACCGACACAATCGCGGCGGCCGAATGGGCGTCGCCCGTGGTGCAGGCGCAGAACGGGACCAACGGATCGAACGGCTTCAACTCGAAATCGCTGTTTATCTATCAGCGCGCGGCGTCGGCGCCGGCTCTCCCTTCGGCCGACGCCACCTTCACCTTCTCGACGCAGGCGCTGACCGGCCTCAACAATGGCTGGCAAGCGACCATCCCCGGCGGCACTAACCCTCTTTGGGTCTCCACGGCCTCGGCGCTGTCGACGACGGACACCGACACGATCACACCCGGCGAATGGGCGGCGGCGGCGGTGCTCGCGCAGAATGGTACCAATGGTACAAACGGAACGAATGGCCGCGACGCGATCGTCTTCTACATGGATTCGACGCCGACCGGCATGATCGCCGGGGATACCTGGTACAAGCCGTCGACGAAGCAGTGGCAGCGTTATGACGGGTCAGGTTGGGCGCCGCTGCTCGGCGCGATCGCGTCATTTGACGCGCTGAACGCGACGTACATCGTCGCCGGCACCATCATCGCGAGCAAGTTCCAGCTCGACAACGGCGTTGACCTCGCGTCGATCGTCCCGGGACAGCTCAACACCGCCTTCACCGCGACGCAAGGTGCTGACATCAACCTGCCGGTCACGCTCAACGCGCCGAACACCAGCGGCCCGAACGGTGACGGAACGCAGGCGATCGTCACCTCGCCCCCGGTGTCGATCAACTCAGACAACGACGCCATCTTTGTCAGCGGCTCGGTGACCGTCACTGCCCCAACCAACCGCGGGCAGATCATGCTGCAAAAGTCGACCAACGGCGGCGGGTGGGTCAACCTGATCGAAGTCAGCCCGACGACTAGCCAGTTGGTCCCCAACGGCACGTACAACTATTCGTACGAGGATGTGAGCCACTCGGCGGGCTCGACGCTCACCTTTCGCCTGCTCGCGCAACAGTTCGCCGCGCAGGGGACCGGCGACGGCTCGGCCGGCACCAATTGGACCATCACCGGCGGATCGATCCGCGTGCGGAGGTTCTTCTCGAAATGATCCAGGCGTTCCTTGTCGATGAGGCGACCGGGGTGACGGTGCAGCGCCTCGGTGTTCCCGATCTGGCGACGCTCGAACGATATGCGCTTGAGCCGGGGCAGCAGATCGTGCCCTTTCTCTTTGCGGCCGATATCGAGGCGTTCGAGACCTATCGTGGGGAGTCGGGCGCGACCTATGTGCGCCCGCGCGCGGTTAACCTTGCGCGGGAGCTTGAGGTTGCGAAAATCAGCAGGCGAGCGGAGGTGCTCTCGCGTCGCGACCGGGCGGAATGGGGCGGCTGCGCGGGGCCGCTAGGCCGTGTCGACAGCGATCCGGATAGCCAACGCAAGATCAGCGGCGCTGTTCAAATGGCGATGATCGCGCAAGCTGCCGGTCAGCCGTTTGCCGTTGATTGGACGATGCAGGACAATTCGACGGTCACCCATGACGCGGTGGCGATGATCGGGATGGGCCTCGCAGTCGGTCAGCACGTCGCCGCCTGCCATGAACGCGGCCTCGCGCTCAAAGCGCAGATTGAGGAGGCGGCCGATCAGGACGCGCTTTCCGCGATCGACATAAACGCCGGCTGGCCATCGTGATTGCACGTCTCGGCGCTGTCGCGCGCCAGATCCTCGTTTCGATCGACCAGTTCGCTCAGGTGTTGATTGTCGGCACCGCATACATCGCTGGGCTCACCAGCGTCTGCCCGTCCGCCGATGAGACGATCAGCAGCTATGTCGGTCGGGGCCAGTTGCGCGGCGCGCGCTGGGCGCGGGCCGCCGCCGCCGTGATCGATAGCCTCTTCATCCTGCTCGGCGAGGAGCCCGGCCACTGCCGGCGCAACGTCGAAACCGCCTGCCGCGGATTGCCGCCTACCTCCTGAAGGAGCCTCCATGAAAGTCATTCTGGTCTGGGACCCGCGGTTCCCGGCGCTCAAGCCCGCACGCCTCATGCTCGACGACCAGCTCGCCAGCGCGTGCGTCCGCGCGGGCGTCGCGGCGGCGGCGGACCCGGCTGAACAGGCGGGG
>NZ_MKRR01000030.1:15695-29842 GCF_001897045.1 Sphingomonas sp. 66-10
CGCGGCGCCCGCCGCGGGGCCGCCTATCCCAGGCGATACGGCTCCGATCTTCACGGCGGCACCATCCATCGCTCCAAGCAGCGGCACCAGTTCGACCACCTTCACCGCAACCGACGGGACTGTCAGCAACGGCACCGTGACCGGGCGGCGCTGGCTGCTCAACGGCACCGCGATCGGGACCGGGACGACCATTGTGCCTGGGGCGACGGGCTCGCTTGTCCTCGAGAATACGGCGACCGGGCCGGGCGGCACGACGACCGCAACCTCGACGGCTGTCACCGTTTCGGCGGTGCCCGCGCCCTCGTTCACCGCCGCGCCCTCCATCAGCCCTTCGAGTGGCGATAGCGCCACCACCTTCACCGCAACCGACGGGACGGTGAGCAATGGCAGTGTGACCGCTCGCCGCTGGCTGCTCAGCGGGACCGCAATCGGCACCGGCACCACCATCGTGCCGGGCGCGGCAGGATCGCTCGTGCTCGAGAATACGGCGACGGGGCCGGGCGGCTCGACGACGGCAACCTCGTCAGCGATCGCGGTCACGGCGGCGCCCGCGCCGCTGATCACGTCGATCAACGCCGACGGGTGGTCCGGCGAATATCGTGTTCCCGGCGATCTGCCGGCCATGAACACCTCGCTGCCGAGCGAGATGGCGCCGGAGGGCGCATCGCCAAAGTCGTTCCTCGTCGATCGCGCCGGCTTCACTGCAACGGGCGCGGCAACGACGTACACCGAAACGCGCATCGTCACGAAGCGCAGGCGGCAAGCTTATCCCAATTACACCCTGGCGGAGCCCGCCTCGCTCGCGCTCGACGATTACGTCTATGCGACCGACTCGATCGCTGGCGTCACGAACAATTCCACCGAGACCAGCCCTAAGCCGATCGCCGAATGGGCGATGCCGGCGCGCCTGCTGGTCGGCAATTCGGTGCATTGGGAGATGGTCGCGTTCCACCGCGATTTCCGATCCAATCGGCAGGTCGCCTGCGTTCGCGTCCGCGCCAATGACGGGACGACGCAAACGGCGTGGCAGACCGTCGCCGCAACCGCGATCTCGACCACGGTCGAGGACGCCAATCCGGTCGAAGTCTATCAGGGCGATCTTGATGTCACCGCGCTCGCCACCGGCGCGATCTGGCTTGAGGCGGAGGTATATCCGTGGATCGGTACGGCGGCGTCTGTCCTCAAGAGCGAGGAGGTGCAGGTATCGGCCGGCTACACGCCGCGCAAATTTGGTCGGCGCTACTTCCATAAGGATGCGTCACGCGCCACCGCGCCGCCGCTGGCCTATGTCGATCCGGCGGGCAACGACAGCACAGGCGTATGGTCGACCAACGCCGCGACCGCGCAGGCGACGCCTTTTCTGACGCTTACCGGGGCGCACGCTGCGATCATGCACGCGACGCGTGGCGTACCGGCGACTGGCGGCCTCGCGACTGGCTGTCGCATCTATATAAACGGTGCCGTGAACACCGGCACCGTGGCCCAGGTTTCAAACCCTCAAGGCGGCGCGGGCGTCATCGTTACTCGCGCGCCGGGTGTCGCGCGCGCATCGGCCGTCCTGACGATCGAAAATGGCTACAGGCCGAGCCAGACGTGCAGCATCTCCGGGCTGGAAAGCGCGGTGATATTCACCGACCTGACGCTCAAGCGCACGAATAACGCGGCCACCATTCGCGGCGAGACGGCCACCGGACTGTGGTGGCACCT
Organism: Sphingomonas sp. 66-10; assembly: GCF_001897045.1. Classification (NCBI taxonomy): domain Bacteria; kingdom Pseudomonadati; phylum Pseudomonadota; class Alphaproteobacteria; order Sphingomonadales; family Sphingomonadaceae; genus Sphingomonas; species Sphingomonas sp. 66-10. The sequence continues at coordinate 17,403 of NZ_MKRR01000030.1, forward strand.
TTGGAATATTACCCTCATCGACGCCAGCGGCACCTTCGGCTCGCCGTATTCCTCGTCGCATGGCAGCCTCTTTGGTGTTCTGGTTGATCCGACGACGACGAATTTGGCGTGGTTGACCGAGCAGAATAACGAAGTGCGGATCATGCGCGGGGTCACCGCCGACATGAACTCCACCTCGCCGATGCAGTGGGTGACGTTCGGCTGCAAGCTCTCGCGGGTCCAGAATCCGAACCTGAAAAACCCCGCCGACGGCTGCATTGTCTACGGGAACAAGTTCCTCGCGCACTCCGGCGCGGGCGCGGCGATCGGGGTGAGCGCGACGAACCCCGGTGATACAATCACTGGCGTCGCTATCCTGCAAAACCTCGTCGAGGTGACCGGCACGGGATCGAACCCGATCGTTCGCATCAGCTCGGACGGCGCGAATGGCTCAACGGTCCATACCGTCGTCGCGCACAACACGGTCGCCGGGTTCGTCAATTCCCGCCTCAACGCCTTCTATGACGAAAGCAGCGGCACGAACCGGCGCACCCATCGGCTGATCCGCATGGTGGGAAATATCTGGGTCCAGACGAACACCAAGGGCGACCGCTTTTATTCGACCACCGATGCCACCGAGGCGGCGAACCGCACCGGCAACTTTGGTTACCTGAACGGTGTTGGCTGCGAGGGAGAGTGGACGATGTTCTGCTCGGCCGATGGCGCGCAGGCGGGGTCGGCCTTCTCGCAGATGCATCCGGGCCTGCGATGCTCGATCGGCACCAGCCTCACGGTGCGCAACGACCCGCTGTTCGTGTCCTACCAGGCGACGGTGAACGCATCGACCGCCGGTGCCGGCGGCGGCGACTATCGCCTGCAAGCGGGAAGCCCCGCGCGCGGGCGCGTTTCCCGCCGCGGCCTTGCATTCGATCTCGCTGGCGCGGCGCGCCCAACCAGCGGGCTCGATGCGTGCGGGGCTTACGCCTGATCCGGTGACCGTGCTGCAATTGCGATCAGCAGGCCGGCGGCGATCAACCCTGCCGGCACGGTGAGAAGCGGATGCAGCCGGAAATAGACGCCGGCCGTCGCTACCAGTGTCATGCCTAGGGCGAGGGTGATTTGGACAGGCCGCATCACCGGCCCATATACGGTTCGGAGAGGCCGGCCGCCCCTGCGTTGGCGGCCGCATCGTCGCTGATTTCGAGCACGATCCCTGCGGCGATTATCGCCAGCGCCGCCACGACCGCGGCGAGCTTCATCGATCTCTGAGCCACTCAATCCCCTCCGTCCGCTTCCCCAAGCGATCGTTACGATGGTGGCACAAGCCGCATTCGGTGAAAACTGAATTAACCCAAAATGACGGTTTTTATTGTCCCGTATCAGGAGGCTATCATGATCCGCATACTGCTCGCGGCGCTGCTCGCGCTCGCTTGTTTCGCCTGCCAGCCGGCGCTTGCGCAGTCCGCGCCGCCGCTCACCGCAAAGGAATGGACCGCGCTCGCCACCGCGGCGCAGCCCGGCGCGGTGATCGACCTGGGCGACCGCCGGGTGACATTCAGCCGCATCCGCGCGCTGCATGACGTGACGATCAAGGGCGGCGTGTTCGGCTTCACCGTCCTCGATAGCTGGAAAAACGTCACGTTCGACGGTACGCGTTTCGAGGCGGCGCCCGTCGATCGTATCATGACCGGCTACGTCCCGCCCTATGTCGACGCCTATTCGCCCGAGCGGCTGACCTTCAAGAACGTCACCTTCGCCGCCTATACCGATAGCGCCGGTAATCTGACCGGCGGCGGCATCAACGGCCGCGGCGGATCCGATATCACCGTGACGGGCTCGACCTTCCGCGACCTCGGCACCGTTGCCACTTTCATGCGCACGGTCGGGGTGACCTTCGCCGACAACACGATCGCCAACGTCCGCGAGGGCGTCCGGCTGGTCGGCGCGAGCAACGCGACGATCGCGCACAACCGCATGGGGCCGTTCAGCCCGGCGAAGGGCGACCACCCCGACGGCATCCAGTTCTTCACCGCCGGCCTGACGCTGCCTGACGATCGCGCTGCGCATGACGTGGTGATCGAAGGCAACCTGATCGATCCCGGCCCGGCGGCGCATGTGCAAGGCATTTTCATCGGTGACGAGGCGAAGCTCTACGCTAGCGGGCGGGGCTATTCGAACATCACGATCCGCAACAATTCCCTGATCGGCACCGGCTGGCACGGGATCACGGTCGGCCCGCACGGCCCGGGCCTGACAATCGAGGGCAACCGGCTGTTGATCCGCCTCAATGGCGACGGCGTGACCGATAACTGGATCATGGTCGGCGAGGGCGGCGGCGTCGTGCGCGACAATACCGCCGGGGGGATCACGCTCGCGGCCGGGGTGACCGCGAGCGGCAACGTCTCGGTCAAGCGCGCGGCGGCCGACGCCGAAATCTCCGCTGCGGCGGCGCTGTTCGCGCCGATCGCGGCTTGCAAGTGACCGCTCGGCACAGGGGGCAAGATATGACGACGCTTGAGGCCGCGCTCGCGAAATACGGCTGGATCGGGATCGGCCTGACTTTCGGGTTCGCCGCGAAATATGCGCTGCTGATCAAGCGGGGGGTGCGGGTCAGGACCTGGCTTGTCGTGGCCGACGTGATGCTGCTGCCGATCATCGCGCTGATCGCGTTCTGGCTGTGCGAGGCGCTGGGCCTGCGGGGTGAAGGCGCGGCGATCGCCACCGCGCTCTCGACGGTGAGTGCTGATCGGCTCCTGCGCTTGGCGACTGAGCGCTTCATGCGGCGCGCAGAGGCGATCGCCGATATTCTGATCCCGCCGTTGCCGGGCCAAGCACCCAAGACGGACTGAGGCGGCAGGAGCGCGATCGGGGACGGGAGGATGCCCCGATCGCGCTCCGAGAGACGCGCGGCGACCAAGCCCCCTTTGCCGTGCGGCATCTCTGCGCAGGGAATTTGCACGAAGGTGGTTAATGAAAAGTTGGGTGGATGGAGCGCGGCGGTAAATCGGGAAACCGCCGCGCTCCGGGGGTGTCAGCAGTCGCCTGACGCTCGGATCATGCGCACCGCCGCCGAGTCGCGGCAATTGCTTTTCCATACAATCGAAAGGACGGACCATGTTCGACGTTGCCAAGGTGCAGCGGCGATTGGGCGTGCGCGCGGATGGCGCGCTCGGCCCGATCACGCTCAGCGCCATCTTCATGCGCTCGGGCGCATCGCCTGCCGTCGCCCAGTCTCTCGCCTCAACCGGGGTGCCGGCGCTGGAGGGCGCGGTCATCCTCGATTCGGGGCTGCGCCTCGCCCACTTCCTCGCCCAGGTGGGCCATGAGAGCATGGGGTTCGCGCGGTTCAACGAGATTTGGGGGCCGACGCCGCAGCAGGCCAAATACGAGGGCCGCGCGGATCTCGGCAATGTGAACCCGGGCGACGGCTATCGCTACCGCGGTCGCGGGCCGATCCAGATCACCGGCCGCGCGAACTACCGCCGCTATGGCGAGCTGCTGGGCCTCGATCTTGAGGGAAACCCCGACCTTGCCGCCGCGCCTGCAGTCGGCATCCGCATCGCCGCCGCCTATTGGACGCGCAACCGGATCAACGCTCCCGCCGATCGCGACGACATCGAGGCGGTGACGCGGCTCATCAACGGCGGCCTCACCGGGATTGTCGATCGCCGCGCGCGGCTGGCCAAGGCGAAGGAGTTGCTGCTGTGACGGACCTCTCCGACAAGATGCGGTCGCTTGCCGATCTCGATCACCCGCGAGCCGTCGAGCTGCGCGAGAAGGCGGGGGCGTTCGACGTGGCCGCCACCGGCTTTTACGCCGAGCCACAGACGGTAACGGTCAAATCGTTCTTGGGCGCGTGGGCGCGCGCTCGGCGCCTATGGTCCGAGTGCAGCGGCGAGCCGCTGCTGTGAGCTGGGTCACTGCCATCGCGCTCGCCCGCCGCTTCTGGTGGGCGGCCCCTATCGTCGCGCTGACGATCGCGCTCCACCTCACCCGCGTCACACTGGCCGATCGCACGGCGACGCTCAACGCCGAGCGGCAGACGTGGACCGCCGAAATCGCCCGCGCCGACAAGCAGCGCGCCGAGGATCAGGCCCGGTGGGCGAACCAGAGCGCCGCCGCGTGGGCGACCTATGCCGGCGCGCTGGCCGACCGCCAGCCGCTCATTGTCAAATCAACCGATACCGTGAGGGAATATGCGAAATCTGATGCTGGTCGCGTGTTGTGCCGCGCTCCTGACCGCGTGCGGGCGATCGACGAACTCGACGCATCTCTATCCCAACGCCCGGCCGCCAGCGCCGCCGGCGGAAGCGGGCAGGCCGTGCGTCCCGACGCCGCAGCATCGCCAGCCGGACGGTAGCGCGGCGGCAGCCGACGACGACGCCACGATTCGCGACGGTCGGTTCGACCTGGCCGATTGCGAGGCGCGCCGCCGGCTGCTGTGGGACGCCTGGCCGCGCTGAAACATCACGCGTCCTAGCGATCTGTTAATACGCGAAAATTATACGTATTGCGCGGGGCGCTCAGCGATTCGACGACGTAAGGGTGATGACATTGACCAGCGGCGTCGACACGCCCCATGGCAGGGATTAAATCGAGGGCGACGTGTCGATTTTCAAATACTTTTCTCAGGAAAAGCACGCGCTTGACCTCATCAATCGAGGCAGAATGCATTGGAAGGCCCTGTCGAGCTTTCGAGAAATAGAAGACGGCGGAATCCGCGGAGACCCAAGAGACGGAGTGTTGGTACACGCCCCAGAGGGAGGCCTTGACGCCAGAGGTTTAGACGGAAAACCGGTTAAGGCGCTGGCCGGCGCAAAACGATTTGTTGCGTCTGTAAAGGGCGACGACATATTTGTTTATTGTACTAGTAATATTAAATCAGACCTTCTGTTCAGAGAGTTCGGCGGTTTTTGCGTCGAGATAGAAGATGTGGATAAGCTAATTCTAATGATAAAAGCGCGAGAGTGCCCAGCATCAAAATTAGCATACGAAGAAATAACTTTCGGTAGTATGGACTATCGTCCGTTAAGTCAGATACCTGCCGCAGATTGGGCGCGTCCAGAAAAGGCGGTATTCATAAAGCCACCAGAATATGCGCCTCAAGATGAGTTCAGGATTGCCTTGCCAAAGCGAGGGGCATTTCAGGCCGAAAATGTAGAATTGATGATTGAATTTGAGGGAGTTCAAAAGCCGCCACCCGCGATTCAGGAGCCGATTTTTATTGATATTGGCAACATAACTGATTTTGCCAAACTTCATCGACTCTAAAACAAAACGCTCGCTTCGTTAGCGTCCGGCTGGGCTTTTCAGGTTCCATCGAACCGCTCCGGATGCTCGACCACATAACGCACGGCCAGTTCAGTGCGCTTCTCGATCGGCGCCTTGTCGAGCTCCATTTCGTTGACCGTCTTACGGCTCATGCCGATCGCGTCGGCGAGCGCGCCCTGCGTAAGCTTCGCGCTCTTGCGGAGCGCCCTTAGGTCGTTCCCTTGCATGTCGGCCGCCTGTCCTCTATTTTTGACCTATCCCTCCCCCCGGTGGCCGCCGAGGGGAGGGGGTTAAGGCTAGGTGATCTTGATCGACACTAGGACGATCTCGATCCTCCAAAGCCGAAACCGGATTGCGAAGTGCATTCGCTTTCCTTTCGGTCTGTCAGCGGGCGGGGGCGTCATACCATCGCCGTCTGACAGAGAGAAAGTAACGCCGCGTTACATTCCCGTCAATGGGAAAAGTAACGTGGCGTTTCTTTTTTGCGCGCTTGCTTTTTGCCCGATCCGTGCGACGCTCCGCGCATGTGCAATCGCTATCGCATGTCCGCGAGCCAGCGCGAGGTTGCCGAGCGCTACGGCATCGAACTGCCATTCCCCGAGGATGAGAATTACCCGCCGCCCGAGTTATTCCCCGATCGTGCCGCGCTGGTGGTGACCGGGAGCGCCGACGGCCGGGCCGCCCACGCGATGAGCTGGGGTTTCCCGCACCAGGTGCCGGGCAAGCGAATCGACAAGGCGACCGGCAAGCCCGTCATGCTTGAGAAGCGGGTGACGAACGTCCGCAATTACACCTCGCCGTTCTGGCGCTCCGCGCTGGTGAACCCGGAGCGGCGATGCCTGGTGCCATTCACGGCTTTCAGCGAATATGGGCAGGTCCGCGGCGCGGATGGCAAATTGCCGCTCCATTGGTTCAACGTGCCCAGCCGTCCGATCGCCAGTTTCGCCGGCGTGTGGCGGCCGAGCGAGAAAGGCGACGTGTTTGCCTTCCTGACCTGCGAGCCGAACCCGCTGGTCGCCCCGATCCACCCGAAGGCGATGCCGGTGATCCTCAACGAGGATGACGAGAGCCGGTGGCTCACCTGTTCGTTCGACGAAGCGATCGCGCTGGCGCAGCACTATCCGTCGCAGCTTATGGCGGTGACCGATTAGGCGGGCGCCTATCTGGGGAACTCGGGATCGGATCGCGCGTCGTTCGCCACCTCAAGCCCTTGGAGCAGCTTCTTGTGGATATAGCCGGCGAGCCCGTTGCGCTTGAACGGGGTGTCGGCCTCATTCGCCCGGGCGAGGATGAGCGACATGCCCATCACCATGCCGTCGATCGCGCGGCCGACGTTCATCGCGTACGTCCCGTCGCTGCGCTTCGATTCCTTCCTGATGAGCTTGATCATCGCAGCCGCGATCCGCGATTCGTAGTCAGGCCCAAGCTTGTCGTCGAATTTTTCCATCACGTCTCTCCTCGCACCAATCTAGGCATCGCCGGCGGTCGATGCACTCCGCTCCCACGCCTTTCGCATCGCCATCCTCACATCGGACGTAAGCTCGATCCCCACGGCCCGCGCGATCCCCTGCATGTCCGACCACATCATCGTCTGCCGGGCGGATGCCTCAACGCCAGCATTGCACCCGTCGCCGGCGGCGTCCCGTTGCGTCGCCTCGTGCCAGAAGCTGATATAGGGCTGTCGGTCGAACCATTCACCGCGCCTGTCGCCGAGCACGTATAACGTTGCGAGCGCGAGCCGAAGCGCGGGAGAGGGGGCAACCCGGCCGCGCTTCGCCAGATCCATCGTCTCATACAGCACCGCTAGCGCCAGGAACGCGATGCGCGCGCGGCCCGGCGGCGGCGGGGTGTTAGGCGGCGCGCCGCGAGCGGCGTTCGGGCCAGTGCGGGGCATCGCCACCGAGCTCCATTTCGCTCACGCCGAAGAACAGCGCGAGCATCCGCCGATCGTGAGCGTCGAGCGGCGCCAGCCGGCGACGGCGCGCGAAGTTGCTCAGATAGCGCTCCGGCCGATCGAGCATGCGCGACAGGCCGGCGAGGGTAACACGGCGAGCGGCGGCCAGCTCGCGCAAGCGGGTGCGGGGATCAAAGACGCGCATTGGGCGCCTCGGGGTCGAGCGAATCGGGCATAGGTTGGAGATAGCGCAGGTTCCTGCTATGTTCCAACCCGTCACTGTGGCCCGATCGCGCGCCTCGTCATTTTCAGATGGCTCGCGAACGGCCCAATTTGTTTTGCCGCTAAAAGGCAGGTTATTGATTCAGAAGGTTTGTTTCGAGCGATGTTTTGCTCAGAAAGCGGGAGAAATTCGCGGATGCGATAAGCTTGGGAAGCTTCTGCTCTACCATTGAGCTACACCCGCGTTCCGAGCGGCCGCCTGCCACAGGGCGGGCGGCTCGGTCAACAGCGCACATGCATTTCGTCGTCAAAACATTTTGCGCAGCGACAGGCTGATCGTTCGCCCATAAGGGTCGAGATACCCAGGCTGATAGGCGAGCGGCGTCGCGCCGGTAGCATCGGTGACGCGTTGGCGGCTGTTGAAGATATTGTCGAGCGCCAGCGTCAGCCGCAGCCCGCGCGCCCAGCTTTCGTGGGGCAGCCGCTGCGCGATATTGGCGAACAGCCGGAGATTGAAGGTCGCCAGCGACGAGAAATGCAGGTCGCCCACCGCTGGGGTGGCCGAGGTGCGGGTCGTCGCCGCGGCGCGCCAATTGCCGGTCAGCCGCAGCCCGATGCCGTTGTCGGTCACCCCGGCGTTGAACTGCACCTGATGCCGCGGCTGGGTGATCGCGCCGATCGTGTCGCCGGCGAGCAGGTCGAGCGGCTGGGTGCCGTCGCGCAGCAACAAGGTGTCGCGGATCGACCAGGTGTGCCAGATCGACAGCTGCAGCCGCGCCTCGTTGCCGCCGGCGTTGCGGCCGAAGCCGCCGCCGCGCCGGCCGCCGCCGAAGCCGCCGCCACCGCCTCCGAAGCCACCGCCGCGGCCGAAGCCGCCGCCGTCACCCGGCGGGCCGCCCGCGCCGCCCGGGGGCGGTAGCGGCATCATGCCGTCGGCGGGGGGAGGGGGCGGGCCGTTGTCGATGTCCGGTGCCGGCCGCTGGCCGGTGACCGTAACGTCACCCGGCGGCGGGGGCGGAGGCATCGCGCCGTCGCTTTCGGACCGGACGACGCGATCGCCGCCTTCGTTGCCGCCACCCGCGCCGCGTCCTTCGCCGCGCCCCTCGCCGCGCCCCTCGCCGCGGTTGCGCCACGGATAGCCGCCGGGCGGCATCGGCGGGCGGGTCGCTGCGCGCAGCACCTTCGAAAAGACGATGCCCCAGCGGAACTGCTCGCGATCCTCGCGCGCGAAGTTGATTGGGCGCGCGTCGACGCTTTCCAGCGTGCCGTCGGGATCGCGCACGAAGCGGTCGGGGAAGGCGTTCTGCGCGAACAGGCTGGCGCCGGTCAGGCTGCCGATCGGGTTGTTGACCCGGCTGCTGAGATAATTGGCGTTGATCGTCAGATCGAGCTTCGATGCCGGCTTGAGCGAGAAGCCGAGCTTGAACACATGCCGGTCGTCCGCCTTCAGATCGGGGTTGCCCCCGGTGATCTGGGTCACCTGCACCGTCTGCCCGGTGACATAATCGAAGATGCGGACATTGGGCACGGTGAGCAGCGGCCCGCGCAATTGCGTCAGCGTCGGCGCGACGCGATCCTCGTTGACCGAGGCGATCAGCGTGATCCCGGTGCGCGGGGTCCAGTTGAGGCCATAGCCGAATGTCGCCAGCGTGCCGTAATCGGAAAGCTGGTTGACCGCGCCGTTGACATTGGCGGTCAAGGTGCCGAGCGCGCCGAGGAAGCCGGCCTTCTTGCTCGCGATCGGGATGTCGAAGCTGAGCTGGGCATTGCCGGTCGAGCGCGCGATCGCGGTCGACAGGGTCGCGCCGCCGAGACGATCGGTGGTCGAGCTCAACTGGCTCGCGTTGCCGCCAATGCTGATAGAGGTGCGCAATTTGCCCGCCGGCAGCGAGAACAGCGGCCCACTGGCGAGCAGCGAGGCGCCGGCGGTATTGGTGATCGCGATCGCACGCTGCCCGCGCACCCCGGCGGTCTGGAAGCGATCGGTGTCGCTGCGCGTGTCGCTATGATCATAGGTGCCGGTGAAGGAGAGCTTCCAGGTCGGCGAGAGATCGGCGTTGAGCGTCACCCCGGCATGGCCGGTGAAGGTGTCGCTATCCTGCCGCAGCGCGACGATCGCGTCGGGATCGTCGGAGACGGGGGCGCCGCCGATCAGCCCGCGGCTCGTCTGATAGCCCGCGGTGCCGTTGAGCGAGGCGGTGATCTTCGGCGAGATCTGATAGGCATAGGTCCCGTTGACCGAATAATTGCGGGTCGACGGGCTCAGCGTGCGATAGGCCGGGTCGCCCGCATCGGGATTGCGCGAGGTCGCGTCGGCGGGGTCGGGGACGATGCCGCGCTGATCCTCGAGCAGCGCCGCGCTCGCCTTGGCACGCGCGGTAATGTTGAGGCGCTGGGCGTTGTGGATGCGGGTGTAGCCGATAACGCCGTTGGCATTGCCCCCGCCGCCCTCGGTCGCCGCACCGCCGCCGGCCTCCACGGTGCGCGCGAGGAAGCGCCGGCGCAGGATGATGTTCACCACCTTTTGCGACGCGCTATAGCCGTATTTGAGCGCGACCTCCTCGGGGAGAATATCGACGCGCAGGATCGCCTCGGTCGGGAGGTCGCCAACCTCGTTGATCCCCGAAATGCGCTTGCCGTTGACCAGCACCACCGGGCCGCTGTTGTCGCGGCCCTGGATGCTGGTGGTCTGATCGGCGATCTCCGCCAGCAGATCGCTGACCGAGCTGACGCCATAGGCCTGGATCTGCGCCGGGGTCAGGCGGTTTTCGGGGGGGATGTCGCCGACCACCGAACCCGGCAGCGCCTGGCCGGTGACGACGATATCCTCGGGCTCCGCCGCCTCGGCCGGCGGGGCGGTCTTCGCCGGCGCGGCCGCCTCCTGTGCGGCGGCGGGCAGGGCGAGCCCCCCGAGCGCCAGCGCGAGCGAGGATTGGAGCATCAGCCGCGATCGAAGTGTGTGAATCGACATGGTTCCCGGAAAATGTCGTGGTGAAGATGAACTGAAGATGGTCGGCGCGTTAATGCGCCGGTTGCGGGGCGCGATCGTCGTCCTCGACGTCCGGCGGCACCGGCCGGCGGAACGGATGGTCGCCCGGCGGACGGCCCCTGTCGCCGCCGATGCCCCCGCGCGCGCGGGTATCGACGGCGGGCAATTCGCCCGGGGTGATGACGCCGTCGCCGTTGCGATCGAGCAGCATGAAGCGCTGATCGGCGGCGGCGAGGAATTCGCTGGTATCGACCCCGCGGTTCAGATTGGTGTCGGCGGCAGTCACCGGCTCGGGCAGCCCGATATAGCTCCAGCTCGCCGCGCCCTGCGCCTGCGAAGAGGTGGGGCGACTGGCGGATTCCGATCCGCCGCGTCCGCCCGGCCCGCCACCCCCGAAGCCGCCGCCACCACCGCGGTGCCCACCGCCGCCACGACCACCGCCCCGCCCGCCGCCATGCCCGCCCGACGCGTCGGGATCGATCTCGCCGTCGTTGTTGCGATCGAGGACATGGAAGAAGCGCAGCGCATCGGCGCGAAATTCGGCGCGGTCGAGCCGCCCGTCGTGGTTGGTGTCGGCACCGGCGAACCACGCCTTGTCGGGATGCTCGACCCGGAACGGCTCGCCCATCGGGCTGAAGAACAGATAATGCGGCTGATCGTCGCCGCCTTCCGCGTGATGCGCTTGCCAACCGTGCTGGCGCGGCGGCGGGCGATCGGTGGCGCAGGCCGCGAGCAGCATCGTCACGGAGAGGAGCGAAAAGCGACGCACATGAGTTCCCGATGAAATTTGCGCGCACCTCATGGCCGACGATCGTCTCGAAGATATTACAGCATTGAGATGATTGTCGGCGCGCCGAAATGTGTGGTCTTGAGCCGGGGGCGAACTGGAGGCAAAGGCAGGGGCAAGAGGTTCCAGCCGTAAAGCCCGAGGCACAAAGGACCCCGGCTCAAGGCCGGGGTGACGGTGTATATGCGGCGACGCGACCGAACGTCGACCGAATCTGGGGAACGCCCTTGCCGACCGCTTACGACCTGATCCGCCCCGCTATCTTCTGCCTCGATCCGGAGCGCGCGCACCGCCTGTCGGTGGCAGCGCTCAAGGCGATGCCGCGCCGGGCCGCGCCGAAGGCGGATGCGGCGCTCGCGATCACGGTGGCGGGGGTCGATTTCCCCAATCCGCTCGGGATCGCCGCGGGGTTCGACAAGGATGCCGAGGTGCCCGATGCGCTGCTCGCGCTCGGCTTCGGCTTTGCCGAGGTGGGGACGATCACTCCGCTGCCGCAGCCCGGCAACCCGCGCCCGCGGCTGTTCCGGCTGGCCGAGGATCGCGCGGTGATCAACCGCTTCGGCTTCAACAGCCAGGGCGGCGAAGCGGCGGCGCGACGGCTCGCGGCGCGCGCCGGGCGGGGCGGCATCGTCGGGGTCAATATCGGCGCAAACAAGGAGGCGGTCGATCGCATTGCCGATTATGTCACGATGGCGCGGCTGATGGCGCCGCACGCCAGCTATCTGACGCTCAATATCTCCAGCCCCAATACCCCGGGGCTGCGCGCGTTGCAGGACGTGGGGGCGCTCCACGAATTGCTCGATCGCGTCGGCGCGGCGGTGGCAGGCGCGGTGCCGGTGTTCCTCAAGGTCGCGCCCGATCTCCAGCCCGAGGACGTCGACGCGATCGCGCGCGCCGCGATCGACCGGCGGCTGGGCGCGCTGATGGTCAGCAACACCACGATCGGCCGCCCGCCGCTGCGCTCGGCGCACGCCGCGGAGACCGGCGGACTCTCCGGCGAGCCGCTGCGCGCGCTGGCGCTCACCCGGCTGCGCGATTTCCGCAAGGCGACTGGCGGGGAAATCCCGCTGGTCGGGATCGGCGGGATCGCCAGCGCCGACCACGCTTGGGACAGCATCCGCGCCGGTGCGAGTCTGGTCCAGCTTTACAGTGCAATGGTTTATGAAGGGCCGGGGATCGCGCGACGCATCGTGCGCGGGCTCGAGGAGAAGGTGCGCGCCGCGGGATTAGGGTCGATCGCCGAGGCAGTGGGGAGCGAATAAGGAGACGAGCGGATGAGGAACAGGATCATCGCGGCG
>NZ_MKRR01000030.1:29881-40981 GCF_001897045.1 Sphingomonas sp. 66-10
CGCTGCGCGCCTGGCTGGAGGCGGATCGCGCCAAGCAGCGTACGGCGTTGGCGCGCGACGCCGCCGAGGCACGGCAGGAGGCGCGCAAGGGCAGTTTCCCGTTCCGCGCCTATGAGCTGCAGAAGACATGGAAGCTGGTGACCAACACGCCGCGCTTCCTGAGCCTGTCGGGCAATGTCTACAGCTATACCGGCGGCGCGCACGGCAATCCGGGATCGTTCGGGCTGGTGTGGGACAAGGCCGCCAAGCGCCGGGTGGGGCCCAAGGCAGTGTTCGTTTCCGACGCCGCACTGCAGGCGGCAGTCGGGCAGGCGTTCTGCGACCGGCTCAACGCGATCCGTACCCAGCGCCGCGGCGAAGCGCCGGGGCATGACGGGCCGTTCGATGCCTGCCCCAAGATCGGCGAACTGACCGTGCTGCTCGGCTCGTCGAACCGCAACCGGATCAACCGCATCGGGCTGATCGCCGATCCTTATGTCGCCGGGCCTTATGCCGAGGGCGAATATGAGGTGACGCTGCCGGTCACCGCGGCGGTGCTCCGCGCGGTGAAGCCCGCTTATCGCACCGCGTTCGACGTCGCGCGCTGACGATGACGCAGCGGGCGACCCGGCGGCAGTGGCTGTTCGCCTTCGTGCCGCTGGTCGTCGCGTGCGCCGCGTCGCTGGCCTATTGGCCCGGCCTCGTCACCTGGGATTCGATCCGGCAATATGATCAGGCGCTGAGCGGCGATTTCGACGACTGGCACCCGCCGGCGATGGAATGGATCTGGCGGCAGTTGCTCCCGCTCGCGCACAGCCCGGCGCCGATGTTGATCCTCCAGCTGTTGCTCTACGCCACCGGGTTCAAATTGCTGATCCTCACCGCCTTGCGCGCGCGGCGCAGCGGGCGGGCGGTGGCGATCGGGTGCGTCGCGCTCCTGCCGCTGGCGATCGCGCTGATGGCGACGATCATCAAGGACAGTCTGATGACCGGCGCGTTGCTCGCGGCGGTCGGGCTATGCGCCTTCGCGGACCGGTCCGCGCGCGGGAGGGGAGCGCTGCGTGCGGCCGCGCTGGCGTTGCTGGTGTTCGCCTCGATGCTGCGGTTCAACGCGGTCTTCGCCACCCTGCCGCTCGCTTTGTGGACCTTGCCCGAAAGCTGGCGCGCGCAGCCGAAACGGATGATCGTGGCGGGTGTCGCCGCGCTGGCGCTGCTCGCCGCGGCGATGCCGGTCGCCAACCGCCTGCTTGCCGCCAAGCCGAGCGGGGTCGAGCTGTCGCTGATCATCTTCGATCTCGGCGGGATCACCTATCACGCCGGGGAGAACCGCTTTCCGCCGGTCGGGGTGAAGGATGCGGTCGCGATCAACCGGCATTGCTACAATCCGGTGAAGTGGGACAGCTACGCCTGGTGGGTCGATCAGCCGTGCCCGATCGACTTCGATCATGTCCGCCGCGCCTTCGCCGCGGGGCATATCGAGCCGCATCTGTTCTGGCTGCGCGCGATCCTCGCGCACCCGATCGCTTATGCCCAGCACCGGCTGGCGCATTGGAACGTCGAGACGCGCTTCCTGACGCTCGATTCGGTCGACCGCCCGGTGCAGGTCGAGGCGCCGCCCAACGACTGGGGCTTTGCGATCACGCCGAATGTGGTGGTGCATGCGGTCGATCGGCTGGCGCGGTGGCAAGGGGAGATGCCGCTCGGCTGGCCGTGTGTGTGGATCGCGGCGATGATCGGGTTGCTCTGGGCGGCGGTGCGCGCGCCGATCGGCTTCCCGACGCAGATGCTGGCGTGGTCGGCGCTGCTCTACGCGCTCGGCTATGCCCCGCTCGGGGTGGCGGCGGAGCTGCGTTACTATCTGTGGACGATGATCGGCGGGGCGCTCGCGCTGGTGCTCGCGGTGAGCGGCTGGCGGGCGGCCGGCGCGCGGGTGCCGCTGGGGCGGCTGGCGGTGCCGCCGGTGGCGATCGCGGTGATCGCGATCGGGTGGCGGCTGAGCCACTGAGGAGGAGTGCCCCGTCTCCGTGGTGTAAGATGCGGAAGGGCCGACGCGGGAGTGAATCCCGCGTCGTCGGACGGGCTCGCTGCGCGACCCGCCGGCCGGCCTTGGCGGTCTCGCGCATAGCAAGGCTATGCGCGTGGCCGCCTGCGGCTTACTTGCTGCGCTCGACCTGCTCGAAATCGAGCTCGACCGGGGTGGCGCGGCCGAAGATCGACACCGACACCTTGACCTTCGACTTGTCGAAATCGAGCTCCTCGACCGTGCCGTTGAAGCTCGCGAACGGGCCGTCGAGCACCTTGACCGAATCGCCGATCTCGTAATCGACCTTCACCTGATGCTTCGGCGCGGCGGCGGCTTCCTCCTTCGAGTTGAGCATCCGCGCGGCTTCGGCGTCGCTGATCGCCTGCGGCTTGCCCGACGAGCCGAGGAAGCCGGTGACGCGCGGCGTGTTCTTGACGAGGTGATAGACGTCGTCGTTCATGCTGAGCTTGGCCAGCACATAGCCGGGCATGAACTTGCGCTCGACCGACACCTTCTTGCCGCGCCGCGCCTCGGTCACCGTCTCGGTCGGCACCTCGATCTGCTCGACGAGCGCCGAGAGGCCGAGCCGCTCCGCCTCGGTCAAAATGGTATCGCGGACCTTGCCCTCGAAACCGGAATAAGCGTGGATGATGTACCAGCGCGCCATTTGCGTGAAACCCTTGTCCGTTATTTCGCGAGGGCAAGCAGGCCCTTCACGATCTGATCAAAGACCGTGTCGATGCCGAGGAAGAACAGCGCCAGAATCGTCGTCATGATCAGAACCATCACGGCGGTCATCACCGTCTGGCGGCGACCCGGCCAGGTAACCTTGCGCGCCTCTGTCTGAACCTGACGGATGAATTCGATCGGGGACGTCTTCGCCACTTTTACGTGCCTTCGCAAACGAGCCGAGCGAGGCATAGGTCCGTCACCGCTTCCCTGTCATCAGGGAAACGGTGAAGCCCGTCCTCGCTGTCGGATGGGTCGCGGAGATAGCGTCGCCGTCGCGGGAAGGCAAGAGGTGGCGGCGGGCGGGACAGAGCGCTTGCTTCGCGCGACGCTTGCCCGCATCGTCGCGGCCGATGGCAACCGTCACCACGCAATCCCACGCTTACCCCCCGATGCTGCTCGACGCCGCGATCGCGCTGCACGACGGGCAGCTCCACATCGCCGAGCCGTTGCTCAAGGGCTATCTCAAGCAGGATCCGTTCGACGCGCGCGCGATCCGCATGCTGGCGGAGCTGGCCGGGCGGATCGGGCGCAACCAGGACGCGGAGAATCTGCTGCGCCGCGCGCTCGAACTGGCCCCCGCCTTCACTGCGGCGCGTGCCAATCTCGCGCTCGTCCTCTATCGCCAGAACCGCGCGCCCGAGGCGCTGGTCGAGCTCGACGAATTGCTCGCGACCGAGCCCGATCATATCGGCCATGCCAATCTCAAGGCCGCCGCGCTCGGCCGGCTTGGCGGGTTCGACGCGGCGATCGCGCTCTACGAACGCGTCCTCGCCGCCGCCCCGGATCAGCCGCGGGTGTGGATGAGCTACGGCCATATGCTCAAGACGGTCGGGCGGCAGGCCGACGGGGTCGACGCCTATCGCCGCGCGATCGCGGCCGAGCCGACGCTGGGCGAGGCATGGTGGAGCCTCGCCAACCTCAAGACCGTGCGCTTTACCGATGCCGATCTCACGGCGATGGCGGCGGCACGAGCGGGCACCGATCTTGTCGAGGACGATGCGCTTCACCTCGATTTCGCGCTGGGCAAGGCTTATGAGGACCGCGGCGACGCCGACATCGCCTTTGCGCATTATGCCGCCGGTAATGCGATGCGGCGCGCGCAGCTCGGCTACGATCCGCAATTGCTGACCGATATGGTCGACGCGATGATCGCGGTGGCGACCCCCGATTTCTTCGCCGCGCGCGCGGGCTGGGGATGCCAGGCGCCCGATGCGATCTTCATCCTCGGGATGCCGCGTGCGGGGTCGACGCTGATCGAGCAGATCCTCTCCAGCCACGGCCAGGTGGAGGGGACGACCGAGCTTCCCGATCTGCCCGCGATGGTGCGGCGCGTATCGGGCTATCCCGCGGGGCTGGCCGCGCTCACCGCCGAGGACGCGGCGGCGCTGGGCGAGGAATATCTGCGTCGCGCGGCGGTGCAGCGGCGCAGCGGACGGCCGTTCTTCATCGACAAATTGCCCAATAACTGGCTGCATGTCGCGCTGATCCGGCTGATCCTGCCCCATGCGCGGATCATCGACGCGCGGCGCGATCCGCGCGCCTGCTGCTTCTCCAATTTCAAGCAGCATTTCGCGCGTGGGCAGGCGTTCAGCTACGGGCTCGACGATATGGGGCGCTATTACCGCGATTATGTGCGGCTGATGGCGCATCTCGATCATGTGCTGCCGGGGCAGGTGATCCGCGTGATCCACGAGGAGCTGGTCGACGCGCCCGAGGCCGGGATTCGCGCGTTGCTCGACCGGCTCGATCTGCCGTTCGAGCCTGCTTGCCTGTCGTTCCACGAGACGGAGCGCGCGGTGCGCACGGCGAGCTCCGAACAGGTGCGCCAGCCGATCTTCCGCGGCGGCGATGCCGCATGGCGGCCGTTCGCGCCCCACCTCGGCCCGCTGGAGGCGGCGCTGGGCGACGTGGTCGACCATTATCCGCTGGCGCCGCGCTTCGGGTGAATTAGCTCAAGCCGGGCATGACGATTAGATGAGCTGATTGCTTCGTTGCAAAACTGTCACGGTCGGCGCGGTTCGCGCGATTGTCGGTGCGCGGCGATTGACCTGAGCCGCGCCGCATCACAGTCTTGCCGTTCCACAATAAAACAGTCTCCGGGGGGAGCGTGATGACAAGTTTCGAACGCCGCGTGCTGGTCTCGCTTTTTGCTTCGGTCGCATTTGCCGGCCCCGCCTTTGCGCAGACCGCGCCCGCCGAGAGCAATGCGCCCAGCCGCCCCGCGGCCAGCGACGCGATGAGCGACATCATCGTCACCGCGCAGAAGCGCGACGAGAATATCCAGACGGTGCCGATCTCGATGCAGGCGCTGTCGACGCGCAAGCTCGATCAGCTCAACATCTCGAATTTCAACGAATATACCCAGCTCCTCCCGTCGGTGGCGTTCCAGACCTCGCAGCCGGGCGTGACGACCGTCTATATGCGCGGCGTCGCCTCGGGCGGCGACGGCAACCACTCGGGCTCACTCCCCTCGGTCGGCAGCTATCTCGACGAACAGCCGGTGACGACGATCGGCGGCACGCTCGACATCCATATCTATGACGTCGCGCGGATCGAGAGCCTGTCCGGCCCGCAGGGCACGCTCTACGGCGCGTCGAGCGAGGCGGGGACGATCCGCATCATCACCAACAAGCCCGATACCTCGGGCTTCTACGGCCGCGTCGACGGCGAGCTCAACACCGTCAACAAGGGCGGCGTCGGCGGCAAGATCGAGGGGATGATCAACGCGCCCTTCTCGTCGAACGTCGCGCTGCGCGTGGTCGGCTTCTACCAGAAGGATGCCGGCTATATCGACAATGTGGCGGGCACCCGCACCTTCTGTGGCACGCCGATCAAGGATCCGAACGATCCCACCGTTACCATTGGCTGTCTCAAGGACGGGATCACTCTCAACAACAAGGCGCTGGTAAAGAAGGATTATAACGACACCGAGACCTGGGGCGGCCGCGCCGCGCTCAAGGTCGATCTCGACGACAATTGGACGGTGACGCCGACGGTGCTCTACCAGGAGCAGCGCAGCCACGGCAGCTACGGCTTCGATCCGCGGGTCGGCGACCTCCAGGTCCAGCATTTCCTGCCCGAATATCGTCGCGATCGCTTCATCCAGGGCGCGCTGACGATCGAGGGCAAGGTCGGCAATTGGGATCTGACCTATGCCGGCGCCTATCTCGATCGCCGCGATACGCAGTCGAGCGATTATACCGATTATGCCGAGGCCTATGACAACCTCTATCAGAAGCAGGGAGGTCTCGCCGGCTATTTCTATTATCGCGATGCCGCCGGCAACACGATCAACCCGCAGCAACGCGTGATCGGCACCGATCATTTCAAGAAGATGAGCCAGGAAATCCGCGTCGCCTCGCCGAGCACCGAGCGGTTCCGCATCGTCGCCGGCGCTTTCTACCAGCGCCAGTCGAACCTCATCCACCAGGATTATCGCATCGCCGGGCTCGCGCCCGAGCTGTCGGTCAACGGGCTGCCCGGCACCTTGTGGCTTACCCAGCAGCATCGCGTCGACAAGGATTATGCGATGTTCGGCGAGGCGAGCTTCGACATCCTGCCGAAGCTGACGCTCACCGCGGGCGCGCGTGCGTTCATCTACGATAACTCGCTGATCGGCTTCTTCGGCTTCGGCCGCAATCCGGCGGCGGATGAAACCGGCATTCCTTACACGGCATTGCCGCATAACGCCGCTGGAAGCTCAAAGACGGGCGTTGCGGCTTGCTATCTCACCAACGGGCAGAGCCTGAAGCAGATGGTGGATGCCGGGCAGAATCCCGCGCCGTTCTTCCCGGCAACCGTGGCGGGCGGGCCTTGCACCAACCTCGCAATCGTTTCGGGTAACGGGCTGTTGCCGAAGCGGACGCAAGGGCAGGGCGTCACCTACAAGTTCAACGCGACGTGGAAGCCGACCGATCAGCTAATGCTTTACGCCACCTGGTCGCGCGGCTTCCGTCCGGGCGGGATCAACCGGCGTGCCGATGTCAGCAATTATGCGCCCGATTATCTCACCAATTACGAAGTGGGCTGGAAGACGACGCTGCTCAACGGCATGCTCCGCTTCAACGGCGCGGTCTATCAGCAGAATTGGGACAGCTTCCAATTCGCCTTCCTTGGCGTGAACAGTTTCACGATCATCCAGAACGGCCCGAATGCGCGCATCCGCGGCGTCGAGATGGATGCCAGTGTCAACACCGGCCCGCTCGCGCTGACCGTGGCCGGCTCCTATACCGATGCGAAGACGCGGCAGAATCTCTGCCTCGGCGCCGATCCGACCTTCACCTGCACCGGTATGCTCGATAGCGGTCAGCGGAACATCGTGTCTGCGGCTGCCGGCACGCGGCTGCCGATTACGCCGCAGTTCAAGATCACCGGCACGGCGCGTTATACGGTGCCGCTCGGAACGTCGGCGAAGGGCTATATCCAGGCGCTGGTTTCGCACCAGAGCTCGGCGGCCTCGGATATCCGGTCGGCGGTTTACGCGCCGGGCACCGGCGAAATCATCAACCCGGCGGCACAGCTCGGGCGGCTGCGTGCCTATACCACCGGCAATCTCGCGGTCGGGGCGGAAATCGGCAGCAATTATACGCTGGAGGTCTTCGCGCAGAATCTGTGGGATGAACGCGGCGAAATCTCGCGCTTCCAGGCCTGCGGCACGTGCGGCGACCGGCCGTATATCGTGCCGATCCAGCCGCGCACGATCGGTATCCGCGCCGGCGCGAAATTCTGATGGGAGGGGCAACCCGGCGCCTCCGCGCGCCGGGTTGAACGGAAAGGACGGGGCTTCGGCTCCGTCCTTTTTCTTGTGCGTCAGCCCGGCATCTCGACACAGGCCGTCATCCCAGCTTTCGCCGGGATGACGGCCTGGGCGGTTGTCTTGACGGTTTATTCTGGGAAAAAGTGGCAGGGGAGCTCGGATTCGAACCGAGGGCCTTCGGTTTTGGAGACCGACGCTCTAACCAGCTGAGCTACACCCCTACGCGGAAAGCGCCCCCTAACGCGCCGCGTCGCATCGGGCAATAGGGCAGTCGCGATTTACGCCGCTGCCGATGCGTCCGGGCGGCGCGCGCGGCGGATCAGCGCGCGGGCTTCCTCCACCGGCAGCGGGCGGCCGAAATAGAGCCCCTGGATCTTGCTGCACCCCAGTTCGCGGATCAGGTTGAGCTCGGCTTCGGTCTCGACCCCTTCGGCCGTCGTCGAGATGCCGAGGCTGCCCGCCAGCGCGACCACCGCGCGGATGATCGCCAGCGCCTCGGGCATCCCGCGCGAGGCGCCCTGCACGAAGGTCTGGTCGATCTTGATCGAGGAGAAACGCGTGCGGCTGAGATAGCCGAGCGCCGAATAGCCGGTGCCGAAATCGTCGAGGCTGAGGTGCACGCCGAGCCCGATGACCTGTTCCAGCACGGTCACCGCGCTGCTGCCCTCGCGTACGAAGGCGTTTTCGGTCACTTCCAGCTCCAGCCGGTGCGGCGGCAGCCCGGCATTGGCGAGCGCCTGCGCGACGACGGTGACGAAATTCGGATTGTGCAGCTGATCGGGTGAGACATTGACCGCGATCCGCGCATCGCTCGGCCAGGAGGCCGCCTCGGCGCAGGCGGTGCGCAGGACCCATTCGCCGATCGGCTCGATCAGCCGCGCGGCTTCCGCCAGCGGGATGAATTTCGCCGGGGGGATGTTGCCGAATTGCGGGTTCTGCCAGCGCAGCAGCGCCTCGAACCCGGTCAGGCGGCCCGAGCCGGCCTCGACCACCGGCTGATAATGCAGCGACAGCTCGTTGCGATCGAGCGCCTGGCGCAGCGCGATCTCGAGCACGCGGCGCTCCTCCGCGTCGACATGGAGCTGCGGCTCGTAGCAGCGGAAGACACCGCCGCCGGCATCCTTGGCGCGATAGAGCGCGAGGTCGGCCGAGCGGATCAGGTTTTCGGCGCTCTGTCCGTCGCGCGGCGAGGTCGCCACCCCGATCGACGCGCCGATCCACAGGACATGCTGGTCGATCTCATAGGGCGCGGACAAAGCGTCGATGATCGACTGCGCCAGCTTTTCGACGCGTGCCATATCGGCGGCGTCGCGCACCACCACCGCAAATTCGTCGCCGCCGAGCCGGCCCACCGCCTCATTGCCGGTGACGAGCTGTCCCAGCCGCTCCGACACGCGTCGCAACAGCCGGTCGCCGATCGGGTGGCCGAGCGTGTCGTTGACCGCCTTGAAGCGATCGAGATCGATCATCATGAACGCCGATCGCGAATCCCATTGCTCCGCCTCGGCCAGTGCTTCGCCGAGCATCTCGTGGATCATCAGGCGGTTGGACAGGCCGGTCAGCGGATCGAAGCGCGCCATGCGGTTGATCTTCTCGGCAGTGACTCGTTCCGCCGTCACATCCGAGGCGACGCCGCGGAAGCCGAGGAAATTGCCGTGATCGTCGTTGCGCGGGGTGGCGGAAATCTCCCACCAGCGCTCCTGGCCGTGGACGAACACCGGCATGACGAGATCGCGGAAGCTTTCGCGGCGCTTGAGCTTGTCGGCGAGTTGTCGCAGCCCGGGGGAGAAATTGCCCGCCTCCCACATCGGGCCGGCGAGCAGCTTGAGCAGCGGCGTCCCCTCGACCTCGGCCGGCTGAAGTTCGAGCGCGAGCGCGAAGCGCACCGAGGCGCGGATCACACGGCGCTGCGCATCGGTTTCCCACAGCCAGTCGGCGCGATTGTCTTCGCTCTCGCCGAGCAACAGGCTGACCGTCTCGTCACGCTCGGTGAGCGTCAGCTCGGACCCGCGCAGCAGCACGAGCGCGCGGGCGCGCGAGACGCAGCCGACGATAAGGATCGCGGCGAACAACAGGGTGCCGGCTGCCGCGACGAAGAGGTGCGTTACGATCAGCTCGGCCGCCACCATCAGCGCGATCCCGCCGATGAAAGCGACCGCGGCGGGCACCAGCGGGGCGAGCGCGACCGCAGCGGCCGACATCAGCACCGACAGCACCATCCACAAGGCGAGCGCGGTGCCGGAATCGACGTAACGGTCGAACACCATCACCGGGACGCCCCATACCGCCGCCAGCGCGGCGCCTTCGAACACGGTGTTGCGCAGATCGGCGATGCCGGCCAGCGCGCCGGGGACGGCGCTGGTGCGCAACCGCCTGACAGCGATCGCGGTGCCGACGCCGGCGGCGACGAGCCCCCATAGGCCGAGCCACGACAAGGGCAGATGCGGCGCGAACAGCATCGCGACGATCGCCGCGCCGACCAGATTGGCGGCCAGCATGAACATCGCCATCTGCCGGCCGGCAAGCAGCTTGGCGCCCCGGATCCGCGCCCAGGCGGCGGGGTTCTCCCCTTCGGACAAGCCCAGCAGCGGCCCAAGCGGGATGGCCGGGTGACGAACGGTCGGTGGCTCGGCGATGTTCACCGGCCCGATATAGGGGAACTGTGTTGACCAAAGGTTTCCCGACGCAACGCGTTCCGGTGCTGGCCGCGATCGCGGCAAGGGATAGCGTGCTCGCCCCGACGTGTGGGGAAATTCCGTTCCAGATTAACCGTTTATGGGAGTGGGGGATCAATTGTTTGCAAATTGAATGGGCGTTCCTTTGGCATGAATTGATATAATTTTGTCATGTCCTGCCGGCATGTTTTGTTATAATTAGTTAATATCAGAAGAATTATTGTTTATTTATAATGATTTGTACTTCTGGATCGTAATACCGAACGGGGGTCTGCATTGTGACGGCTCGGTAAGTGGCGTTGTATCTGAAGCATCACCAATGTGACCATTCCACCGGGAAGTTTTCCGTGGGTCGCTGTCATCGATCCTGCAAGATCAACGAAGATTCGTTCTGCGGGACACGCTCGGACAGAGAGGTGATGCCATGATTGCGAAACGTAACGGCGTTCTTGCCATATCCTTGCTCGTCATCGCATTGCCGGCCGCCGCGGGGCCGGTCACCGTAAGGGCGCGCGCCGATCAGGTGCGTACGATGCGGGTCAGTTATGCCGATCTCAACATCAACAGCGACGCGGGGCTGCGTCAATTGATGCAACGCGTCAAAGGGGCCGCCGAATGGGTGTGCGATGTTTCGACCTATATGCATGTCCCGCTCGACGAGCAGATGGCGGGACGGACCTGCTATGATGCGTCGCTCGCACGCGCCCGCTCGGATATCAGCGCGATCCAGCAGCGTGCCCAGAACGGCCTGTCCGCGCGCGGCGAGATCGAAGTCGCGCAGCGTTGAATCCGCCTCGACAGCAGCGCGGCGACATGTGATCCATGTCGTCGCGCCTGTCTGCGATTGCGTGCGCGGTCGCCGGCGGATCGGTTTGCGTAAGCGTAATCTGTCATCTGCGCCATAACAGAGGCGGGTCGGCTGCGTCGGGTGACGC
>NZ_MKRR01000030.1:41009-46225 GCF_001897045.1 Sphingomonas sp. 66-10
GTTGCTGGATATCGCCGGCCCCGACAAGGTTTTCCCGAGCGCGGCGGACGGGCTGGTGCAATTGGGGGCGGCCGACGAACCGCTCTACAGCGTCGATCTGTTCTCTCCCGACGGCGGGCTGGTCCGCACCCGTCAGGACATCCGCGTCGAGACGATGCCGATCCACGATCTGGCGCCCGGCGAATGCGATACGATCATCGCCGTCGGCGGGCGCGAGGCCGCCGGTCGCGATCCCCGCGCGATCGACTGGCTGCGGCGCAATCATCCGCGCGTGCGGCGGATATCGGCGATCAGCGTCGGCGCCTTCGCGCTAGCGGAGGCGAGGCTGCTGGACGGCCGCCGCGCGACGACGCATTGGAGGGAATGCGCGACGCTTCAGGCGGATTATCCCGCGATCAGCGTCGATCCCAAGGCGGCCTTCGTGGAGGATCGCGGGATATGGACATCGGCGGGGATGACCGCCGGAATCGATATGGCGCTGGCGATGGTCGCGCGGGATCACGGTCACGAACTCGCGCTGCTGGTCGCACGCGATCTTGCGGCTTTCCCGCACCGGGCGGAGGAACCGGTCGGGAATCCGGCCGAGGGGCCGATCGCGGTGTTGCTGCGGTGGATCGTCGAGCACCCCGGCGACGATCTCCGGGCGGAGCGGCTGGCCGAGCGCGCGCATATGAGCCTGCGCAATTTCTATCGTGCATTCGAGAATGCGACGGGCGATTCACCCGCCGAGTGGGTCGAGGCGCTGCGGGTGGAGATTGCCAAGCGGCTGCTCCAGCGCACCTCGCGGCGGGTCGAGCAGATTGCCTGGGAGGCGGGGTTCGCGAGCTATCAGCGGATGCGTCGCGCATTTGTCCGCCGCGTCGGCATCGCCCCCGGCGACTATCGCGCGCGCTTCTCGCCGCCGCATCTGCATGTGGCGGAAATCGATCCGGGGCGTTTCGCCGATACGCTGGCGGCGGAGAATGGCGCGAGCGAGGTCACGCCGATCGCCGGGCGCTTGCGCGCGAAATGCGCCGGCTGACGGCGATGCCTGCGCCCCCGCCTTCGCGGGGACGCAATGCCGGCTCTTACGCGGCGATCGCGTAAGGCTTGATCTCGCCGGACAAATAGAGCTTGCGCGCCTTGGCGCGGCTGAGCTTGCCCGAGCTGGTGCGCGGCAGCGTGCGCGGCGGGATCAGCTCGATCACGCAATTCATCCCCGTCACCGCGCGCACGCGATCACGGATCTCCTCGCGCAGCCGGGTCCGTTCGGCATCGTCGGAGGTGCGGCATTGCACCAGCACCGCCGGCGTCTCCTCGCCCCCGGGGGTGGTGATCGCGAAGGCGGCGATATCGCCCTGCTTGAAGCCGGGGAGCTGCTCCACCGCCCATTCGATGTCCTGCGGCCAGTGGTTGCGGCCGTTGACGATGATCATGTCCTTGGCGCGGCCGACGATGTAAATATAGCCGTCGGACATATAGCCCATGTCGCCGGTATCGAGCCAACCATCGTTCATGCAGGCGGCGGTCGCGTCGGGATCGCGGAAATAGCCAACCATCACCGACGGCCCGCTGCACCACACCTTGCCGATCGCGCGCTCGGGCAGCGGGGTGCCGTCCTCCTCGCGGATCTCGACGCGCATGTCGCGCACCGGCTTGCCGCAATTGACGATCGCGCGATAACGCTGCGGGCGATCTTGCCCCGCGGCGACCCCCGAAAGCTGCGTCTCCTCGACCAGCTCGACGCGGATGCCTTCGCCCGGCGGCATGATCGACACCGCCAGCGTCGCCTCGGCGAGGCCGTAGCTCGGCAGGAAGGCGCTGGCCTTGAACCCCGCGTCGGCGAAAGCGTCGACGAAGCCCTGCATCACGTCCGGCCGGATCATGTCCGCGCCATTGCCGGCGAGCCGCCAGCGCGACAGATCGAACCGGTCCGACGCACGCGTCTGGCTGGAGATGCGGCGCGAGCAGATGTCATAGCCGAAGGTCGGCGAATAGCTGATCGAGGTGCCCTGGTTGCGGCTGATCAGATCGAGCCACGCCAGCGGGCGGCGCGCGAAATCCTCGGTCTTGAGGTAATCGGTCGACACCTGATTGGCGATCGGTGACAGGAAGCAGCCGACCAGCCCCATGTCGTGATACCAGGGCAGCCACGAAATGCAGCGATCGCTGTCGATCAGCTCCATGCCGTGCCCGTGCGCGGCGAGATTGTTGAGCAATGCGTGGTGGGTGATCGCGACGCCGTGGGGGAAGCGGGTCGAGCCGCTCGAATATTGCAGATAGGCGATATCGTCGCCCTTCGCCGTGGGCAGCGCGACCGGGGTCGGCTCGGTGGCGAGCAATTCGCCCCAGTCGACGCCCTGCACGCCGCCCGCCTCGGCGGCGGCGCCCGCCATCACCGCCAGCTCGGGCGGATAGATCAGCATCGTCGGGTCGCAGCTCGAAAGCTGGACGCGGAGCTGGTCGATATAGGATTCCTTGCCGCCGAACGAGGTCGGCAGCGGCAGCGGCACCGGCCACGCGCCGGCATAGACCGCGCCGAAGAACAATGCGGCGAATTCGGTGCCGGTTTCGGCGACCAGCGCGATGCGGTCGCCCGGCTTGATCCCCGCAGCGACTAGTCGCCACGCCGCGGCCAGCGCGTCGCGACGCAACGCGGAGAACGGATAGGCGCGGGTCAACGCCCCGCGCGCATCATGGAAATTCAGCCCACGGGTGCCCTGCGCCGCATAATCGAGCGCCTCGCCCAGCGTCGCGAAATCCGCGAACCGGCGCGGCAGCGCATCCTGCGTGGGGGTCGATTGGAGGGTAGTCATTCCAGAATTTAACCTTTCGCGCGCCCCTTCCCGGACGCAAGCTCGCGCAATGGCGGCCCTTCCGCGCCCGGCGCGTTCAAATTCGTTCGTCACTGTGGCAACAACATGGCGTGACCCGCGAACGCCACGCTTTGCCCCGCCCGCTCGATGCTGCCGCGCTCGATCAGCTCGCCTTACGCTATGTCGAGCGTTTCGCCACCACCCGCGGCAAGCTGGCCGATTATCTGCGCCGCAAGGTGCGCGAACGCGGTTGGCAGGGCGCGCCGGTCGATCCGGCGGCGGTCGCCGAGCGGATGGCGGCATTGGGCTATGTTAACGATCGCGCCTTTGCGGCGATGCGCGCGGCATCGCTCGCGCGGCGCGGGTTCGGCGCGCGCCGCGTGGCGCAGGCGCTTCATGCGGCGCAGATCGACGCCGAGGATACTGCCGCCGCGCTCGCCGAACTAGCGGAAGAGCCGGGGGCGGAGGCGCAGCCGCTGCGCGCGGCGCTGGCCTTCGCGAAGCGCCGTCGCTTCGGCCCGTGGGCGCGCGAGGCGCCCGATGCGCGGCTGCTCGAACGCCAGGTCGCGGCGATGATTCGCGCGGGGCACGCGCATGCGCTGGCGCGGCGAATCGTCACCAGTCCGCCGGGTGTGCCATTCGAGGGCGAGGAATGAGCCGCCCCCAATGGTTTCGCTGTTGTACACCGCGCCAAAGATGCTAGCGTAACGATCGTTGGGGGACGGGTAAAAATACGTGCGTAGCGACATGCCTCGCGATGCGGATGACCGCGAACAGGAGACAGGCGTGTCCGACGCCGAACCGGCTGTGCGTGTTTCGGGCACGCTCAAATGGTTCGACGTGACGCGCGGCTTCGGCTTTCTCGTGCCGGATTCCGGCGATACCGGCGACGTGCTGATCCATTTCAGCGTGCTCCAGCCGCACGGCCGGCGCAGCCTGCCCGAGCGGACGCGGGTCGAGGCGATCGCGGTCAAGCGCAATCGCGGCTTTCAGGCGACCGAGATCCTGTCGATCGACACCTCGAACGCGGTCGATCCCGCGCCGCCGCGCGATACGACCCGCGTCGATCCCGCCGCATTGCTCGACGAGGCGGGCGACTGGGAGCCGGTGCTGGTGAAATGGTTCAACCGGCTCAAGGGTTATGGCTTCCTCGTCCGGCCCGACGGCGATCAGGACATCTTCGTCCATATGGAAACGCTGCGCCGCGCCGGCGTTCAGGAGGTCGAGCCCGATCAACGGCTGCGCGCACGCGTGGTCGACGGGCGCAAGGGGCCGCTCGCGGTCGCGGTCGCGCTGGAGGACTGACATGTGGCGGATCGTGGCGGGGGCGATGCTTGCGGCGCTCGTCGCGGGCTGCTCGGGCGGCAACGTATCGGCATCGGCGACGACCTCGGGTGACGGCTCCGGAGGCGCGGGCAAGGGGAATGCCGCGCTCGTCACGGTGACGGTGCAGAGCAGGAACGGCGCGCACGTCTTTCAGGTCGAGGCCGCGCGCACCGCCGCGGCGCAGGAGCGCGGGCTCATGTTCCGCACCGATGTCCCCAAGGACGGCGGGATGCTGTTCGCGCCCTATCCGCCCGACGGCCCGCCGCGCGCGGCGAACTTCTGGATGAAGGACACGCCGAGTTCGCTCGACATCCTGTTCATCCGCCCCGATCACACGATCGCGCGGATCGAGGAGAATACCGTGCCTTTCTCACAGACGCTGATCTCGTCGGGCGAGGCGGTCGCGGCGGTGCTGGAGATCAACGGCGGCCGCGCCGGCGAGCTCGGCATCAACGAGGGCGACAAGGTAAGCTGGGATAGATAGCCGCAGGAACTCCCCTCCCTTCACCAGGGAGGGGAGAGGGGCGCGAGGTATTGAAAGCGCGGTTGAAGCCTCCGCGCTTCGGGGCTAAGCGCAGGCGCATGGGCATCAATCTGAACCCCTTCACCTGGTGGAACGGCGCGACCGTCGGCACCTGGTTCGGCCTTCGCGGCAAGACGCGCGTCGGCGAGGATTCGCTCGGCAACGTTTATTACGAGGGCGGGGCGGATACCGCCGGCCGCCCGCGTCGCTGGGTGATCTATCGTGGCGCGAACGACGCGAGCCGCGTCCCGCCCGAATGGTTCAGCTGGCTGCATCATCATGTCGACGACGTGCCCGATCGTGCGCTGCCCGCGCCGCGTCGCTGGGAAAAGCCGGCGGTGCCCAACATGACCGGCACCGCGCTCGCCTATCGTCCGCCGGGCGCGCTGGAGAAGGGCGGCGTCCGCGCGCCTGCGACCGGCGATTACGAGGCGTGGAGCCCCGAGGCGTGAAGCGTGCGCTGGCGGCGGGCGCGCTCGTCGCCGCATTGGCCGGGGTCGGCCTGTGGCAGGGGAGTCGCTGGCTCAACGGCGGCGCGACCAAGCCCAATACGCCGGAGGTGTCGCAGGCGG
>NZ_MKRR01000030.1:46231-57321 GCF_001897045.1 Sphingomonas sp. 66-10
CGGCGTCACGACCGTCGGCGGCGACAGCGCCGCGGCCGATGCCGGGACGACGCCGATGGCGCAGCGAGTCGCGGTGATCGGCATCCTCAACAAGCGCAACGGCGTCAGCCGTGAGCTGACGATGAAGCCGGGGCAGGCGGTTCAGGTCGGCGATACGATCGTCCGCCTGCGTGCGTGCGAAACCACCGCGCCGTGGGAGCAGGAACAGCTGACCGGCGCGTTCGTCCAGCTCGACGTGCGCGGCGTGGACAAGGCGTGGCACCGCGCCTTTTCAGGCTGGCTGTTCAAGGAACGGCCCGGGCTCAACGTGGTGCAGCACCCGGTTTACGATGTCTGGGCCAAAAGCTGCACGATGTCCTTCCCGGCGAAGGGCGCGGAGACCGACGTGATCGCCGCCTCCACCGCGAAGAAATCCGCCGGCGCCTCCGCCGGGGCGAACAGCGACGATGCCGCGCCAGGCGACGATGCGCCGGTCGCCGAGACCAAGCCGGCCAACGCCTCGCCCAGCAACACCATGTAATCGGCGCGATCGATCTCGACCGCGCCCAGCGAGGCGAGGTGTTCGGTCATGAACTGGCAATCGAGCAAGGTGAACCCGCCGGCGCGCAGCCGGGCGACCAAAGCGGCGAGCGCGACCTTCGAGGCATTGGTCGCGCGGCTCACCATGCTCTCGCCGAAAAAGGCGCGGCCGAGCACGAGGCCATAGAGCCCGCCGACCAGCGAATTGCCGTGCCAGCATTCGATCGAATGCGCATGCCCGGTCTCGTGCAGCCGCAGGAAGACCTGTTCGATCGAGCGGTTGATCCAGGTCTCGGGGCGATCGCTCGCGGCCTCGGCGCACAGCCGGATCACCGCGGGGAAGGCGCGGTCGGCGGTGACGCGGAAATGATCGGCGAGGATCGTCTTGCGCAGCGAGCGCGACAGGTGGAAGCCGTCGAGCGGCATGATCGCGCGGCGCCGCGGCTCGACCCAATAGACCCCGGGCGCGTCCCGCCCGTCGGCCATCGGGAACACGCCGACCGAATAGGCGCCGAGCACCATCGCCGGGTCGAGCCGTTCGAAGCTCATGAAGCGAGACGTCGTTCGATCCTTTGCCAGATATCGAGGAAGGCTGCCGCCGCGGCGCTGCGCGGCGCGGCTTCGCCTACCGCGCGATGCGCCGCGGCGGATGCCTCCACCACGCTTGCCATCGGGATGACCGGCCAGTCGGGCCGCGCCGCCACTGCCTCCTGATGCATCCGCCGGCGGCGATCGACCAGAGCGTGGACCGGCAACGTCGCGGTCTTGCCGCCGAGATGCCGTTCGACCTCGTCATAGGCGCGCTGCGCGAGCGGGGAGGGGACGACCGGGATGACGATCAGATCGGCGGCGCGCGCCGCCTGATCGGCGGTCTCGGTCAGTCCCGGCGGGCAATCGAGGATTACGCGGTCGTAGTCGCCGAGCCCGGCGATCAGCTTCGACAGCCGCTTCTTCTTGTCCATTTCGCGCAGCAGATGATCGAGCTCGCGCAACGAGGCGTCGGCGGGGAGCAGCTCGAGCCGCTCGACCGGGGTGTCGCGGATCAATTTGTGCGCGTCGACCTCGCGCGAGAAGGCGGCCTGCGCGCGATCGCGCTTCGATTCGCGCCCCAGGATCCAGCTTGCCGCGGCCTGCGGATCGAGATCCCACAGCAAGGTGCGCCGCGCGGACCGCGCCGCCGCGCACCAGGCGAGATTGACCGCCAGCGTCGTCTTACCGACGCCGCCCTTGAGGCTATAGACCGCGATTGTCGCCATAGGCCGAAGGTGCCGCGCCGCGCGGCGGCTGGCAAGTGCTCGCCGTCAAATGAAAAAGGGCCGGCGTATCGCTACGCCAGCCCGTGTGATGGGAAATGTCGACCGGTTAGGACTTGCAGCTCTGCTCGCCCTTGCCACCCGCGGTCAGCGTGATGTGCGACGGATCGCCGGTCAGCTTCCAGCCACCCTCGGCGACCAGCGGATCGCCCGCCTTCTCGGCCTTCAGCGTGGTCGGCGCGCCGTCCTTCTTGGTCTTGACGATCGCCTGCTTGTCGCCCTGGAAGAAGGTGACATAGACGAGGCTGTTGTCCTTGCAGCGGAAGGTCTTTTCAGCCTTGATCGCCGGCGGCAGCTCGACAGCGCCCTTGTTGGCGAGCTGAGCGGCCATGGGATCGGGGTTGGTGTCGATCACTTCGGCCTTTTCCGGCTTCGAATTGCAGGCGGAAAGCGCGACCAGCGCGACGGCGGCGGGAACGAGGAAAAGGGTCTTCATAGCGTCGCGACGCCATACCCGCGGCGGGGCTATCGTCAAGGCGGCAAAACCGATTCGCGACAATATTTATGCCCCAAATGTCTCGTTTTGCCGCGCAATCATGCGAGAAACCCGGCCAGCGCATCCCATTGCGGCTGTTTGAGCTCGATTTTCACCGTGTGGAGCGGGCTCGACGAGGGCAGCGCGACCAGCGCCAGATCGCGCCCCGCGAGCAGCGGGCGGCCGAGCCGCAGCGCGGTGCCGCCGTTGAACGCCACCGCGCGCAGATCGGGCAGCGAGTCGGTCAGGGTGGTGAGGTCATTGGCGTCATGTTCGCGGATCGCGGCGTCGGTGCTGCCGATGCGGCGGGCGGAGGCGATCACGTCCCACAGCCCGATCCGCGCCTCGCGCAGCGCGGCGAGTCGCGCTTCATAGCGCAGCGTCGCGAGGTCGCGGCCGATCGCATGGCCGACCAGTCGCCAGAACTGATTCTGCGGATGCGCATAATAGCGCTGCTCCGCCAGGCTGCGCTCGCCGGGCAGGCTGCCGAGGATCAGCAGCCGCGTGTGCTGGTCGACGACCGGGGGAAAGGATGATTTCCGTGTCATGCCAAAGTCTAACTCTCCGTCGCCTGGGCTCAAGACCGGGGCGACGGCGCAATCGCGCTGTCTTTAGCCCCTGAAAGTCCGAGCGAGGTTGCCACGCGGCGCCGGGCGCGCCATTTCATGCGTCATGCTCACCACCGCCCGCGACACGCTTGCGCTGATCGGCAACACCCCGCTCGTCCGGCTGAAAGGCCCGAGCGAGGAGACCGGCTGCGACATTTTCGGCAAATGCGAATTCGCCAACCCCGGCGCCAGCGTGAAGGATCGCGCGGCCCTGTTCATCGTCGAGGATGCCGAGGCGCGCGGCCAGCTCAAGCCCGGCGGGACGATCGTCGAGGGCACCGCGGGCAATACCGGGATCGGGCTGGCGCTGGTCGCCAATGCCAAGGGCTATCGCACGATCATCGTGATGCCCGACACCCAGTCGCGCGAGAAGATGGATACGCTGCGCGCCTTGGGGGCGGAGCTGGTGACGGTGCCGGCGGCGCCCTATTCGAGCCAATATCATTTCGTCCACACCTCACGCCGCATCGCCGAGGAGACGCCGGGCGCGATCTGGGCCAATCAGTTCGACAATATCGCCAACCGCAAGGCGCATATCGCGGGCACCGCCGAGGAGATCTGGGCGCAGATGGACGGGCGCGTCGACGGCTTCACCTGCGCGGTCGGCACCGGGGGCACCTTTGCCGGGGTCGGCATGGGGCTCAAGGCGAAGGACGAGAAGGTGACGATCGCGCTGAGCGACCCCTTTGGCGCCGCGCTCTATTCCTATTACGCCTGCGGCGAACTGAAGGCCGAAGGGTCGTCGGTCGCCGAAGGGATCGGGCAGGGGCGGATCACCGCCAATCTGGAGGGCGCGCCGGTCGACACGCAATTCCGCATCCCCGATCAGGAAGGGCTCGACTGGGTGGCGCGGCTGCTCGACGAGGAGGGGCTGTGCCTCGGCCTGTCGTCGGGGATCAATGTCGCCGGCGCGGTGCGCCTCGCGCGCGAGCTGGGGCCGGGCAAGCGGATCGCGACGATCCTGTGCGATACGGGTTTCCGTTACCTTTCCACGCTCTACAACCCGGAATGG
Source organism: Sphingomonas sp. 66-10 (assembly GCF_001897045.1). NCBI lineage: Bacteria > Pseudomonadati > Pseudomonadota > Alphaproteobacteria > Sphingomonadales > Sphingomonadaceae > Sphingomonas > Sphingomonas sp. 66-10. The sequence goes on from NZ_MKRR01000030.1 coordinate 50,159, forward strand.
CTCGCCGACAAAGGCTTGCAGCGCGGATAACATTGTAAAATTCGACAAAGGCACGATGTTGCGTTACCCTCGCGCGACGGATGAAGACCGAAATACCTACCCCTAATCAGACAGCAGCGAACCAGACGGCACAGCGCGTGCGCGTCGGCATGATCGGCCTTGCCGCGGTCGTGCTGCTGATCGGGCTCGCCAGCGCGATCTTCAGCGCGGCGAGCCACGAGAAGCCCGTCGCGACGATCGACGCCCCGAAGGCGGAGGCGGTCGCCAATATGACGCTGGCCAACAATACCGTCCCGGCCGCGACCGCGCCGAACGAGCCGCTCGCCGAACTCGGCGTCGCGCCCGCCACGACCAACGGCGCCGCGCCGGCCACGCCGCACCACTGAGCGCCCGATGCAGCACGATCCGCTGCTTCCCTTGGCCGTCAGCCGGAGCTGATCCGACATGACGACTGATTCCACGATGTCCGCGCGATCGCCGGGGAAAAATGGGGAAATCGCCCCCGTTTCCCCAATTGTCCCCGATTCCGGCGCCCTCATTGCGCGAACGGAAGTGGAACAACATTGCCCCGCGCCCATGTTCGAGGGAGGAAAACCCCCCGATTAGGCGCGTTTTCCCCGACTTACCCCAGATTTCCCTTCCCATCCCCGAAGAGCCCTGATATCTATCAGAGCTGCAGAGGGGCGGACTCGCTGTATTCAATCTTCGCAAGCACCGGGCGGCCGGGGTGGCCGATTTCCGGGCCGGAGAAGCGCGTCCGTCGCCGGGTGAGGTGGGCGTGTCGGAAAGGGTCGACTATCAGGGAAAGGGTATCGCGCTCGTCGACGAGAAGTCGCGGGTTGCCATCCCGAACACCCTGCGCGCCATGCTCGCGAAGAATTCCCCGCGCGAAGACGGCAAGGACGGCGGCACCGTCATCATTGCCCCGCACCCCGAGCATCGCTGCCTGATCGCCTACGATCCGAAGTTCGTGCCCTTCTGGAAGGCGCGGCTCGAGCAGCTCGATGCCGCGCAGTTCGAGAAGAGCGGGCGCACCGATTACAATATCCTCGATCGCGCCGGCGGTGCCGAGCCCTTGCCGTTCGACGGCAGCGGGCGGTTCATCATGCCGGCGTTCGAGCGCAAATATGCGCGGATCGGCAATGTCGCCTTCTTCCACGGATCGTTCCACTGGATCACGATCTGGAGCCCGAAGATCCTGATCGAGACGCCGGGAATCGACCCGTTCCTCAAGGAATATGTCGAGTTCGCCTGCGAGGAAAAGGGGTATGCGCTGTGACCGCGCCGGCCGACCCCCATATCCCGGTGCTGCTCGACGAGGTGCTGGCGGCGCTTGCCCCGGCGCCCGGTGAGACGATGGTCGACGCGACCTTCGGCGCGGGGGGCTACACCCGCGCGCTGCTGGCAAAGGGCGCGCGGGTGTTCGCCTTCGATCGCGACCCCGATGCGATCGCCGCCGGGCGTGCGCTGGAAAGCGCCGAAGCCGGCCTGATCCTCGTGCCGGCCGAATTTTCCGCCCTGGCCGGCGAGCTCGATGCGCGCGGCGTGCCCCCGGTCGATGGCGTGGTGATGGATATCGGCGTCTCGTCGATGCAGCTCGACCGGCCTGAGCGCGGCTTCTCCTTCCAGGGCGACGGGCCGCTCGACATGCGCATGTCGCAATCGGGGCCGTCGGCGGCCGATTTCGTCAACACCGCGGACGAGGCGCTGATCGCCGACGTGCTGTGGCGTTACGGCGAGGAGCCGCGTTCGCGCCGCGTGGCGAAGGCGATCGTCGCGGCGCGCCCGCTGACCACCACCGGCGCGCTGGCGCAGGTCGTGCGGCGTGCGCTGGGGCATCGGCCGCACGACAAGAAGGATCCGGCGACGCGCGCTTTCCAGGCGATCCGCATCCATGTGAACCGCGAACTGGAGGAGCTCGCCCGCGGGCTCGCCGCGGCGGAGCGGGTGCTGGCGCCGGGCGGGCGGCTGGCGGTGGTGACGTTTCACAGCCTGGAGGACCGGCTGGTGAAGCGCTTCCTGCGTGAGCGCAGCGGATCGACCCCGGCGGGGTCGCGGCACCGGCCGGAAGCGCGCGAGGCGCGGTCCCCGAGTTTCGAGCCGGCGGCGAAGGCAGTGCGCCCGAGCGCGGCGGAAGTGGCACGCAACCCCAGGGCGCGGTCGGCGACGCTGCGCACCGCGCGGCGCACCGCCGCCGCGGCCTGGGATGCCGGTGTCGAGTTTGTGGAGGCGTAACGATGGCAGCGACGTATCGATTGAAAGGTCTGGGTTGGTTCGGCGGCGTGGTGATCGTGTCGCTGGGCTTCTATCTGGTCTCGCTTCAGGTCGCGGCCGAGCGCAAGCGGCTCGAGCAGGTCAATGTCCGCATCGGCCTCGCCCAGCGCGATATCCGCGCGCTGGAGACCGAGTTCGACGTGCGCTCCAACCTGACCCAGCTCGAACGCTGGAACGGCGACACGCTGGCGCTCGCCTCGCCGACCGCCGGCCAGTTCGTGCGTGACGAGGGGCAGCTCGCCTCGATCAGCTTCGACCGTGGCGTCCCGGCGCAGGTCCCGGGCCAGCAGCAGGGCGCAGTGCGCACCGCGTCGCTGCTCGTGCCGTCGTCGCCGGGGCCGGTCCGCGCTGCTGCGCCGGCGCCGGTGATCGACGAGGCCCCCGCGGTGGCGGTCGCCGCCGCGCGGCCCGCGACCTTGATGAAGGTGTCGGCGCATAGCGGCGATGCCGCGCCGCGGCTGATCCCGGCGGTGGTGATGCACGGCGATCTCGCCGACGCGACCGTCGCGGCGCGCAAGGCCAAGGCGAAGGATAAGCCGGCGGCCGACCGGCCCGCGCCGAAGCTCGCGGCGGCGGTGGTGATGCATGCCGAACTGGCTTCGTCCGCGCCGATCTCGCGCAAGGCGAAGGCGGTGGCGATGCTCGACAAGTCGCTGCTCAGCGACACGACGATGGGCGATCTGGCGAGCGGCGCGCGCGCCGAGGCACGGCGGCTGCGTTGACCTCGCTGGTCGCGCGCCCTGCTCGATCGGTAAAAGCCAGCGAGGCGCGCCACGCGCTGCTCGCGACGCAGCATCTGCGCCTGATGATGCTGATGCTGCTGTTCGCCGCCGCGGTGACCTTGGTCGTCGGGCGGCTCGCGTGGCTCGCGATCGAGGGGCGGCCGACGCGACCCGCGATCCTCGGCGCCGCGCCGCGCGGCGATATCGTCGATCGCAACGGCGAGCCGCTCGCGCGGACGATCGACGCCTGGGCGATTGGCGTCCATCCCGATCGCCTGCTCGGCGACCGCAGCGAGATCGCGCAGAAGCTCGCCGATCTGATGCCCGATATCGGCAGCCAGCAATGGTTCTACGCGCAGATCACCAAGAAGGTATCGTTCACCTATCTCAACCGCCGCGCCAGCCCCGCCTTGGTCGAGGCGGTCAATGCGATCGGCGAGCCGGGGATCGTGTTCGAGCGGGAGTCGCAGCGGCTCTATCCGCAATCGTCGCTCGCCGCGCATGCGCTCGGCTATCTCTCGACCGACGGCAAGGGCATGGCCGGGATGGAGCGCGCGCTCAACGCGCGGCTGACCGATCCGGCGCAGAACGGCACCCCGGTGCAGCTGTCGATCGACAGCCGCGTGCAGGCCGCGATGGAAAGCGAACTCGGCCGCGCGATGAACGACATGCAGGCCAAGGGCGCGGGCGGGATCGTGCTCGACGTCCACACCGGCGAAGTGATCGCGATGGTCTCCTTGCCCTATTTCAATCCCAACCGCGTCGGGATGGCCGGCACCGAGGAGCTGCGCAACAACGTCACCCAGTCGGTCTACGAGCTCGGCTCGACCTTCAAGCCGATCGCGATGGCGGCGGCGATCGATTTCGGCGTCGTCACCGACATGAGCCGCCGGTTCGATGCGACCGCGCCGATCAAGGTCGGCGGCTATACGATCCACGACGATCGCGGGCACGAGCAGAAGCGCTGGCTCAACATCCCGGAAACATTGATCTATTCGTCGAACATCGCCACCGCGCGGATCGCCGATGAGGTCGGTGCGGAGCGGATGCAGACGATGTTCCGCCGGCTGGGCTTCAGCACCAAGCCTGATATCGAACTGGTCGAAAAGGGGCGGCCGATCTGGCCGACCTATTGGGCGCGCACCACGGTGATGACCACCGCTTACGGCCACGGCATCGCGGTGACCCCGTTGCACCTCGCGAGCGCCTATGCCGCGCTGGTCAACGGCGGGATCTGGCGCCCGGCGACCCTGCTCAAGGCCCAGCCGGGGCATGAAGCCAAGGGGCGCCGCGTGCTCCAGCAATCGACCAGCGACCGGATGCGTCAGCTGCTGCGGCTCGTCGTGCTCGACGGCACCGGGCGTCGCGGCGAGGCGCCGGGTTATCGTGTCGGCGGCAAGACCGGCACCGCCGAGGTGGCGCAGCGCGGCGGCTATGCCCGGAACACCAACGTCTCGACCTTCGCCTCGGCCTTCCCGATGGACGCGCCGCGCTATGTCGTGATCGTGATGATGGATTCGGCCAAGCGCGTGCAGGCCAATTCGTTCCAGACCACCGCTGCCTATACCGTCGCCCCGGTGGTCAGCCGGGTGGTCAGCCGCACCGGCGCGCTGCTCGGGGTGATCCCCGATGATCATCGCGACATCGACGAAAGCGACCTCAATCCGCTGCTGTGGAAGGCGCCCAACAAAAAAGAAGAAAAAGGGAGCGCGGAATGAAGCTCGGCCAGATCACCGGCGGAAACGAAGCCGCGCAGGTGACCGGCTTCGCGATCGATCATCGCAAGGTCGCGCCGGGCAATGTGTTCGGCGCGTTCGAGGGCCAGCGCGTCAACGGCGAGGATTATATCCCCGCGGCGATCGCCGCCGGCGCAGTCGCGGTGGTCGCGCGGCCGGGCGCGACGGTCGAAGGCGCGGCGCATATCGCGAGCAGCAACCCGCGCGCCACCTTCGCCGCGCTCGCCGCGACCTTCTTCGCGCCGTTTCCGGCGGTGTCGGTGGCGGTCACCGGTACCAACGGCAAGACCTCCACGGTCGAGATGACGCGCCAACTGTGGCGGATGGCCGGATATCATGCCGCCTCGATCGGCACCCTGGGCGTCTCGACCGCAGACGATCAGGTGACGACCGGGCTCACCACCCCCGATGTGGTGACCTTCCTCTCCAATGTCGCCGGGCTGGCGCGCGAGGGGGTAACGCATCTCGCATTCGAGGCGTCGAGCCACGGCCTCAGCCAATATCGCACCGAGGGCGTGCCGGTGGCGGCGGCGGCCTTCACCAATCTGAGCCGCGATCACCTCGATTATCACGGCGACATGGCGGCCTATTTCACCGCCAAGCTGCGGCTGTTCTCCGAAGTGCTGAGCGATGACGGCACCGCGGTGGTGTGGGTGGACGACCCGCAGTCCGAACGGGTGATCGATCTCGCCCGCGCGCGCCGCAACAAGCTGGTGACGGTCGGCGAACATGGCGACACGCTGCGGCTGGTGTCGCGCGATCCGACCTTGCTCGGGCAGGGGCTGGTGATCGCCGCCGAGGGGCGCGAGCATAAGGTGACGCTGCCGCTGATCGGCGCCTATCAGGCGGCCAATGCCCTGGTCGCGGCGGGGCTGGTGATCGCCACCGGAGGCGATGTCGCGGCGACGATCGCCAATCTGGCGCGGCTCCAGCCGGTGCGCGGGCGGCTCGAACGCGCGGTGATCGCCCCCAGCGGCGCACCGGTCTATGTCGATTATGCGCATACCCCCGATGCGCTGGAGGCGGCGATCGCGGCGCTGCGCCCGCATGTTGCGGGGCGGCTGATCCTGGTGTTCGGCGCCGGCGGCGACCGTGACGCCGGCAAGCGCGAGCCGATGGGGCAGATCGCCGCCGCGGCGGCGGATATCGCGATCGTCACCGACGATAATCCGCGCAGCGAAGATCCGGCGGCGATCCGCGCCGACATTCTGGAGGGCGCGCCCAACGCGCTCGAAATCGGCGACCGCCGCACCGCGATCGCCGAGGCGATCCGCATGGCCGGCGCGGAGGATATCGTGCTGATCGCCGGCAAGGGGCATGAACAGGGCCAGATCGTCGGTGATCTCGTCCTGCCGTTCGACGATGTAACTGTCGCAAGGGAGGTAGCGTGAAAAGGAAGATCAACATCCCCGCCCGTCCGTTCGCCCAGGTGGACGGCGAGAAGCGCCCGCGCGAGCGTCGCAAGCTCGGGCTGCGATACGAACTGGTCACCGGCGATGCGGTGAGCGGGCTGCGTTGACGCGGCCCTGATCCTATAGCCGGGTAATGACGCTCTGGACCTCAGCCGAGATCGCGGCCGCCACCGGCGGCACGCCTTCTGCCGACTTCGCCGTTTCGGGGGTCGCGTTCGACAGCCGTGAGATCGGCAGCGGCGATCTGTTCGTCGCGATGAAGGGCGCGGAAACCGACGGCCACAAATTCCTCGATGGAGCCTTCGCGCGGGGCGCGGCGGGTGCGCTGGTATCGCAAGATACCGCGCACCCTTACGTCCGCGTCGCCGATACCTTCGCCGCGCTGGAGGATCTGGGCCGCGCGGCGCGGGCGCGGATGCAGGGTAAGGTGATCGGCGTCACCGGGTCGGTCGGCAAGACCTCGACCAAGGAGGCGCTGTTCGCCGCGCTCGATCGCGGCGCGCGCGGCGCGGTGCATCGTTCGGTCAAGAGCTACAACAACCACACCGGGGTCCCGCTCAGCCTCGCGCGGATGCCGCGCGACACGCGCTTCGGCGTGTTCGAAATGGGGATGAGCCACGCCGGCGAGCTCGCGCATCTCACCACGCTCGTCCGGCCGCATATCGCGATCGTCACCGCGATCGCCCCGGCGCACACCGAATTCTTCCCCGACGAAAGCGCGATCGCCGATGCCAAGGGTGAGATCTTCCGCGGGTTGGAGCCCGGCGGGGTGGCGATCGTCCCTTATGACAGCCCGCATCGCGACCGGCTGATCGCGGCGGCCACGCCTTATGCCGCGCGGATCGTCACCTTCGGGCGCGATGCCGGCGCCGATGTCCACCCGGTCGAGGCGATGCGGCTGGCGAACGGCACCTTCGTCACCGCCAGGGTCGGCGAGCGAGAGCTGAGCTTCACGATCGCCCAGCCGGGCAATCATTGGGTGTCGAACGCGCTGGCGGCGATCGCAGCGGTCGATGCGG
>NZ_MKRR01000030.1:57416-65060 GCF_001897045.1 Sphingomonas sp. 66-10
ACCCCGCCTCGATGGCGGCGACGCTGGCGGTGCTGGCGCACGAGCCAGGGCGGCATGTCGCGGTGCTGGGCGAAATGCGCGAACTGGGCGAGGCGAGCGACGCCTATCACGCCGCCTTGGCCGAGCCGGTGCTGGCCGCGCACGTCGAAACGGCGCTGCTGGTCGGCGAAAAGATGACACCGCTGGCGGAGGCCCTTGAGGGGCGCGTCGATTTCGTCCATGTGCCCGATGCCGCAAGCGCGCTGGATCGTCTGGCTCAGATGATCGCGCCGGGCGATGCGGTGCTCGTCAAGGGATCGAACGGAGTCGGGTTGTCGCGCGTCGTCGCGGCGCTCGCCGGGGGCGTGTAAAAGTGTTGTACCTGATCGCCGAGAGCCTCGGTTTCCCGAGTGTCCTCAATCTCATCCGCTATCTTTCCTTCCGTACCGGCGGCGCGGTGGCGACGGCCCTGTTCATCGGGCTGATCATCGGGCCGAAGTTCATCGGCTGGCTGCGCGTGCGGCAGGGCAAGGGCCAGCCGATCCGCGCCGACGGGCCGCAGACCCATCTCGCCAAGCGCGGTACGCCGACGATGGGCGGGCTGATGATCCTCACCAGCCTCAGCCTCGCGATCCTGATCTGGATGGATCTCAGGAATCCGTTCGTCTGGGCCAGCCTGTTCGTGACGCTCGGCTTCGGCGCGATCGGGTTCATGGACGATTACGACAAGGTGACCAAGGCGACCACCGCCGGGATACCGGGGCGGGTGCGGCTGCTGCTCGAATTCCTCATCGCGGGCGCCGCGGCGTGGATCATCAGCCAGGAGAACGGCACCGGGCTGTTCCTGCCGTTCACCAACCGTTACTATCTGGAATTGGGGTATCTTTACCCGCTGTTCGCCGCCTTCACGATCGTATCGTTCGGCAATGCGGTCAATCTGACCGACGGGCTCGACGGGCTGGCGACGATGCCGGTGATCATCGCCGCGGTGGCGTTCATGATCATCGCCTATCTCGCCGGCAACGTGAAGTTCGCCGATTATCTTGGCATTCCGCACGTGCCGCGCGCGGGCGATCTGGCGATATTCTGCGGCGCGATGGTCGGGGCGGGGCTCGCCTTCCTCTGGTATAATGCGCCGCCCGCGGCGGTGTTCATGGGCGATACCGGCAGCCTCGCGCTCGGCGGGGCGCTGGGGACGATCGCGGTGATCGCGCATCACGAGATCGTGCTGGGGATCATCGGCGGGCTGTTCGTGGTCGAGGCCTTGTCGGTGATCATCCAGGTCGCGGTGTACAAGCGCACCGGCAAACGCGTGTTCCGCATGGCGCCGATTCACCACCATTTCGAGCAATTGGGCTGGAGCGAGCCGACTGTGGTGATCCGATTCTGGATCATCGCCTTGGTGCTCGCGCTTGCCGGGCTGTCGACGTTGAAGCTGCGGTGAAAAGGATGCGCACATCCTTTTCACTGCATCCCCGCGCAGGCGGGGATCTCATGCCGCAAGCACATGCGACCACCCCGGCGCAGGCCGGGGTCCAGCATCGGGCCGGTCGTACCTGGACCCCGTCCTTCGCCGAGGTGGTTACAGGGTGCGGGAGAACGGGCGCATGATCGTCTCCTCCTCCTGGCGCGGCAAACGTTATGCGGTGCTCGGTCTCGCGCGGACCGGCGTGGCGACGGTGCGCGCGCTGGTCGCGGGTGGCGCCGACGTCACCGCCTGGGACAGCAACGCCGACCGGCGCGAGGGGATAGAAGGCGCGACGATCGCCGATCTCGATACGATCGACCTCGCCGGGTTCGACGCGCTGGTCGTCTCCCCCGGGGTCCCGCTCAACACCCACCCGCTCGCGGCCAAGGCGCGCGCGGCGGGGGTGGCGATCACCGGCGATATCGAGCTGTTCGCCGAGGCGCGCGCCGAGCTGCCGCCGCATAAGGTGGTCGGCATCACCGGCACCAACGGCAAATCGACCACCACCGCGCTCGTCACGCATATTCTGAAGCAGGCCGGCATCCCCGCGCTAATGGGGGGCAATATCGGTCTGCCGATCCTCGCGCAGGCGCCGCTACCGGTCGGCGGGGTCTATGTGCTCGAACTGTCGAGTTATCAGATCGATCTGACCCACAGCCTCGACTGCGATGTCGCGGTGCTGCTCAACCTCACCCCCGATCATCTCGATCGCTACGACGGCTTCGCCGGCTATGCCGCGTCCAAGGCACGGCTGTTCGCGATGCAGTCGCCCGTGCATGAGGCGGTGATCGGGATCGGCGACGTGCCCTCGGCCGAGATCGCCCGGTCATTGTCGGCGCGCGCCGAGCACCTCACCAAGATCGCGCCGGGCGTATGCCTCGATCAGTCGCGCTGGCCGAGCCTGCAAGGGCCGCATAATGCGCAGAACGCGCTCGCCGCGATCGCGGTGGCCAAGGCGCTGGGCGTCGACGAAGCGACGATCGATCGCGCGCTGGAGAGTTTCGCCGGCCTCCCGCATCGCATGGAAAAGGTGGGGGAAGTGCGCGGCGTCGCGTATGTCGACGACAGCAAGGCGACCAATCCCGAAAGTACCGCGCCGGCGCTCGGCGCCTTTCCGCGGGTGCATTGGATCGTCGGCGGGCGCGCCAAGGGCGACGATCTCGACGCCTGCCGCCCGTGGTTCGATCATGTCGTCCGTGCCTATACGATCGGCGAGGCCGGGGCGCGGTTCGCCGCGATCCTGCGCGACGTGATACCGGTCGAGGAAGCGGGGACGCTGGCGACGGCGGTGGAGCGCGCGGCGCAGGCGGCGCAGCCGGGGGAAACCGTGCTGCTGTCGCCCGCGGCGGCTTCCTTCGATCAGTTCCGCGACTATGAGCATCGCGGACAGGCATTTCGCGACGCGGTGGGGGCGCTGGCATGAGCGAGGAAAAGGCCGAGATCCTGAACGAGGCGGGGCTCCGTGCGCGGCTCAAGGGGCGCGGCGGGCGCGGCGATCGTTCGCCGCTCGGCACGTGGTTCTGGGATACCGATCGCGTATTGCTGCTGCTGACGCTCGGGCTGATCGCGGTCGGGCTGCTCGCGGTGGCGGCGGCGAGCCCGGCGAGCGCGGTGCGCTATTCGGGCGAGCATATGAAATTCCCGCCGCTCTATTATTTCTGGCGGCAGGTGATGTGGGTGGCGGTATCGCTGCCGGTGCTGTTCGTCACCTCGATGCTGCCGGTCAACACCGCGCGGCGGCTCGCGGTGCTCGGCTGCGGCGTGTTCGCGGGGCTGCTCGCGCTCACCCCGCTGATCGGCGTGACGGTGAACGGCGCGCGGCGCTGGATCGGCTTCGGCGTCGCGCAATTCCAGCCGTCCGAATTCCTCAAGCCGTGCTTCATCGTCACGATCGCCTGGCTGCTCTCGCTGCGCGCGCGCGACCAGGACCTGCCGGTCACCACGATCACCTTTGCGATCACCGTCGCGGTGGCGGGGATGCTGATGCTCCAGCCCGATCTGGGGCAGACGATCATCTTCTGCGCGGTGTGGCTGGCGCTGCTGATGATCGCGGGCACGCCGATGCGGACGATCGCGGGCTTCGTCGCGATGGCCCCCGCGGCGCTGGTCGCGGCCTATATCTTCTACGGCACCGCGCGCGCGCGGATCGACGCCTTTCTGTTCCCCGATGCCGAGGGGACGGGGGCGAGCGACCATTTCCAGACCAACGCCGCGCATGCCACGCTCACCGCCGGCGGGTGGACCGGCACCGGCCCCGGCGGCGGCACGGTGAAATTCGGGCTTCCCGAAGCGCACACCGACTATATCTACTCGGTCATCGGCGAGGAGTTCGGGTTGATTGCGTGTATGGTGATCGCGGTGACGTTTCTGGCGATCGTGGTGCGCGTCTTCGTGAAACTGCTCGACGAACAGGATAATTTCAAATTGCTCGCGGCCGGCGGGCTCGCCACGCAGTTCGGCGCGCAGGCGCTGGTCTCGATGGCGGTCAACACCGGCCTCGCGCCGTCAAAGGGCATGACGTTGCCGTTCATCAGTTATGGCGGTTCATCGATGGTCGCGCTGTCGATCGGGATGGGCCTGTTGCTTACCTTCACGCGGCGCAATCCGTTCCTGCTGCGCAGCCCCTATGTCACGCGCTGGGGGCCGCTATGACGCGCCCGCGGCACTTCGTTCTCGCGGCGGGCGGTACGGGCGGGCACATGGTGCCCGCTGCTGCATTAGCCGAAGAACTGATCCGGCGCGGGCATCGCGTCGCTCTGGTGTCCGACGAACGCGGGGTGCGCTTCCCCGGGCTGTTCGACGGGGTACAGACGCATGTGCTGCCCGCCGGGCGGTTCAGCGGCGGCCCGGTCGGCTGGGCCAAGGCGGCGCGCGAGATGTGGCGTGGCCGGGCGATGGCGCGCCAGCTCTATCGCACCTTCACCCCGGCGGCGGTGATCGGTTTCGGCGGCTATCCCGCTTTCCCGGCGCTGGCGGCGGCGTTCGCCGAGAAGATCCCGACCGCGATCCACGAGCAGAATGCGGTGCTCGGGCGGGTCAACCGGCTGGTCGCGGCGCGGGTCGATGCGATCGCCACCTCTTATGCCGAGACCCAGCGATTGAAGCCGAAACTGCTCGGCAAGACGCATTGCGTCGGCAATCCGGTGCGCGACAATGTCCTCGCGCTGCGGGCGAAGCCTTATCCGCTGCTCGAGGAGGACGGCATCTTCCGTGTCCTCGTCACCGGCGGGTCGCAGGGGGCGAGCGTGCTGAGCCAGGTGGTGCCCGACGGGCTCGCGCTGCTCCCGGTCGCCTTTCGTCGCCGGCTGCAGGTGACGCATCAGGCGCGGATCGAGGATATCGACGCCGCGCGCGCCAAATATGCCGAGCTCGATATCGCCGCCGATCTCGCGACCTATCTCCCCGACCTGCCCGAACATCTCGGCTGGGCGCATGTCGTGATCGCGCGTGCCGGCGCCTCGACGATCGCCGAACTGACCGTCGCCGGGCGCCCCGCGATCCTCGTGCCCTTGCCCTCGGCGACCGACGACCACCAGACCGCCAATGCGCGCGAGATGACGCTTGCGGGCGGTGCGCGGACGATCGCGCAGCGCCAGTTCACCCCGTCGGAACTCGCCAAGCAGATGCAGAAACTCGGTCTCGATCCTGAAGCGCTCGAAAATGCCGCGGGTCGCGCCCGCGCCTGCGGCAAGCCCGATGCGGCGCGCGATCTGGCCGATCTGGTCGAAAGCCTCGACGCGCCGAGCATCGCGCTCCCGGTCGGCCCGGTGGTGCGCAAGGAGGCGTTCGCGTGAAGGGCGTCCCCACCAATATCGGCACGATCCATTTCGTCGGCATCGGCGGGATCGGCATGTCGGGGATCGCCGAGGTGATGAACAACCTCGGCTATGCGGTGCAGGGCTCGGACGTCGCCGAAGGCTATGTCGTCGAGGGGCTGCGCGCCAAGGGCATCGCGGTCGCGATCGGGCATAAGGCGGAAAATCTCGGCGATGCGGCGGTGGTCGTCACCTCCACCGCGATCAAGCGCGGCAACCCCGAGGTCGAGGCTGCGCTCGAACGCCGCATCCCGGTGGTGCGCCGCGCGGAGATGCTCGCCGAACTGATGCGGCTCAAATCGACCGTCGCGGTGGCGGGGACGCACGGCAAGACCACCACCACCTCGATGGTCGCGGCGCTGCTCGATGCGGGCGGGGTCGATCCGACCGTGATCAACGGCGGGATCATCAACAGCTATGGCAGCAACGCCCGGCTGGGCGACAGCGACTGGATGGTGGTCGAGGCCGACGAAAGCGACGGCAGCTTCCTGCGGCTCGACGGCACGATCGCGGTGGTCACCAATATCGATCCCGAGCATCTCGATCATTACGGGGATTTCGAACGCGCTAAGGCGGCTTATGCCGAATTTATCGAAAACGTGCCCTTCTATGGCGCGGCGCTGCTGTGCCTCGATCACCCCGAGGTGCAGGCGCTGATCCCACGGGTGCGCGACCGGCGCATCGTGACCTATGGCTTCGCCGCCTCGGCCGACGTGCGCGGGGTGAATGTCGTGCCTTATCCCGGCGGCAATCGCTTCGAGGCGATCATCCGCCACCGCGACGGCACCGCGCGCTCGATCGAGCATATCGATCTGCCGATGCCCGGCCGCCACAATGTCCAGAATGCGCTGGCAGCGATCGGCGTCGCGCTCGAACTCGGTATCGACGATGCGACGATCCAGAAGGGGTTCGAGAAGTTCGGCGGGGTCAAGCGCCGCTTCACCAAGGTCGGCGAGGTGCGGGCGGACGACGGCGTGGCGACGATCATCGACGATTACGGCCACCACCCGGTCGAGATCCGCGCGGTGCTCGCGGCGGCGCGCGAGAGCGCGGCAGGGCGGGTGATCGCGGTGGTCCAGCCGCACCGCTACACGCGGCTCGCCAATCTGATGGACGACTTCCAGAGCGCGTTCAACGACGCCGACATGGTCTATGTCACCCCGGTCTATGCCGCGGGCGAGGCGCCGGTCGAGGGCGCCGATGCCGAGGCGCTGGTCGAGGGGCTCAAGCGGCGCGGGCATCGCGCGGCGGCGACGGTGGCTGATGCCGATGCGCTCGCTGACGTGCTCGCGGGCGCGGTGCGCGGCGGGGACCAGATCGTCTGCCTCGGCGCGGGCGATATCACCAAATGGGCCGCCGGGCTCGGCCCCGCGATCGACGCGCGACGATGAGCGTCGCCCTCGCCTTGCCCGAGGTCGCCGGCCGGCTGACCCCCGATGCGCCGCTTGCGCCGCTCGTTTGGTTCAAGGCGGGCGGCGCGGCGCAATGGCTGTTCGAGCCGAAGGACGCCGACGATCTTTCGCGCTTCCTGTCGCGGCTCGATCCGGCGGTGCCGGTGATGGCGCTGGGGCTCGGCTCCAACCTGATCGTGCGCGACGGCGGGGTGCCCGGCGTGGTGGTGCGGCTCGGTAAGCCCTTCGCCAGGGTCGAGGCGATCGATGCGACGACGCTGGTCTGCGGCGGCGGGGCGAGCGGCATCCTCGTATCCTCCACCGCGCGCGACGCGGGGATCGCGGGGGTGGAGTTCCTTCGCTCGATCCCCGGCACGGTCGGCGGGTTCGTTCGGATGAACGGCGGCGCGTACGGCAGCGAGACCGCGGATATCCTCGTCGAATGCGAGGTGGTGCTGCGCTCGGGCGAGCGGCGCGTGCTGGAGGTGGCCGAGCTTGGCTATACCTATCGCCATTCCGACCTGCCCGAAGGCGCGGTGGTGGTGAGCGCCACCTTGCGCGGGCGGCCCGGCGAGCCGGCGGCGATCCAGGCGGAGATGGACCGTATCGCCGCGTCGCGCGAAGCCTCGCAGCCGCTGCGTTCCAAGACCGGGGGCTCGACCTTCAAGAACCCGCCGGGTGAGAAGGCATGGGCGCTGGTCGATTCCGCGGGTTGCCGGGGGTTGCGCATCGGCGACGCGCAGGTAAGCGAGAAGCATACCAATTTCCTCATCAACCTCGGCGGCGCGACCAGCGCCGATATCGAGGCCTTGGGCGAGGAAGTGCGCGCGCGGGTGAAGGCCAAAAGCGGCGTCGCGCTCGAATGGGAAATCCAGCGGGTCGGGGTGGCGAAATGATGCGCGCCGTCCATCCGTGGAGCAAGAAAGGGCAGGGCTTCGCCAAGCTCAGCCCGAACGATATTTGCGGTGGGGCTATCGCTCATCCCGTTCGC
>NZ_MKRR01000031.1:0-3859 GCF_001897045.1 Sphingomonas sp. 66-10
GAGGAAGGTCTCGGGCGCCGACATATGCGCATATTGGGTCAGCGCGGTATGCTCGACCGCCCACACGTTATCGAAGCCCATTTCCTCGGCGAGCAACGACTGCTCGATGATTTCATGGAACGTCCGCGCCTCGTTCTCGCGCGACGTGTCCACCATCTGGGCTTCGTAAATGATCGAGAATTTCATAGCGTTTCTCACATGAACTACCCCGCCGACCGTAATCGGCACCCCCACCCCCGCCTCATCAATTTGGACCAATTCGTCATCGCCCCATCTGGTCCATTTGGAGCAGGCGCCGCCGCCCGCGCGCGGCTAGGCTCGCGCCACTTAGGAGAGGATCGCGAAAGATGGGCATGTTCGAAGGCAAGGCAGTGCTGGTGACGGGTGCGGCGTCGGGGATCGGCGCCGCCGCGGCGCAACGTTTCGCCGAGGAAGGCGCGGCGGTGGTCGTCGCCGACATGAACCGCGACGGCGCGGAAGCCGTCGCCGAGCTGATCCGCAAGACCGGCGCGCGCGCGCATGCCGTCGCCGCGGACGTGGCCAAGGCCGACGACAATCAGGCGATGGTCAAGGCCGCGATCGACCGGTTCGGCGCGCTCGACGCCGCCTATCTCAACGCCGGCGCTTATGTGCAGACGCCGTTTGAGGAAGAGACCGAAGCCAATTTCGAGCGGATGTTCGCGATCAACCTCAAGGGCGCGTTCCTCGGGCTGAAGGCGGTGCTCCCGGCGCTGTCGAAGAATGGCGCGGCGGTGGTCACCGCGTCCACCTCCGGCGTGATCGGGCTCGGCGTCGCCGCCGCCTATAGCTCGGCCAAACATGGCGTGATCGGGCTGGTACGCTCCTCGTCGCAGGCATTCGCGGCGCGCGGCACCCGCGTCAACGGCATCTGCCCCGGCCCGGTGGCGACCGCGATTCTCGGGATCGAGGGCGTGCCCTCGATTGCCCCGGCCGATACGCTCGAAGCGACGCCCTATGCCGGGATGCTCACCCCGCAGCATATCGCCGAACTGGCGCTGTTCCTCGCCAGCCCGCGCTCGGGGGGGATCAACGGCCAATATATGATCGCCGACGCAGGGTTCCTCGCCAGCTATCCGCCGATGCCCGCGGCGTGAGGTTCACGTCATTCCCGCGCAGGCGGGAATCCATTCTGGCTGGCGGAGCGGCTCTTTCGACGACCTGCGAGAATGGATTCCCGCCTGCGCGGGAATGACGGATTGGAAGTCGCTCAATGCGTCTCGACGCGGATGCGGGTCAGACGGGTTTCGGCGATCAGCCAGCGCCCGTCCTGGCGGACATACAGTTCGTGATAATGGCCGAAACCGTGGAGCGTCCCGAACGGCAACGCGCAAGCGGGGCCGGCCCAAATATAATCGTCCATCGCCCAGATGCCCTCAGCGGTGTCGCTGCCGGTGAGCGTGATTTCGGGATTATGCCCGTGATGCGCCGACCGCGCCCCCGCCAGCGCCCCCGACACCGACGCGACGAAGCCGTCCGCCCCGCGGATCAGCAACGCCTCGTCGCGCGGGGACACGGAATCGCGGAAATCGGTCACCGCATCGTCGGTGAACAGGGTGCGCAGCAGCGCCCAGTCCTGCGTATCGATCGCGCGGAAATAGCGCGCCTTGAGCGCGCGTATTTCCTCATAGGCATCGCCGCCCACCGCTCAGGCCGCGAGGAATTTGGCGCGATAATCGGCAAACGGACGCTCGACCTCGGCCTTGTTCAGCCCGAAATCCTCGAGGCTGTATTTATGCGGCGCGCGATCCTCGCGCTTGTTGTGCTCGACCCATTGTTCCATCCCGGCGCGCACCTCGGGGGTAACATCGACCCCCGCGGCTTCCAGCACCCGCGCGCCCTGCCCGATCGGATCGGACAGGAGATCGGCATAACGCACGTCGACGAAATTGCGCCCGCCGGTCTCCCGCCGCACCCGCATGAATCCGTCGAGCAATTCGGCCAGCCGCGGCACCCAGAAACGCGCGACGCTTTCGCGATCGATCGTCTCGGAGACCATCTGATAGAGGCTATATTCCATGCTGCAGTAAGACGGCACGGTCGCCACCGGATCGCGATGCGTCATCACGATTTTGGCCTCGGGGAACACCTCGATCACCGCATCGAGCGCCATCAGATGCCCCGGGGTCTTGAGCACCCAGCGCGCGCCCTTGCGCGACGGATCCTGCCACTGGAGCGACTGGAGGATCTGCTTGAGATCGCGATAGCATTGCGTGCGATCGGTTTCCGGCGCGGTCAGCCAGTGCGCGAAGCCGGGGACGTGATAGGTGCCCTCGATCATCGTGCTCGAATAAAGCTGGCCGAGCACGATCAGTTCCTCGTCGGGCTGGTCGAGGCTCATCGGGTGGATCGACATCAGATCGGGGATATTGGCGACCATATAGTCGAGCAGCCCCTGCGCCGCCGCGCGCCGCTGCGCGGGATTGCCGCGCTCCTCGCCGGGGAAAGGCGAATAATTCTGCGCCTCGAACCAGCGCACCCCGGTCATCCCCGGGGCGGCGGCGAGCATGCGGTGGAGCATCGTGCTGCCGGTGCGCGGCAACCCGACCACCACCGCGGCAACCTCGACCTTCTCGTCGAGGATTTCGGGATGCTGCTTGAGCAGCTCGACATGCCGCAGCCGGTTGACCAGCCCGTTGACGATCATCCCCTTCGCCACCGCGACCCCCGCGGGGCTGAGCTGCGCGTCATTGTTCAGCGACGGGATCAGCGCATCGATATTGGCGAAAAACCAAGTGTTGCCGAAATCACCCAACCCGGTCTGCGCTCGCGCCTCGGCGACCAGCGCCTCACGATCCGGAACACGCTCTTGACCCACGCCGTCTCTCCTTCGCATATCGATGTCATTCCTGCGCTTGATTCACAGGATTCGTATCAATTCATGCTAGCAGCGACGCAAAATCTTTCAAGCCTATTGCACGCCGCCGTGGAGCAGATGGACGAGCTGCGACTGTCGGCGCGCGCCGGTCTTGGCGAAGATCGAGCGCAGATGCGATCGCGCGGTATTGTGCGCGATGCCCAGCGCATCGGCAGCATCGACCAGCGATCGCCCGCTCGCCAGCGCGACCGCGAGATTGGCCTCCATCCGGGTGAGCTGGAACAGATCGCGGATCGCCTCGGGTTCGAGCTGCGCCTCCTGCCCCGGATCGCTGACGAACAGCGCGAGCGCCGCGCCGCCGCGCATGAACGCGGGCGCGGCAATCGGCTTGGCGATCGCGGCGAGATCGCGCCCCGAGGCGCGGGCGATGCGAAAGCGCTGCGGCGCGGGGTTGGCGTCGAGCGATTTGAGCAAGGCCTCCAACTCTTTGCGCTGCGATCCGTCCTTCAGCCGCAGCCGGCAATCGGCGAGGGTGAGCCCGTCCCCCGCCTCCAGCAGGCGATCGGCGACGACATTGGTGCGCACCACCCGCCCGTCGCGATTGAGGATGATCGCGGCGACCCCCATCTGCTCGACCGTGCCGCGATAGACGCCATGTTCGGCGCCCGAGACCTGGAGCCGCTCGAACAGCCCGATCGCGTGGCGCAGATGCGGGACGATCGCCTGGAACGCTTCGCGCTCGGCCGGGCCGAAATCGGGCAGGCTGCGATCGCGCGTCGCGCGCAGCCGCGCCTCGAACCCGCTCTCGAACCGCAGATCGACCCCGAGAATCTGGTCGCCCCCCGCCGCGGCGAGGAAATCGCGGTAGAAATCGCTGTCGCGCGCCGCCTCGCCGCCGAGGAATTCGGCGAAGGCGGTCACCTTGCCCTCGGGCAATCCCTTGAACGGATCGCTGGCGAAGAAGCTCTCGGCATATTCGTCGGCGGTTACCGTCGGCGCATCGGGGGTGAGGATCGTCCCCGG
>NZ_MKRR01000031.1:3896-13617 GCF_001897045.1 Sphingomonas sp. 66-10
CGGCTCCCACGGCGCCTGTTGCAGCAACCCGCCGTAAAGCGCTTCCAGCAGGGCCGAAAACCCGTCCTGATCTCGTTTCGCCATGCCGTTTCCTTTAGGTCGGAATCGATATCCAGTCATTCGGCCATTCAGGTCGACTTCCCCCGTCATCTCGGCTCAAGGCCGGGGTGACGAGGAAGACAAGACCGAAATCTGCATCTTTCCCACCGACCACCAACGGAGAATGACTATGGCCCTGCACCCCGCCGCGGCGTCGATCCTCGAGATGATGAAGCAGCTTCCGTCCGCCGTCGGGCCGTTCACGGTCGAGGCGTTCCGCGTCGGCGATACGCAGCCGATGCCGTTCCCCAAGCCCCCGGTGGCCGAGGTGCGGGACCTGATTCTCGCCGCGCAGCCGGCGCGGCTCTATCACCCGCGCCCCGACGAAAAGCTGCCGGTGATCCTGTTTCTCCACGGCGGCGGCTGGGTATGCGGCAATATCGAAACGCATGACGTCACCTGCCGCGCGCTCGCGCTCAAGGCGGGGCTGCCGGTGGTGTCGCTCGATTATCCGCGCGCGCCGGAGCACCCCTTCCCCGCCCCGCTCGACGCGAGCTATCGCGCGCTCGCGGCGCTTGCCACCGTCGGGCCGAATGTCGACGCCAGTCGAATCGCGGTCGCTGGCGACAGCGCCGGGGGCAATCTCGCTGCGGCCTTGTGCCTGCTCGCCAAGGAGCGCGGCGGCCCGGCGATCGCGCATCAGCTGCTGATCTATCCGGTGCTCGATACCGATTTCTCCCGTGCCTCCTATCGCACCAACGGCACCGACTATTTCCTCACCGGCCCGATGATGCGCTGGTTCTGGGAGCAATATGTCGGCGACGCGGTGGACAATCCCCCCGCGCTCGCCGCGCCGCTGCGCGCGACCGATCTCGCCGGGCTGCCCGCCGCGACGATCATCGCCGCCGAATATGACCCGCTGCGCGACGAGGACGTGGCTTATGCAGAGCGGTTGCAGGCGGCCGGCGTGCCGGTGCGGCTGGAGCGGGTCGGCGGGGTGTTCCACGGCTTCGCCAGCATGCCCGGCGTGCTGCCCCCGGCGGACGCCGCGCTCGATCTCGCCGGTGCCGATCTTCGCCGCGCGTTCGGGCTGTAGGGGGAGGCAGGACTCCGCCATCTTCTCTCCGTCATTCCCGCGAAGGCGGGAATCCATTGACGCTGCCGTTGCGATTCTTCGCGGAGGGCTGAGTGAATGGATTCCCGCCTTCGCGGGAATGACGAGTTAGATAAACGGGTTGGTGACCCTATCGTCAAATCCCATAGCCGCCTGCCACGGCGATCTGCTGCCCGGTGACATAGGCGGCCTTGGACGAAGCGAGGAACACCGCGGCATGGCCGATCTCCTCGGGCTGGCCCCAGCGCTTGAGCGCGAGATTCTTGTGGACCTCGCGGGTCCATTCCTCGTCGAACACGCCCTGCTTGCTGAGTTCGAGGAACATCCCCGCCTCGATCACCCCGACCAGCACGGTGTTGGCGCGGATGCCGTTCTTGCCCTCCTCGCGCGCGAAGCCCTTCACCAGCGCCTCGTTCGCGGCCTTGGGCGCGACCGACAGCCCGTCCTTGTCGGGCCAACGCAAATCGCCCGCCGAGCCGAGATGGACGATCGACCCGCCGCCCGCGCCGCGCATATGCGCGATCGCCGCGCGGCTGGCGTTGAAGAAGCCATGGACCTCGACATCGATCGCACGGCGCCATTGCTCGGGCGTCGTCTCGGTGAGGAACACCTGCGCCACCAGCGGCCCCGCGCCCCATACCATCGTATGCACCCGCCCGTGCGCCGCCGCTGCCGCCGCGATCGTCGCGTCGAGCGTCGCCGTATCGGTGACGTCGCATTCGTGGACGCTGGCGCGACGGCCGAGCGATTCGATCTCGCGCGCGAGCGATTCGGCCTCCTCGCGCTTCGACCGCCAGGTGATCGCGACATCGCTGCCCGCGCGCGCGAATTCCAGCGCGACGACGCGCCCGATCCCGCCCGTCGCGCCGAAGATCAGCGCCGCGCCCTCCGGAAAGAGCCGTTCATCGCCCATTACATCCTCCATTTGCTCTGCTTGCCTTGCATGATGCGGCCGTTCATGCGAGGTTACATCGAAATGCGCAATTGATAAGCGTGAAAAACACGCATATTGTGATTTTACCGACGGACATCTGCGGATAGAGAGAGGCAAACATGGCAACGACCGCCGAATATGGTCTCGGCGAACATCAGTTCCCGCGCGGCTGGTTCATGATCGCGGCGTCGGACGAGCTGGAGGGGCGCAAGGCCCACGCCGTCCGGTTTTTCGGGCGCGACATGGTCCTGTATCGCGGGCGTTCGGGCAAGGTCTATCTCGTCGACGCTTATTGCCCGCACATGGGCGCGCATCTGGCGAAGAACACCACCTCCTATGTCATCCGCGACGATGAGCAGATCGAGGGCGATTCGATCCGTTGCCCCTATCACGGCTGGCGCTTCGGGCCGGACGGCAAATGCAACGAAATCCCCTATTCGCCGCAGAAGATCCCGGCGGCCGCGTGCCTGCCGAGCTGGCCGGTCGAGGAGCGCGCTGGCTGCATCTGGATGTGGAACGATCCCGAGGGTGGCGAGCCCGATTACGATCTTCCCGCCTTCGCCGAATATGGCACCCCGCATTGGGTCGACTGGAAGATCGACCAGCTCGGCGAGCTCAAGAGCCACCCGATTGAGATCCTCGACAATATGGCCGATCGCGGCCATTTCGGCCCGGTCCACGGCTCGGAGGGGATCGAGCTGTTCGAGAATGATTTCAACGATCATATCGTCGTCCAGCGCTTCCGCTCGGGGCACCGCACGCTGGTTACCGAGGGCGCGCTCTATACCAACACCTGGTATACCGGGCCGGGCATCCTGATCTCTGAGATGGCGGGGGAATATCCCTCGATCATCCTCATCGCGCATACCCCGGTCGAGGACGGCGTGGTGCGCGTGTGGCATGGCCTGCTCGTCAAGGTCGGCAATGCGACGCCCACCGAAGAAGATATCGGTCTCGCCCGCGCCTATCAGGATGCCAGCCTCGCCGCGTTCAGCCAGGATTTCGAGATCTGGTCGAACAAGCGCCCGTGCTTCAACCCGCTGGCGGTGCGCGGCGACGGGCCGATCGGCAAGGTCCGCATCTGGTATCGCCAATTCTACAACCCGCGCGCCCGCGCCGGCGAATTCCAGAAGCGCGTCAACGGCACCACCGTGACGCGCGGCACCACCACCGCACCGTGGGACGAAGAACAAGCCGCCTAGTTAGATACCGTCATGCCGGACTTGATCCGGCATCCAGAGCCATAAAGGCCATCGCTCGTGACTCAGGATGCCGGGTCGAGCCCGGCATGACGGCGGAGGATTTCAATTCCGCCATGCTATTTCGAGGAGAGAATTTTTGGGACGATTGAACGGCAAGGTGGCGATCGTCACCGGCGGCTCGCAGGGCATGGGCGCGGCAACCGCGCGCCTGTTCGCCGCCGAGGGCGCGAAGGTCGTGATCGGCGACGTGGTCGAGGACAAGGGCCAGGCGCTCGCCGCCGAGATCGGCGCCGCTGCGCGCTTCTCAAAGCTCGATGTCCGCTCCGAGGCGGATTGGGCGGCGATCGTCGCCACCGCGACCGAGGCGTTCGGCGCGGTCGACATCCTCATCAACAACGCCGCGGTGGTCCATTTCACCGCGATCGAGGAATTGAAGGTCGAGGACGCCGAGCGCGTGCTGTCGATCAACGTGATCGGCACGATGCTCGGCGCCAAGCATATCGCCCCGGTGATGACCAAGGCCGGGCGCGGCGTGATCATCAACATCTCGTCGGTCGACGGCCTCCGCGGCTGCAACGGCCTGCCGATCTACACCGCGAGCAAATGGGCGGTGCGCGGGCTGACCAAATCGCTGGCGATGGAATTGGGACCGCGCGGCGTGCGCGTCTGCTCGGTCCATCCGGGCGGGGTCAATACCCAGATGGGCAACCCGATGGGCGCGACCGGCGCCGATCTCAACCGCGGCTATGAGCGCGTGCCGCTCCAGCGCATCGGCGAGCCCGAGGAAATCGCGCGCGCCAGCCTGTTCCTCGCTTCCGACGAGGCCAGCTATATCAGCGGCGCCGAACTGGCGGTCGATGGCGGCTGGACCGCCGGCTATTACCAGCCGGTGCTCCCCGGCGCGCCCGCCGGTCTGGGCGCCTAAGGCGATGGCCGCGCTTTCCGGCAAGGTCGCGATCGTCACCGGCGCCGGGCAAGGCGTCGGGCGCGGCATCGCGCTGGCGCTGGCGAAGCGCGGCGCCACGCTGGCGCTGCTCGGGCGAACCAAGGCCAAGCTCGATAGCGTCGCGACGGAGATCGCCGCGCTCGGCGGGACGGCACAGGGCTTCGCCTGCGACGTCAAGGATGCCGTCTCGATCGGCGATGCCGTGGCGGGGGTGACAAGCGCGTTCGGCGGGGTCGATATCCTCGTCAACAATGCGCAGGAAGTCCCGCTCGGCCCGCTGATGGCGGTGAGCGACGCGGCATTCGAGGCCGGGTTCGACTCCGGCCCGCTCGCCACCTTCCGTTTCATGAAGGCATGTCACCCGCACATGAAGCGGCGCGGCGGCGGGGTGATCTTCAACCTCGCCAGCTCGGCGGCGGTGCGCTGGGACATGGCCAATTACGGCGCCTATGCCGCGGTGAAACAGGCGATCCGCTCGCTGAGCCGCGCCGCGGCGGCCGAATGGGGCGTCGACGGAATCCGCGTGTTGACGATCGCGCCCCACGCCAAATCGCCTGGGCTCGTCCAGTGGATCGAGAACAACCCGGCGGAGGCCGAAGCCTTTTTCCGCACGATCCCGCTGCGCCGTGTCGGCGAATGCGAAGAGGATATCGGCGAGGCGGTGGCCGGGCTGTGCGGCCCCGAATTCGCCTATCTCACCGGCGCGACGATCCCGCTCGACGGCGGGCAGGCCAATTTCGACTGACGGATAAGGGAGAGGAAGGGCATGGACCCGCGCGTCGTATCGGACATCATCGAGATCCAGCAGCTCCTCGCCACTTATGTCTATGCGATCGACGCCAAGGATTTCGACACGCTCGATCGCGTGTTCACCCCGGACGCGACGTTCGATTATTCGGTGACCGGCGGCGAGATCGGCGATTATGCCACGATCAAGTCGTGGCTCGCCAAGGCGTTGGCCCCCTTCCCCGTCACCCAGCATCTCATCGGGCTGCCGCTGATCCGCGTCGACGGCGATCGTGCCACCTCGCGCACGATGCTGTTCAACCCGATGCAGCTCGCGCAGCCGGGCGGCGATCACCTGTTCTTCGTCGGCGCAACCTATGTCGACGATCTCGTCCGCACCCCCGACGGCTGGCGCATCACGCGCCGCGCCGAGGCCGACCCGTGGGTCAAGGATCCGCCGCAGAATTTCACGCCGGAGAAGGCGGGCTGAACCGCTGGTCCGTATCTTTTTTCGTTACTGATTGGATTGAAGCGAATGAACCCGAACACCCCTTCATCGTCATGCCGGACTTGATCCGGCATCCAGAGCCACAAGGGACATCGCCCGTGGCTCTGGATGCCGGGTCGAGCCCGGCATGACGGCAGGGGCAGCCGCGGGGAGGAGAGAGGAAAACATATGTTGCTCAAAGGCAAAGTCATCGTGGTCAGCGGGGTCGGCCCCGGGATGGGGCAGTCTCTCGCCCGCATCGCCGCCGAGGAAGGCGCCAAGGTCGCATTGGGCGCGCGTAGCCAGAAATTTCTCGATGAGGTGGCGGGCGAAATCCGCGCCGCGGGCGGCGAAGCCGTCGCCCGCTCCACCGACGTGACCGATGCCGGCCAGTGCCAGGCGCTCGCGCAGGCGGCGCTCGACGCGTTCGGGCGCATCGACGGCCTCGTCAACACCGCCTACATCCACGGCGAATGGACCACGGTCGATCGGGCCGATCCGGCCGACTGGCTCAAGGTGCTCGACGTCAATTGCCTCGGCGCGCTGCGCATGGCGCAGGCGGTGTTCCCGACGATGAAGGCGCAGGGCAGCGGCGCGATCATCAATGTTTCGACGATGTCGACCGTTAACCCCTTCCCTGGCGAGGGCGGCTATGCCTCGGGCAAGGGCGCGCTCAACGCGCTGACCCGGCATATGGCGAAGGATTTCGGCCCGCACGGCATCCGCGTCAACGCGACCCGCATGGGGTGGATCGGCGGCAAACCGGTCTATGACTGGATCGCGCGCGAAGTCGCCGCCGGGCGCGACCGCGCCGAAGTGGAGGGCGAGATCACCTCGCGCATCCCGCTCAACATCATTCCGCCCGAGGAAGATTGCGCCAAGGCGGTGCTGTTCTTCCTCTCCGATTATTCCAAGGTCGTCACTGGCGCGTCGCTCGACGTGAATGGCGGCCAGTATATGGCACCCTGATCATGACCAAGGACACCGAACAGCGCGTCGCCTCGGGCGAGGTGTGGCGCGATTTCTGCCGCCGGCTGGAGGCGATCGGCGAGGTGGTGCTGAGCACCAGGATCGCCGACACCCCGATCGATCAGGCCGAAGGCTATCGCTACCTCAGCCGGCTGACGCGCATCGCGCTCGACATGCATCTGGAGAATGCCGACACCGATTTCCCCGGCTTCTACGCCGCGTCGCACCCGACGGCGAAGATCGGCGCGGACAATCCCGACAATATCTACATGAACGCCGCGATCAGCGGGGCACGGCGCTATCGCATCAGCGGCAATCGCGGGTCGGTGCCGATCCTGAGCTTCGGCACCAAGGCGAACCGCTATGCGATCGACGGGACGATGGCCTCCACCGGCGAACTCGATTCGGCGGATATCGAGTTCGAGGAAGACGGCAGCTTCGAGATCATCGCGAGCAAGGAGCGCGAGAACGGCAACTGGCTGCCGCTGGCCGACGATTCATCGATGCTGCTCGTCCGCCAAACCTTCCTCGATCGCGACAATGAGGTGCCGGCGACGGTGAAAATCGAGGCGATCGATCGCCCGCGCGAAACCCCCGAGCCGCTCACCGCCGAGAAGCTCGAGCAAGGGCTGCAGCGCGCCGCTGCCTTCGTCGAGGGCACCGCGCGGACCTTCCTGCGCTGGACCGATATGCTGATGCCGGCGCTCAACCAGCTCGCCACCACCGACCAGACGATGTTCTACAAGGCCGGCGGCGATCCGACGATCTTCTACCTTCACGGCTATTGGAAGCTCGCGCCGGACGAGATGCTGGTGATCGAAACGCCGGTGCCCGATTGCACCTTCTGGAATTTCCAGGTCGACAATATCTGGTTCGAATCGCTCGATTATCGCCACCATAAGGTGCATGTGAACGCGCATAGCGCGACGCTCAATCCGAATGGCACGGTGACGATCGTGGTCGCCGCGCGCGATCCCGGCTTCGGCAATTGGGTCGACACCGCCGGGCACGAACACGGCACGATGCTGCTGCGCTGGACGGGGGCGACCGAGCATCCCGTGCCGGTGACACGCGTGGAGAAATTGGCATGAGTGATCTCGAAACCCGCATCGCGCGACTGGAAGCGGAAAGCGATATCCGTCGCTTGAAGGCGCGCTATCTCAATGCCTGCGACGCGAAGGATGTCGACGCGATCCGCGCCTGCTTCACCCCGGATGCGGAGATCGACTTTCCGCCGATCGGCACCTTCGGGGTCGACGGGCTGATCGACGTGTTCACGCAAATGGCGGCGACCACGCCGATCGTCGACGTCCATCAGGGGCATAATGGCGAGATCGAGGTCGACGGCGACGAGGCCAAGGCGCGCTGGAACCTCGGCTATGCGACCTACGATCCGCGCAGCGGCACCTTCCGCCTGCTCGCGAACTTCTATCAGGATCGCTATCGCAAGACCGCCGAGGGCTGGCGCATCTGCTATTCGCGCTCCGAACCGCGCGCGATCGTCGACGGCGCGATCGGGCCGGAGGGGGTGAAGGCCGGCTGGGTCGCGGCCGGGTAGGGACGCGACAGAACTTGTGCTCCCGCGAAGGCGGGAGCCCAGTCTGGGTCCCCGCCTTCGCGGGGACACAAAGACTAACCACCCCGGCGAAGGCCGGGGCCCAGTTACGATCGGCCCGATGCTGGACCCCGGCCTTCGCCGGGGCGGTAACCTATCCGCCCCTTTTTCGCTCAATCGACCAGCGAGCACCAGCGATAGTCGTGCTTGATGAAATTTTGCCCGAGGCTGTAGCGGATGCGGTGGACGCCGGGGATCTTGTCGATCGTCTGGTGGAGATAGTCGGTCAGTTCCGCGCCATTTTCCACCAGGGTCATCGCCAATACGTCGGCGCGGCCGAGGATCGTCGCGACGAAGCCGATCTCGGGCAGATCGGCCAGCGCGCGCGACACCCGCTCGATATCCGACGCGCTGTTCGCCTCGACCCACAGATAGGCGAGGATCGGGTTGCGCAGCCGATTGGCATTGGTCACCGCGGCGACGCGGATCACCTTATTGTCGAGCAGCCGCTTGAGCCGCGAGCGGATCGTCCCTTCGGTCAGCCCGAATTCGCGGCCGATCTCGCGATTGGAGACGCGCGCGTCGTGCCCCAGCCGCTCGATGATCCGCTCGTCCAGTTCGTCGAGCGCGATGCGAGTCATAGAGGTGCCCATTCCGGATTGTATTTGAGGACCTTGAGCGCAAGGCTCGGGAACAGCCGCTCGACCCCGTCGATCTTGGCGATGACGTTGGTGAGCAATTCCTCCATTTCCGCGAGCGAGCTCGACACGACCTGGATTTCCAGATCGTGCGTGCCAATCGCGACGTTGACGGTGATCACCCGTTCGAGCCGCGCCAGCTCCTCGCCCACCGCGGTCGCCGCGCGGCCCTTCACCTGCACCCCGACCGGCGCGAGATATTCGAAGCCCATCGCCGACAGATCGCGCATCGCGACGACGCGCAACATATTGGCCTCCTCCAGCCGGCGCAGCCGGGTGCGGACGGTGGCTTCGTTGACGCCCATGTCGCGCGCGAGATCGCGGTTGGCGATGCGGCCGTTCTGGCGCAGCGCGGCGATGATCCGCTCATCCATATCGTCGGTTTCGAACTCGGCAGCTTCCCTGCCGTTCTGGGCCTTGCCGCGTCCGCGACGTTCCCCCTTGGCTTCTGCTCGCAACGCAATTTCTCCAGTTGGGTGCAGATGTACATTTGCGCGCCCGATCGTCAACACGCTTCACCGAACACGGTCGAATATCACACTTTGCGTATTAATTTTCTCTTTTCGTAACGCATTTCGCGTGCGACAACCGCCGGCAAACAAGAGAGGGATTGCTTTACCGTGGCAGCGAATGAGGAAGTCGACCTGCTCGTCATCGGCTCGGGCGCGGGCGGGCTGACCGCCGCATTCACCGCGGCCGACGCCGGTGCGAGCGTGCTGGTGGTGGAAAAGGCGGCGAAGTTCGGCGGCACCTCCGCCACCTCGGGCGGCGGCATCTGGATCCCCAACAGCGACGACGCACGCGCCAAGGGCCATGCCGACGATCCCGGCGAGGCTTTCGGCTACATCAAGGCGCTGATCGGCGACGACGTCCCCGATGCCAAGCTCCACGCCTATATCGACAATGCGCATCGCATGTTGAGCTACCTCGAGCAGAAGTCCGAGGTGCATTACACCGCCTATGCCTATGCCGATTATCATATGGACGTGGCGGGCGCGCGCGGCGGCTGGCGGACGCACGATCCGATCCCGCTGATGGCCGACCGGCTCGG
>NZ_MKRR01000031.1:13648-26087 GCF_001897045.1 Sphingomonas sp. 66-10
CCCCGGCGCCAAGTCTTTGCTGTTCAAGCTGATGACGCGCTACATTTTCGACATTCCGTGGCGCTTCAAGACCAAGCGCTCGCGCCGGCTGACCGGGGGCAATGCGCTGATCGGGCGGCTCAAGCTGTCGCTCGACCAGAAGGGCGTGCCTTTGTGGCTCAACGCGCCAATGGTCGAGCTGCTACGCGAGAACGGCCGCATCACCGGCGCGATCGTCGAGCGCGACGGGCAGAAGGTGACGGTGCGCGCGCGCAAGGGCGTGGTGCTGGCGAGCGGCGGGTTCGATCACAATCTCGCGCTGCGCCAGAAATATCTCCCCGGCCCAACCGGCGACTGGAGCGCGGGCGTGCCGACCAACACCGGCGACGCCCTCGCGGCGGGCACCGCGGTCGGCGCGGGCACCGATCTGCTCGATTCGGCGTGGTGGGGACCCGGCTTCATGCTCGAAGGCGAGGATCGCGCGCGGATCATGTTCGTCGAGCGCGCCCTGCCCTCGTCGATCATCGTCAACCAGGCGGGCAAGCGCTACATGAACGAGGCGGCGTCTTACCACGTCGCCGGCGGCGAAATGCATCGCGCCAACAGCCCCGAGGGGCCGACCGTGCCGAGCTGGTTCGTGTTCGATGCGCGGTATCGCGGCAAATATATGCTCGGCCCGATGATGGCCGGGAAGCCGAGCGCCGACAAACGCATCCCCGCAGCGATGCGCAAGATCCTCAGGAAATCGGACACGATCGAGGGGCTGGCGCGCGAGATGGGGGTCGATCCGGCGGCCTTCTCCGCTGCGGTGGCGCGCTTCAACGGCTTTGCGGTGAAGGGCGAGGACCCCGATTTCCACCGCGGCGTCTCGGCCTATGACCGGCATTACGGCGACGCCTCGGTCTCGCCCAATCCGACGCTGGCGCCGATCGAACAGGGGCCGTTTTACGCGATCCCGATCTATCCGTGCGATCTCGGCACCAACGGCGGGCTCTCGACCGACGCCAATGCCCGGGTGCTCGATACCGAGGGGCGGCCGATCGACGGGCTTTATGCGATCGGCAATGCATCGGCGGCGGCGATGGGCCGCACCTATCCGGGCGCGGGCGCGACGCTCGGCCCGGCGATGACCTTCGGCTGGCTCGCCGCGCGCCACGCGACCCGGGTCAACCAGTGACGCTCGCCCCGACCGACCTGATCCTCTCCGCCGGCAGCATGATGTCGGTGCCGGTGCTCGATCGGCTGCGCCCGGCGCGCGAGGCGGGGTTCGCCGGGGTCTCGCTGATGGGGGCGGATTATCAGCAGATGGTCGCGAGCGGGGTGAGCGCGGAAGACCTGCGCGAGCGCGCCGCCGACGAGGGGCTGGTCGTCACCGAGGTGGAGGGCATTTATCTCGGGCTGCCGGGGCGCGAGCCCGGCCCGACGATGCCGGCGTCGCTCGCGCAATTGCTCAAGGGGATGGATGCACCGCGTTATCTGGCGGTGGCGGTGGCGGCGGGCGCCTCGTCGATCACCGTCATCGACATGTTCGACGGCGCGGTCGATATCGATCAAGCCGCCGAGGCCTTCGCCGACATCTGTGATCGGGCGCGCGATCTGGGGCTCACCGTCCAGCTCGAATATGTCGTCGGCGGGGGCATCGCGACCTATGCCGACACCTGCGAGGTCATCCGGCGCGCGGGCCGCGGCAACGGCGGGCTGATGATCGACAGCTGGCATCTGTTCCGCGGCAATGTGACGCTCGACGAACTGGCGCGCACCCCCGGCGACCGCGTGTTCGGGGTCCAGATCAACGACGGCCCGCCGCCGACCGACGCCGATCCGCTGCGCGAAATGACCAAGGGCCGGCTGATGCCGGGCGAAGGCATTTTCGATCTCGTGGGCATGATCCGCACGTTGGACGCGATCGGCAGCAAGGCGCCGATCTCGATCGAGGTCTTTTCCGATACGCTGTCGGCGCTCCCCGCCGACGAAGCCGCGCGGCGCTGCGCCGAGACCACCCGCGCGACGCTGCACAAAGCAAGGGGCTGATACGCATGACGGACACTCTTGGCGCGGTCGTCGTCGGCACCGGCTTCGGGCTGTTCACGCATGTCCGCGCGTTGCGCGATGCGGGGATCGAGGTCCGCGCGATCGTCGGGCGCGATCGCGCGCGCACCGCCGAGCGCGCCGCGCCGCTCGGCATCCCGCATGTCGCGACCAGCCTTGCCGAAGCGCTCGCTGCCGATGCGTCGATCCGGCTGGTGACGGTCGCCACCCCGCCGCACACGCATTTTCCGATCGTGATGGAGGCGATCGCCGCCGGGCGGCATGTGCTGTGCGAAAAGCCCTTCGCCAAGGATCTCGCCGAGGCGCGCGCGATGCTGCGGGCGGCGGAAGCGGCGGGCATCGTGCATATGCTCGGCGCCGAATTCCGCTTCGATACCGCGCAGGCGCTGCTCGCGCGGGTGGTGAACGACGGGATGATCGGCGAGCCGCAGCATTTCCAGCGTTTCTATTTCCAGCCCGGGTTGCAGGACCCGACCGAGCCGCTGTCGCCCTGGTGGGAGGATGCCGCGCAGGGCGGCGGGTTCCTTGGCGCGTTCGGCGCGCATATGATCGATCAGGTGCGCACCACTTTGGGCAAATTCCGCCGGGTAAGCGGAATGCTGCAAAAGCTCGCGCCGGGGCGGCCGACGATGACCGCCGACGATTGCTACAGCTTCCAGTTCGAGCTCGCCAACGGCGCACAGGGGCTGATCGCCGCGGGGATGGCGATGCCGGGGCCGCTGGTCATGTCGACCCGCGTCGTCGGCAGCGAAGGCGGCGCATGGATCCAGAGCGGCAATGCGTTCGGCGAGCCTGAGCAGGTGTGGGTCGCGCGGGGCGGCGAGGCGCGGCAGATCGAGACGCCGGCCGATCTGGTCAATCCGCCCCCTACCCCCTTCCCGATCGGCGAATTGGTGCAGACCGAGCAGGATCGTTGGCACAGCCAGGGCTTCGACGTCGCGCCCTATACCCGGCTGTTCGGCGAGATGAAGGCGCGGATCGAGGGCCGCGCGGTCGACAGCCGCGAGCACGCCGCCGACTTCCGCGACGCCGCCGCCGGACAGGCGGTGCTCGACGCGGTGCGCCGCTCGGCCGCCGAGCGACGCTGGGTCGATGTGGAGGCGGTATGACGGTCAAGACGATCGCGCTGCTCAAGGCCAAGCCGGGGGTCAGCCGGGCTGAGTTCATCGCTTATTATGAGGCGAACCACGCACCGCTGGTTCGCTCGCTGATGCCGGGGATCGTCGATTACCGGCGCAATTATCCCGAGGCCGAAGGCGCGTTCGCGTTCGCCGAGACGCCGCCGTTCGACTACGACAGCGTCACCGAGATCTGGTACGCCGACCGCGCGAGTTACGACGCGGCGATCGCGGCGGTGTCACAGCCCGAAGCGGCAGCACGGCTCGCGGCGGATGAGGAGAATTTCATCGACCGCGCGAGGACCCGGATGTTCGTAGTCGAGGAACGGCGCAGCGAGATCTGAACGGCAAAGTTCACAAAGTTCACACGAGTGACGATCGGCGGGAATTGGGCTCCGGCTCCAAGTATTCCGGCTAATACAATAAGTTACCGTCATGCCGGGCTTGACCCGGCATGACGGTGTCGGTTCAGCGATTCACCGCGCCATATACCCCCCGTCCACCGCGAGCGGGTGGCCGGTGATGAAGCTCGCTTTGTCCGAGCAGAGGAAGATCACCGCATCGGCGATCTCCTGCGCGCGGCCCATCCGCGCCATCGGGGTCATCTGATCGAGCACGGCGCGGCCCTGCGGGTCGGCGGCGATCGGGGCGGTCATCGGGGTTTCGATCACCCCGGGGCACACCGCGTTGACCCGCACCCCCTCCGCGGCGAAGCGCAGCGCGGCGGAGCGGGTGAGACCGATCACCGCGTGCTTGCTGCCGCAATAACCCGCACCGCCCGCGCCCGACAGGCCGGCGATCGACGAGGTGTTGACGATCGCGCCGTTGTTGCGCGGCGCCATGTGACGCAATTCGGCGGCCATGCACAGCAGCACGCCGCGCTGGTTAATGTCGATCGTCTTGTCATAGGCGCCGACATCGCCCCACGGCGTATCGAGCATCTCGAGCGTGACGCCGGCATTGTTGAACGCGCAGTCGAGCCGCCCCCAACGCGCCACCACCGCATCGACCGCGGCATTGACCGCCGCCTCGTCGGTCACGTCGAGCGCGATCGCAAAGGCCTCGCCGCCCGCGGCGTTGATCTCGTCGGCGACCGCATCGGCGCCGCGCAGATCGGCGACCGCGACCTTCGCGCCTTCCGCCGCGAAGGACAAAGCGGTGGCGCGGCCGATCCCGCTGCCGCCGCCGGTGACGAACGCGGTTTTCCCTTCGAACAGGCCGGCCATCATCGCTCTCCTTTGTAGGTTCGTCATTCCCGCGGAGGCGGGGATCCATTCGCGCAGGTCACGGCAAGAGTCGCGAAGCCAGCCAGAATGGATTCCCGCCTCCGCGGGAATGACGGATGCTTGTCAGATAATCTCGAACAGCCCAGCCGCGCCCATCCCGCCGGCGACGCACATCGATACGACGACGTAGCGCACCCCGCGGCGCTTGCCCTCGATCAGCGCGTGCCCCGTCAACCGGCTGCCGGTCATCCCGAACGGGTGACCGATCGCGATTGCGCCGCCGTTGACGTTGATCTTGTCGGGATCGATCCCGAGCTGGTCGCGGCAATAGAGCGCCTGGCTGGCGAACGCCTCGTTCAGTTCCCACAGCCCGATATCGTCGACCGTCAGCCCGGCGCGCTCGAGCAGTTTCGGCACCGCGAACACGGGGCCGATCCCCATTTCGTCCGGCCGGCAACCCGCAACCTGGAAACCGCGATAGACGCCGAGGATCGGCAGCCCCTCGCGCTCGGCGGTGGCGCGGTCCATCACGATCTGCGCCGAGGCGCCGTCGGACAGCTGGCTGGCGTTACCGGCGGTGACGAACTTGCCTTCCTTGACGAACTCGCCGTCCTTCCACACCGGCTTCAGCCCGGCGAGCGCCTCGTAGGTGGTGCCCGCGCGCACACCCTCGTCGCGGTCGAGCGTCACCGTCTCGGTGCCGGCCTTGCTGCCGTCCTTTTCGTAGAGCTGCTTTTCGATCGTGATCGGCACGATCTCGTCGGCGAACTTGCCCGCGGCCTGCCCGGCGGCGGCGCGCTGCTGGCTCTCCGCGCTGAACCGGTCCTGCGCCTCGCGGCTGACATTGTAGCGCTCGGCGACCAGTTCGGCGGTCTCGATCATCTGGATATAGATCGTCGGATCGGCCGCCTTGGCCGACTTGTTCTGATAGCGCGGCGCATCCTTGGTGATCGTCATCGAGATGCTCTCGACCCCGCCCGCCAGCACGACATCGTTATCGCCCGCGATGATCGAGCGCGCGGCGAGCGCGATCGCGTTGAGCCCCGACGAGCATTTGCGATCGAGCGTCATCCCCGCGACGCTTTCGGGGATGCCTGCCACCAGCGGGGTCAGGCGGCCGACGTTGGCCGCCTGCGTCAGCCACTGGTTGCCGACCCCCATGATCACGTCATCGATCCGCGCGGGATCGATCCCGGCGCGCTCGACCGCCGCCTTGGCGACATGGCCGGCGAGCGCGGGCGCCTCGGTCATGTTGAAGGCGCCGCGATAGGCCTTGCCGATTCCGGTGCGAGCGGTGGAGACGATAACGGCTTCGCGCATGTCTTATCCTTCAAATCCGTGCATGTTGGCCGGGCCGAAATAGGCGCGCATCTCGATCACCTTGCCGTCTTCGTTGAAGCGGAAGGTGTCGATCACGTCGACCCGCTTCTCGCCGCCGTAGTTGAGCGTCACCGAGAAAGCGAAAGCGGCATAATCGCTCGCGGTGCGCACCGGGCCTTCAAGCTTGAGCTTGGCGCCGGTCGCCATCGAGGCGGTGTAGAAGGTGCGGATCGCCTCCAGCCCGCGATGCGCCGGCGAACCGATCGGATCCTCGACCGTCGCATCCTCGGCGAACAGCGCGACCACGCCTTCGGGATTCTGATTGGCGAAGGCGTCGATATAACTCTCGACGACGCGCACCTTGTCTTCGTGGCTCAACATCTTGTGCTTACTCCGGGAAATAGCGGCTGATCGTATCGACGACGCAGGCCGGCCTGTCGCTGCCCTCGATCTCGATCGTGACGCGCACGATCGACTGGACCGCGCCCTTCACCTCCTCGACCTTGACCAGCTCGCCCACCCCGCGAATGCGCGAGCCGACCGGGACCGGGGCGAGGAAACGCAGCCGATCGGCACCGACATTCACCGCATGCGCGAAGCCGCGCACCTCGACGAGCTGCGGCAGGAAATAATTGGCGAGGCTGAGCGTCAGATAGCCGTGCGCGATCGTCTTGCCGAACGGGCCCTGCTTCGCCCGCTCGGTATCGACGTGGATCCACTGATGATCGCCGGTCACGTCGGCGAAGCCGTCGATCCGGTCCTGCTCGATTGGGAGCCAGTCGGTCGGGCCGAACTGCCGCCCCTCCTGCCCGATCAGGTCGCGCGGCGACGCGAAGACCGCCGGCCCGCTCATGCGCGCTGGCTGGAGACCGAGACGGTCTCCCCGGTCATATAGCTCGACAGATCGGAGGCGAGGAAGATCATCACGTTGGCCACTTCCCACACCTCGGCAGGACGGCCGAACGCCTCGCGCGCGCTCAGCTCGGCGAGCAGATCGTCGCTCGTCACCTTGGCGAGAAAGGCGTGCATCGCGATCGACGGCGCGACCGCGTTGACCCGCACGTTATGCTCCGCCGCCTCGACCGCCGCGCAGCGCGTGAAGGCCATCACGCCCGCCTTGGCAGCGGCATAATGCGCCTGCCCCTTTTGCGCGCGCCAGCCGAGCACCGAGGCGTTGTTGATCATCGCCCCCGACTTGCGGGCATACATGCCCGGCAGGAAGGCGCGGGTCATCCGCATCACGCTGGTCAAGGTCACGTCGAGCACGCGCGACCATTGATCGTCGGTCATGTCGACGATCGGCACTTCGCCACCCAAGCCGGCGTTGTTGATCAGCACGTCGACATGCCCGAGCGTGTCATGCGCCGCATCGCGCAGCCGCTGGACATCGGCCTCGACCGTCACGTCGCACAATATCGTCGCGGGGCGCGGGGTGCCGGTTTCCGCGGCGATGCGGTCGGCGGCCTCGCCGAGCCGGCGCTCGTGATAGTCGCTGATCAGCAGCTTCGCGCCCTCCTCGGCGGCGCGCTTGGCGACCGAATAGCCGATGCCGGTGCCGGCGGCGGCGGTGACGACGACGGTCTTGCCGGTGAGCAGCCCGCGCGGGGTGGGATAGACCGGGAGGATCATGCGCCGGTTCCATAGACCGGCTTGGCCGGGTTGCGCCGCGCGACCAGATCGCCGACGACCGCGCCCACCTCATCGGCGCGCAGCGCGCGGCCGACATTGGCCGACGTCGGGCCGTCGGTCCAGCCTTCGGCGAGGCGGATCGTGCCGCCGAACGGCTCGAACACCTGCCCCGTCACCGCCTGCGACTGCTCGCTCGCCAGCCACGCGACCAAGGGCGCGGTATTTTCGGGCGCATAAGGATCGAAGGCGGCTTCCTGCATCGAGGTCATCGTGTCGGCGAAGGCGGTCATCGTCATGCGGGTGCGCGCATTGGGCGCGAGCGCATTGGCGGTGATGCCATACCGCCCGAGCTCGGCGGCCTGGATCAGGGTCAGCGCGGCGATCCCGGCCTTGGCGGCGGAATAAGCGCTCTGCCCGATGCTGCCCTGCAAGCCGGCGCCGGAGGTGGTGTTGATGATCCGCGCATCGATCGCCTCGCCCGCCTTCTGCCGCGCGCGCCAGAAGTCTACCGCGTGGCGGCTGGTGCAGAAATGTCCGCGCAGATGGACCCGCGTCACCGCATCCCATTCCTCCGGGGTGCAGGAAACGAACATGCGATCGCGCACGAAGCCGGCGTTGTTGACCACCGCATGCAACGTCCCGAACGCGTCGAGCGCGGTCTGGACGATGCGCTTGCCGGCATCCCAATCCGCGACGTCGTCAGTGTTGGCGACCGCCTCGCCCCCCGCGCCGCGGATCTCGTCGACGACGCGTTCGGCCGCGCCCTTGGTCTCGCCGCTCTCGCCGTGCGTCCCGACGCCGAGATCGTTGACCACGACCTTCGCGCCCTCCGCCGCCAGCCCGAGCGCATAGGCCCGGCCGAGGCCGTTGCCCGCCCCGGTGACGATGACCACCCGTCCTTCGCAAATTCCCATTACAGCCTCTCGATAATCGTCACATTGGCCTGCCCGCCGCCCTCGCACATCGTCTGGAGGCCGTAGCGGCCGCCGGTGCGCTCGAGCGCGTTGAGCAGGGTGGTCATCAGCCGCGCGCCGGTGGCGCCGATCGGGTGGCCGAGCGCGATCGCCCCGCCCTGCACGTTGACCTTCTCGTGCGGCACGCCGAGTTCCTTCATCCACGCCATCGGGATCGATGCGAACGCCTCGTTGCATTCGAACAGATCGATATCGGCGATCGACATGCCCGCCTTGGCCAACGCGTGCTGGGTCGCGGGGATCGGGCCGGTCAGCATCCACACTGGATTGGCGGCGCGGACCGAGAGGTGGTGGATGCGCGCGCGGGGCTTGAGCCCATGCGCCTTCACCGCCGCCTCGCTCGCGATCAGCAGCGCAGCGGCGCCGTCGCAATTCTGGCTGGCGACCCCGGCGGTGACCGCCCCGCCCTCACGCACCGGCTTGAGCGCGGCGAGGCCCTCAAGGCTCGTCGCAGGGCGGATCGTCTCGTCCGCCTCCAGACCGGCAAGCGGCGCGATTTCGCGCTTGAACCAGCCGGCCTCGGTCGCGCGTTGCGCGCGGGCGTGCGATTCGACCGCGAACGCCTCCATCGCTTCGCGGCCGATGCCCCATTTGTCGGCGATCATCTCGGCCGACTTGATCTGGTTGACTTCCTCGTCGCCGTAGCGCGCGAGCCAGCCGGCCGAACCGAGGAACGGGCTGTCGAAGCCATAAGGCTGGCCGGCGAACATCGCGGCCGAGATCGGGATCGCGTTCATCGCCTGGCTGCCGCCGGCGACGACCAGATCCTGCGTCCCGCTCATCACCCCCTGCGCGGCGAAATGCACCGCCTGCTGCGAGGAGCCGCACTGGCGGTCGACCGTCACCCCCGGTACTTCCTCGGGCAGCCCTGCAGCGAGCCATGCAGTGCGGCCGATATCGCCCGCCTGCGGCCCGATCGTGTCGCAGCAACCCCAGACGACGTCATCGACCGCCTTGGGGTCGACGCCGGTGCGCTCGATCAGCGCCTTGATCGGGTGTGCGCCGAGATCGGCGGGGTGGACCCCCGCAAGCGTCCCCTTCTTGCGGCCGATCGGGGTGCGCACCGCGTCGACGATATAGGCTTCAGCCATGTGTCATTCCTGTCTCGAAACTCTGATCGGGGCCGATCGCCATCGCACCGCCGATCACGGCGTCGTCGAGGCGACGGAGGTGGAAGGCGCGGTCGCCCCACGCACCGGCGAGCGCCCAGGCGCGCTTCATCCAGTAATGGAGGTCGACTTCATAGGTGTAGCCCATCGCGCCGTGGACCTGGATCGCGGTCTCCGCCGCCTGCACCGCGGCGTCGGTCGCGGCGAGCTTGGCGTGGCTGACATGGACCCCGGCGCGCTCATGCCCGTTTTCCAGCGCATAGGCCGCGCGCCACAGCGCCGGCCGGGCGAATTCCAGCGCCACCGCGACGCTCGCGAGGTGATGCTTGATCGCCTGAAACCCGCCGATCGCCTGACCGAATTGCTCGCGATCCTTGGCGTAATCGGTCGCCAGCGTCAGCATCCGCTCGCCCGCCCCGACGAGCTGCGCCGCCGCGATCAGCGCGGCGTGATCGAGCATCCGCGCATCGGCCTCCGCGCGCGCCACCGCGAACAGCCGGCGGAGCGGATCGGCGCTTTCCAGCCGCTCGCCGGTCGCGCTGCCGCCGAGCACCAATCCGGCCTGATCGGCATCGGCGACCCATGGATTGACCGGATGCGCCAGCGCGACCTTGAGCTCGCCCGCGGCGATCGCCGCGAGCTGCGCCTCGTCGGCGATCAGTCGCGGCGCGACCAACGCGCTGTCGGCGACCGGCTCGGACACGTCGGCGCGGCCCAGCTCGACCGCGACCAGCGCCGCTTCGATCAGCCCCAGCCCGAGCCCGCCCTGCGCCTCGGGGACGATCAGCGCGGTCAGCCCCATCTCGACCAGCCCGCGCCAGATCACGGGATCGCGCCCGCCCTCCGTGTCGAGCCGGCGCAACACCTCGGCGCCGTGGGTGCCTTCGAGATAGGCGCGAACGCCGTCGCGCAATTCGATCTGTTCGTCGGTGAACGCGAAGTTCATCA
This sequence comes from Sphingomonas sp. 66-10, assembly GCF_001897045.1. Classification (NCBI taxonomy): domain Bacteria; kingdom Pseudomonadati; phylum Pseudomonadota; class Alphaproteobacteria; order Sphingomonadales; family Sphingomonadaceae; genus Sphingomonas; species Sphingomonas sp. 66-10. The sequence continues at coordinate 24,001 of NZ_MKRR01000031.1, forward strand.
GCCCGCCCCCAACCGCGGCAGACCGAGCAGCCGCTCGGCAATGATGTTGCGCTGGATCTCGTTCGATCCGGCGTAGATCGGCCCGGAGAGCGAGAAGATATAGCCCTCCAGCCATTGATTGACGCGCCCGCCGACCTCTTTCAGCTCGGCCGCCGCGCCCAGCAGGCTCATCGCGGTGCGATGCAAAGCGCGATCGAGCTCGGACCAGAAGATCTTGTTGAGGCTCGCCTCGGCGCCGATCTTGCCCCCGGCCATCACGGTCGAGGCGACCTTATAGGTGTTGAGCGCATAGGCTTCCGCCTCGGCCCACGCCTTGATCACCGCCTCGCGCGCGCTCGGCGCGGCATCGCGCTGATGCGCGCGATAGAGATCGACCAGCCGCTTCGCCGCCGCCTGAAAGCGCGCCGGGCTGCGCAGCATCAGCCCGCGCTCGAACCCGGCGGTGGCCATCGCGACATTCCACCCCTCGCCCTCGCCCGCGATGCGGTTGGCGGCGGGGACGCGGACCTCGTCGAAAAAGATTTCGGCAAACCCCGTCTCGCCGTGGAGCTGGCGGATCGGGCGGATCGTCACCCCCGGCGCGTCCAGGGGCACGAGGATGAAGCTCAGCCCCTTGTGGCGCCTCGACTCCGGGTCGGTGCGGAACAGCCCGAAGCACCAATCGGCAAAGGCCGCGCGGCTCGACCAGGTCTTCTGCCCCGAGATGACATAATCGTCGCCGTCACGCACCGCGCGCGAGCGGATCGCGGCCATGTCCGATCCCGCATTGGGCTCGGACCAGGCCTGCGCCCACATGATCTCGCCCTTCGCCATCGGCGTCAGGAAGCGCGCCTTCTGCTCGTCGGTGCCGAATTCCATCACCGTCGGGCCGAGCAGGAAGATGCCGTTCTGATTGGCGCGCAGCGGCGCCCCGGCGCGATAATATTCTTCCTCGAAGATCAGCCAGCGGATGAGATCGAGCCCGCGCCCGCCATAAGCCTCGGGCCAGGTGACCATGCCCCAATTGCCGCCGGCGAGCGTGCGTTCCCATTCGACATGCGCGTCAAACCCGGCACGCCCTTCGAGCGTCAGCAGCGGCTCCTTGGGGACATGCGCCTCCATCCACGCGCGGACTTCGGCGCGGAAGGCTTGTTGTTCAGGGGTGTAGGTGAGGTCCATCAGAACTTGGCCGCCCCCTTGTTCTCGACAAAGGCGTCGCGCGATTTCTGGCTGTCCTCGTGCATGTACATTTCGAGCGTGAAGCCCTGTTCGAAGCGATAGCCGTGATCGACGTCGCGCGGCTCGATGCCGTTGAGCGCCTCCTTGGCGATCACCAAAGCCTTACGGCTCTTCGACGCGATCACCGCGGCGAAGGCGCGCGCTTCCTCGTACAGCTTGTCGAGCGGCACGAGTTTCTCGATCGCGCCGATGCGATAGGCTTCCTCGGCCGGGATGCGCCCACCGGTAAAGAAGGCCGCGCGGACCTTCTGGATCGAGAACATGCGCTGGAGGTGGCTCGCCCCGCCCATCGCGCCGCGATCGACCTCGGGCAGCGAGAAGAACGCGCCCTCGGCGGCGATCACCACGTCGGAGGCGCCGCAGATGCCGATCCCGCCGCCGATCACGAAATTATGCACCGCGGTGACGACCGGCACCTCGCAGTTCCGCACCGCGCGGAAGGTGCGGTAATTGCCACGGTTGAGATCGACGATCCGCTCGGGATGCGCCTGCATCTCCTTGATATCGACCCCGCCGCAGAAACCCTTGCCCTCGGCGCGGATCAGCACGCAGCGCACGTCGGGGTTGCGCCCAAGCGTCTCGATGATGCCCGGCAGCTCGTTCCAGCCCGCGCTGTCGAGCGCGTTGACCGGCGGGTGATCAAGGATGACCTCGCCGATATTGTCGGCGACATAAGTGCGGATCGGCATCAGGCGGCTCTTTCGTTGGCGACGGTCGCGGTCAGCGCGGCGATGCGCGCCCGCGCCTCGCGCTCGATATCGGCGAGAAGTTCGGCACAGGTCGGCAAGGAAGTGATCCGCCCGGCGACGAGCCCGGTGGCCATCACGCCATGCTCGATATCGCCGTCGACCACCGCTTTCTGGATCAAG
>NZ_MKRR01000031.1:26115-28905 GCF_001897045.1 Sphingomonas sp. 66-10
CGATCAGCTCGCCCCAGCTAGCGCCGGTGCGCGCCTTCATCGCCAGCCCGCCCTCGATCGCACGCAGCCACATGCCGATCGGGCCCGATTTCTCGATCCGGTCGAACATCGGGGTGCGGACCATGCGCTGCGGCAGGCCGTCGATCTTGGTGGTGACGTGGATGTCGTCGGTGCCGGCCTTGAGATAGACATTCTTGGCGACTTCCGGCGGCGCGCTCTCGACCGTCAGCAGAAAGCGCGTCCCCATCGCGATGCCCACCGCGCCATAGGCCAGCGCCGCCGCAAGCCCGCGCCCGTCGGCGAACCCGCCGGCGGCGATCACCGGCACCTTCACCGCATCGAGCACCTGCGGCAGCAGGATCGTGGTGGCGACCGCGCCGGTATGCCCGCCGCCCTCGCCGCCCTGCACCGTGATCATGTCGCAGCCGAGCTCGACCATCTTCCTGGCGTGCTTCGCCGCGCCGACGGTCGGCACGCACAGGATGCCCGCGTCCTTGAAACGCGCGATCATCTTGGCATCAGGCCCGCGCCCGAAGCTCACCGCGCGCACCTGATCCCGATTGGCGAGGATCAGGTCGACGATCTCGCCCGCGCCGGGCTGGAACATATGGAAATTGACGCCGAACGGCTGCGACGTGCGCCGCCGCACATCGGCGATCTTCTCCGCCGCCTCGCGCGGGGTCATCACCGCCGCGCCGAGGAAGCCGAACGCCCCCGCCTCGCACGAGGCGGCGACCAGCGCCGGCTCGGCGACCCAGCCCATCGCGGTCTGGATCACCGGCAGGCGGCAGCCGAGCCGCTCGGTCAGGATCGTGGCGAGCGGGTCGCTCATGCCCCATCCACAGCTTTGGCGTCTGCCGCTTTCTTGTTGTCGGCAGCGGCGCTCTTGGCGGTCACCCCGCCAAGCGAATGGCCGGTGGTGAGATCGTTCTGCGCATGCGCGAAATGATGCATGTGGAACACCGCATCCATCGCGGTGCGCTTGCCGCGCAGATCCTCGACATGGTTGAACGCCTGCTTGGTCAGCCACAGCCCGAGCCGCTGCTGCACCGCGAGCTTCTGCGCCCAATCCGACACCGCATCGCGCAATTCGGCGCGCGACACGATCTTGTTGACCATCCCGAAGCTATAGGCGCGTTCGGCCGGCAAACGCTCGCCGAGCAGCAGGAATTCCTTGGCGACGCGCGGCGGCAGCTCGAACCCGTGGGCGAAATATTCGACCCCGGGGATGCCCATCAGTTTCTGCACCGGATCCTGGAAAAAGGCGTCGTCGGTGGCGATGATCAGATCGCACACCCAGGCGAGCATCAGCCCGCCCGCGACGCACGCGCCCTGCACCATCGCGATCGTCGGCTTGGGAATGTCGCGCCAGCGGCGGCACATGCCGAGATAGACTTCCTGCTCGCGGGTATAGAGCAGTTCCGCGGCGGGCTTGTTGGTGTGATCGGCGTACAGCAGCTTGCGATCGAAGCTCTTGTGCAGATCGCGCCCCGGGGTGCCGATATCGTGCCCGGCGGAGAAATGCTTCCCCTCCCCGCCCAGCACGATCACCCGCACCGCATCGTCGTCGGTCGCGCGGCGGAAGGCGTCGTCCAGCGCATAGGTCATCTGACTGTTCTGCGCATTGTTGAACGTCGGCCGGTTCATCATCACCCAGGCGACGCCATTCTCGACCGTATAGGTGACGGGCGTGTCGGTTTCGTAGGTGATATCGACCTGCTGCGGGGTGACGAGATCGCTCATGTTCAAGCCCTTTCGCGGATGCCGGCCGGATTGCCCTTGATCACCCCGGCGCGGATGTCGTGCGGATCGAGGCGGCGGATGATCGCAAGCTGCTCCGCGGTCGGCGCCGGCGTTTCACGCACCTCGTCGGCCACCGCCAACGGGAAACCGGTTGCTTCCTGCACCTCGTCGAGCGTGACGCCGGGGTGGAGCGAGACGACGCGGATCGCATGATCCGGCCCACCGAAATCCATCACCACGAGATCGGTGACGATCAGCCGCAGGTCGAGGTGATCGGTGTTGACGCCTTTGGTCCGCGCGGGATTGTAGCCGACGCTGGAGACCATATCGACCTCGCCCTCGACGAACACGCGCTTCGAATGCTGCGGCAGGAACATCGAGTTGATGTGGCTGATGCTGTTGCCCGGAAAGCCGCGCGCGCCGAGCATCTGCACCTTGGGCTGCCGATAATCCGGCCCGAGGCACGAGATGTTGGTCTGGCCGAAGCGATCGAGTTGGGTCGGGGTGACCATCGCGTGGCGCTTGCCCGACCACACCGCGGCGTCGAAGAAGCGCGAGAACGGGAGGTAACCGGCGAAGCGTGGGTTGTAATCGCCGCGCGGGCCGAGCGGCACCGGCTCCTCGACGACGAACGCCTCGCCGTCGGTCATCATCAGTTCGGGGGTGTGGGTCAGCTTGGCGAGCCCCGCGGCGATGCGCGGGATCGGGCCGATACCGGTGGCGACGACCTCGCCATTGCCGCGCCACGCCTCGGAACAGGCGACGATCAGCAGTTCGGCGAGGGTGAAATCGGAAGCGCTCATGCTTCGCCTCTTTTATAATCGGTTCGAAAAATGTGCCGGGGAGCGCCCCTGCCCATCGATCTCCCGTCATTCCCGCGAAGGCGGGAATCCATTCGCGCCGGCGTCGCGGCAAGAGCCCATAGGCCAGCCAGAATGGATTCCCGCCTTCGCGGGAATGACGGGGAGAGGTTGAGCTGCATCTCCAAACGCTTCTTTAGAAGATCGGCAGCGGCAGGCTGGCGATCTTCTCGCCGCCGACGCGCTC
>NZ_MKRR01000032.1:0-12449 GCF_001897045.1 Sphingomonas sp. 66-10
GCGGCAGGATCGATGATCCCGGTGTCATCACGGATGCGCTCGATCACGAACGCCAGCCAGCCGGCGATCGCGCGGACGACATGCCGCGGCTTGCGCCCCCGGCGCAGCGCCTCGGCCAGCGTATCGCCGAGCCGATAGGGGATTTTCTGCGACCCGTCCTGCGCGATCTGCTCCAGCCGGTGCGCGATCACCGGGTTGCGGAAGCGCGTCAGCACGCTCGCGGCATAGCCGGGCAGGTCCATCCCCGGCACCGGATCGATCGTCGGCACGATATCCTCGGCGATCATCCGTTCGACGAACGTGTTCAGCGCGGGATCGCTTATCGCTTCGAACACCGTCGCATGGCCGCGCAACAGCCCGAGATAGGCGAGGGTCGAATGCGCGCCGTTGAGGATGCGCAGCTTGGCGCGCTCATAAGCCGCGACATCATCGGTCAGGATCGCGCCTACCTGCCCCAAGGCGGCGAGCGCAGGATCGCCGATATCCTCGATCACCCATTGCACGAAGAATTCGCGCTGGACCGGCGCCATGTCGGTCAGTCCCAGAGTCTCGGCGACATCGGCGAGCAATTGCGGGTCGCTCGCCGGGGTGATCGAATCGACCATCGTCGAGGGGACGGCGACTTCTCCGTCGATCCAGTCGGCCAGCCGGGGATCGCGCCGGCGCGCGAAGGCGACGAGCGCGGCTTTCAGCTTCACCCCATTGGCGGCGAGATTGTCGCACGGCATCGGCACGAAGGGCGCGGCGCCCGCGTCGCGCCGCGCGGCAAGCCCGGCGACGATCCAGCCGATCACGCTGCGTGGCTGCGCGGCGCGAAGATCGTGCGCGATATCGGGGTGATCGAGATCGAGCGTCCCGTCGGCCGCGAGGCAATAGCCCTTTTCGGTGACGGTGGCGGTGACCAGCCGCACTCCCGGATCGGCGAGCAGCGCGGCGGTCTCCGCGGCCTGCTGCGGGCCGAGGAAGCGCTGGTGCGCGCCGATGATGCGCAGCGCGGGCTGAGCATCGCGCACCGCGACGGTGTACAGCCCGTCCTGCGCCGCCAATGCCTCGATCGTGCCCGAGCTGCGCAGCGACACGCCGGCGATCCCCCAGCGCGGATCGTGATCGAGCAGGTCGTCGATATAGCTCGCTTGATGCGCGCGATGGAATGCGCCCGGGCCGAAATGGACCACGCCGATGCTCGGCGCGGCGCGATGGCGCGGTGCACGGATCGCGCCGGGGATCGCGCTCAACGTTGCGCGAGACAGTCTCACAGCGTTACCCCCCGTTTCCAGATCGCGATCTCTCGCTCGTCGTTGCGCTCCGCCGCGGTCTCCTGGCCGGACGCCGTCGCGAGCAATATATTGCATAGCGCCGCTTCGGCGGCATCGCTTCCCTCGGTCAACACGCGGCCGGCGTCGAAATCGATCCAGTCGGGCTTGCGCATTGCGAGTGTGCTATTGGAGGCGATCTTGAGCGTCGGCACCGGAAAGCCCAGTGGGGTGCCGCGCCCGGTGGTGAACAGGATCACGCTCGCCCCCGCCGCCGCCAACGCGGTCGAGGAGATCGCATCATTGCCCGGCGCGTCGAGCATCGTCAGCCCCGGCGCGCGCACCGCGGCGCCATAATCGATCACGTCGACGATTGCGGCGTGGCCGGCCTTCTGCACCGCGCCGAGCGACTTTTCCTCCAGCGTGGTGATCCCGCCGGCGATATTGCCGGGAGAGGGGTTTTCCGACACCGGCGCGCCGTGATCGAGGAAATAGCGTTTGAACCCGTTGACCGTCGCGACGATGCGATCGAACACCTCGGCATCGATCGCGCGATCCATCAGCGCCTGTTCGGCGCCGAACATCTCCGGGATTTCGGTGAACACCACCCGCCCGCCGGCCGCGACGATGCGGTCGCTGATGTGCCCGACCAGCGGATTGGCGGTGAGCCCCGACAATCCGTCCGACCCGCCGCATTTCACCCCGATCACCAGATCGGCAAGCGCGCAATCCTCGCGCGTGGCGCGCGCCGCCTCCGCCAGTTCGGCGACCAGCGTGACGCCCTCGGCGACTTCATTCTCGCTCATCTGCGCGGCAAGCGTGCGGATATGGCCGCGTCGCGCGGGGGGAATTGCGTCGAGCAGGTCGGCGATCTGATTCTCCTCGCACCCCAACCCGACGATCAGCACCCCGCCGGCATTGGGGTGCTGCGCCAGCCCGGCAAGGATCGCGCGGGTGCCGCCGAGATCGTCGCCGAGCTGCGAGCAGCCGTGCGGATGCGCGAAGGCGTGAACCCCGTCGACCGCATCGCCGACCAGTGCGGCGGCCTGGGCGGCGATCCGCTGCGCGGTGCGCGCGACGCAGCCGACGGTCGGCAATACCCAGATTTCGTTGCGGGTCGCCACCCGCCCGTCGGCGCGGCGATAGCCCGCGAAACGCCCGGCGGACGGCGTATCGGGCATCACGGCGGCGTGCGGCATGTAACGATAGTCGAGCGTCGCCGAGAGATCGGTGGCGCAATTATGCGTGTGGACATGCGCGCCCGCGGCGATTGCCTGCGTCGCGTGACCGATCGCGCGGCCGTATTTCACGATCCGCTCGCCGGCGGCGATATCGCGCAGCGCGACCTTGTGCCCGCGCGCGATATCCTCGCGCAGCGCCACGCCTTCGATCGTCTCTCCTGCCACCGCATCGTGCAGCAGTGTCGCCACCATATCCGATGCCGCAACCTTGATCGCGCTTCTCATGTCGTCGAAAGCCGTTTTGGAAACCGGTGTCAGCTATAACCGGATGCGCTATGCTTGCAAGACTGGCGATAAAGTCGGGAGCAATCTATCACTGTCGCGATGCAGAAAACCGGCCAGCCGACGATCAACGACGTTGCCCGTATCGCGGGCGTCTCCAAGAAAACCGTGAGCCGCGTGATCAATCACTCGCCCTTGCTCAACGGGGAGACGCGCAAGCGGGTCGAGGAGGTGATCGCCGATCTCGGCTACATCCCCAATCCGCAGGCGCGCGCGCTGGCATTGCGCCGCAACTTCCTGATCGGGCTGGTGCATGACAATCCTAATGCGCAGACGGTGATGAACGTCCAGCAGGGGATGCTGGAGGCGCTGCACGGCACCGAATTCGAGATGGTGGTGCGCCCGGTCGATCGCGGCGCGGCGACGATGCTAGACGATCTGCGCCACTTCCTCGAGCGCCAGCGCCTGTTCGGCGTGCTGCTGATGCCGCCGGTCAGCGAGAACGATATGGTGGCGAAATTGTGCGACGATATCGGCTGTCGCTATGTCCGCATGGGATCGGCACAGCTCGATGATGCCGCGCATATGGTCGCCTCGAACGATCGCGAGGCGGTGCGCATCGCGGTCGAATATCTGGTCGAACAGGGGCATGAGCGGATCGGACTGGTCGCCGGGCCGCACGGCTTCCGCTCGGCGCGCGAGCGCCGGCTGGGATTCGAGGATGCGCTGGGCGCGGCGGGCATCGCCTTGCCGCGCTCGCTGATCGCGGACGGCAATTATACCTTCGAATCGGGGCTGGTCGCGGCGGAGCGGCTGCTCGATCTGGTGCCGCGTCCGACCGCGATCTTCTCCTCGAACGACGAAATGGCGGCGGGGGTGATCCACGCCGCGCGGCAACGCGGGCTGGAGATTCCGCGCGACTTGTCGATCATCGGGTTCGACGATACGCCGATCGCGGCGCATGTCTGGCCACCGCTGACCACGGTGCGCTGGCCGATCGCCTCGATGGCGCGCTCGGCGGCGCTCAAGCTGATCGCGGGCGCCGAGGAGGAGGAAGTGGGGGTGGAGGAGCCGTCGCTGTTCCTTTCGACGTTGATCCGCCGCGGCTCGGTCGCGGCGCCGGCGCGGTAGCGGGCTTCTCCGAATGCGCGCGGCCTGTGCGCTCGGGGCTCGGCCCGCGAAACCTTAATGCGCTCCCGTCTTCGCGGGGACATGGATTTTGCTGCGAACACATGAACGAGGACGGCGGAACAATGGTTGCACATCGATCTGACACCGGTTACCGTGCGAACCGCAAGTGGAGAGGAGGACGATCGTGAAAGCGCTGGCGCTGCACCCGGACCGGCTGTTTCCGGCCGACGCCGTAACGCGCGATATCGCGCGGGCGCTCTACGCCACGATCGCGGATACGCCGATCGCCAGCCCGCACGGCCACACCGATCCGCGCTGGTTCGCGGACGACGCGCCGTGGACCGACGCGACGAGCCTGCTGCTCGCCCCCGATCATTATCTCTATCGCATGCTCTACAGCCAGGGTGTGTCGCTCGACGCGCTTGGCGTGCCCGATCGCAACGGCGTGCCGGCGACCGATCCGCGCGCGGCGTGGCGGCTCTTCGCGGGCCATTATCATCTGTTTCGCGGCACACCTTCACGCTTGTGGCTCGATCATGTGTTCGCCAAGGTGTTCGGGTTCGAGGTCGCGCTCGATGCCGCCAGCGCCGATGCCTATTTCGATACGATCGGCGAAAAGCTCGCCGACGACGCCTTCCGCCCGCGCGCGCTGTTCGATCGTTTCCGTATCGACTTCCTCGCCACCACCGAAGGCGCGCACGACAGCCTCGACGCGCATCATGCGATCCGCGCCTCGGGGTGGAACGGGCGCGTCGTCACCACCTATCGCCCCGACGGGGTGATCGATGTCGAGCATGAGGCCTTTGCGCCGGCGATGGCGCGTTTCGCCGAGCTGACCGGCGAGGATGTCTACGGCTGGAAGGGCTATCTCGCCGCGCACCGCCGCCGCCGCGCCGATTTCCGCGCCGCCGGGGCGACCGCGACCGACCACGGCCATCCGACCGCGGCGACCGCCAATCTCTCGGATCGCGAATGCGAGGCGCTGTTCGCGCGGGTCGTCGGCGGCGGGTGGAGCAAGGCCGATGCCGAGCTGTTCCGCGCGCAGATGCTTACGGAAATGGCGAAGATGAGCGTCGACGACGGGATGGTGATGCAGATCCACCCCGGATCCTGTCGCAACCACAATGCCGGGCTGTTCGCCAGCCACGGCCGCGACAAGGGCGCGGATATCCCGACGCGCACCGATTATGTCCACGCGCTGCGCCCGCTGCTCGACGTGGTGGGCAACGAACGCGATCTGACGATCATCCTCTTCACGCTCGACGAAAGCACCTATGCGCGTGAGCTTGCGCCGCTCGCGGGCCATTATCCGTGCCTCAAGCTCGGCCCGGCGTGGTGGTTCCACGACAGCCCCGAGGGGATGCGCCGCTTCCGCGAGATGACCACCGAGACCGCCGGTTTCTACAACACCGTCGGGTTCAACGACGATACCCGCGCCTTCCTCTCGATCCCGGCGCGGCACGATGTCGCGCGGCGGGTGGATTGCGCCTTTCTCGCGCGGCTCGTCGCCGAGCATCGGCTGGCGGATTGGGAAGCCGCCGAACTGGCGCAGGAGCTGACCAGCGGGCTCGTGCGCCGCGCGTATCGCATTGACGACTGATTTTCCCAGGAGTTTGACGATGTACGACCGGACCTATTACGCGACGCATCCCGACATGATGGAATGCGTGTCGAACGAGGAATTGCGTGACCGCTATCTGATCCAGGGGCTGTTCCGCGCCGGCGAATGCGTGCTCAATTATACCCATGCCGATCGCTTCGTGATCGGCGGCGTCGCGGTGGCCGATGCCCCGGTCAAGCTGCCCGATCAGACCGAGCCCGCCTCGGCGGCGGGGCATCCGTTCCTCGAGCGGCGCGAGCTGGCGATCGTCAATGTCGGCGCGGTGGAGGGAACGGTCACCGTCGACGGCGAGGCGTTCACGCTCGGCAACAAGGATTGCCTCTATGTGACGATGGGTGCGAAGGAGGTGCTGTTTTCGGGCAAGGGCGCGCGCTTCTATCTCGCATCGTGCCCGGCGCATAAGGCGTTCACCACGCGCAAATTGGGCATCGCGGACGCCAATGCGCTCGATCGCGGAAGCCTGGCCGAGAGCAACGAGCGGACGATCTACCAGCTCGTCATCCCCGGCGTGTGCGACAGCGCGCAGCTCGTCATGGGGCTGACGGTGCTCAAGCAAGGCAGCGTGTGGAATACGATGCCGCCGCATGTTCACGAGCGCCGTTCGGAAATCTATTTCTACTTCGAGCTCGACAATCTCGACAGTGATCGCGTGATGCATTTCATGGGCGAGGGCGAAGCGACGCGGCATATCGTGATGCAGAATGAGGAAGCGGTGATTTCCCCGCCCTGGTCGATCCATATGGGGGCGGGGACCAAATCCTATGCTTTCATCTGGGCGATGGCCGGGGAGAATCAGGATTATACCGACATGAATGTCCTCGATATCTGCCAACTGGCGTGAAAACTGTGGCACATCCCTTTGATCTTTCAGGGCGGGTTGCGATCGTCACCGGCGCCAATACCGGGATCGGGCAGGCGATCGCGGTGGCGCTCGCCGCGGCGGGCGCGGACGTTGCCTGCGTCGGGCGCACCCCGGCCGAGGAGACCGTGGGCAAGATCCGCGACCTTGGCCGGCGCGCCGAGGTCGTCGCCGCCGATCTGTCGACGATCGAGCCGGTGCAGCGCGTGGTGGACGAGACGGTGGCGCGGCTCGGCGGCTTGCATATTCTGGTCAACAATGCCGGGATCATCCGCCGCGCCGATGCGGTGGACTTTACCGAGGCGGATTGGGATGCGGTGGTCGATACCAACCTCAAATCGGTGTTCTTTCTCAGCCAGGCGGCGGGGCGGCATATGATCGCGGCGGGCTATGGCCGGATCATCAACATCGCCTCGATGCTCACCTTTCAGGGAGGGATTCGTGTGCCGAGCTATACCGCGTCCAAATCCGGGGTCGGCGGGCTGACCAAATTGCTCGCCAACGAATGGGCGGCGAAGGGGGTGACGGTCAACGCGATCGCGCCCGGCTATATCGCGACCAACAATACCGCCGCGCTGCAGGCCGACGAGGGGCGCAACAAGGCGATCCTCGACCGCATCCCGGCGGGGCGCTGGGGCGATGCGGCCGATCTCGGCGGGGCGGCGGTGTTCCTCGCCTCGGATGCCGCGGCCTATGTCCAGGGGCATATCCTGGCGGTCGACGGCGGGTGGCTGGCGCGATGACCGCCCCACGCATTCTCGCCTTCGGGGAGATCATGCTGCGGCTGTCGCCGCCGGGGCGCGAATTGCTGCTCCAGACCCCGCGCTTCGACGTGTGGGTGGCGGGCGCCGAGGCCAATGTCGCGACCCAGCTCGCCCTGCTCGGGCATCAGGTCGGTTTCGCCAGCCGGGTGCCCGACAATGATCTCGGCCGCGCAGCGATCGCCAGATTGCGCGGCGCCGGGGTCGACGTGCGCCATATCGCCACCGGCGGCGAACGGATGGGGCTGTATTTCGTCACCAACGGCGCCGGGCTGCGCGCGACCGAGGTGGTCTACGACCGCGCCGGTTCGGCCTTCGCCGAGGCACCGGCGGAGAGCTGGGACTGGGATCGGCTGCTCGACGGGGTGACGCGGCTGCATCTTTCGGGGATCACCCCGGCGCTGGGGCCGGTGCCGGCGCGCAGCGCGCTCGCCGCGGTCGAGGCGGCGGCGGCGCGCGACATCGCGATATCGTTCGACGGCAATTGGCGCGGCAAATTATGGGGGCGGTGGGACGGCGACCCGCGCGCGATCCTGTCGGGGATCGTCGCCCACGCCGATCTGATGTTCGGCAACCACCGCGATATCGCCCTGCTGCTCGGGCGCGACGACTTTGCGGGGGAGGGGCGTCGTCGCGAGGCGGCCGAAGCGGCGTTCGACGCCTTCCCCAAGCTCAAGACGATCGCCTCGACCGCGCGCGCGGTCGCGCATGTCGATCTCCACCGGCTGTCGGCGCGGATCGATACCCGCGACGGCGCGGCGCAGACCGAGGAGATCGAACTCGCCGGGATCGTCGATCGCGTCGGCGGCGGCGACGCCTTTGCCGCCGGGGTGCTCCACGCGTTCGAAAGCGGACAGGATATCGCCGCCGCGGCGCATGGCGGGCTTGCGCTTGCCGCGCTCAAACACTCGATCCCCGGCGATGCCGCGCTGTTCCGTCAGGCCGACATCGACGCTTTCCTCGACGGCGGGCGCGATGTCCGGCGGTGACGGCTGGACCCGGCGCGGCGCGATCGGGGCAGGGGCGGCGCTGCTGACCCTCCCCGGCGTGGCGCGGGGGGCGATGGGCGACGCGCCGGTGCGGACCGCCGCCGGCAGCTTCCTCGGCACGCGCGAGAACGGGGTGCGGGCGTTTCGCGGCATCCGCTACGGCCGCGCCGAGCGGTTTCGCGCGCCGGTCGGGGTCGCCGAGCCGGGTCGCACGATCGTTGCGGACCGCTTCGGCGCGGTCTGCCCGCAACAGGGACCTTATGGGCCGCAGGATGAGGATTGCCTGTTCCTCAACATCTGGACCCCGGAGACCGACCCGCGTGCGCGGCGGCCGGTGATGCTCTATGTCCACGGCGGCGCCTATTCCAACGGCAGCGTCACCGATCCGCTCAACGACGGGCAGGCGCTCGCTGCGCGCGGCGAGGCGGTGGTGGTCACCGTCAACCACCGGCTCAACGCGCTCGGCTATCTCTATCTCTCGCGGCTCGACCCGCGCTTCGCCGATAGCGGCAATGCCGGGCAGCTCGATCTTGTCCTCGCCCTGCAGTGGGTGCGCGACAATATCGCGGCGTTCGGCGGCGATCCGGGGCGGGTGATGCTGTTCGGCCAGTCGGGCGGCGGGGCGAAGATCGCCACCCTGATGGGGATGGACGCCGCCAAGGGGCTGTTCCACCGCGCCACGACGATGAGCGGGCAGCAGGTCACCGCCTCGGGCCCGCTCCACGCCACCGAACGCGCGCGCGCCTATCTGGCGAAATTGGGGTTGGGGGAGGGAGACCTTTCGCCGCTGCGCGCGATGCCGGTCGAGCGACTGGTCGCCGCGCTCGACGCGCGGGATCCGATCATGCCGGGCGGGGTCTATTTCGGGCCGGTGCTCGATATGCGCTGGCTGACCCGCCACCCGTTCTGGCCCGACGCCAACCCGCTGGGGAACGGCATCCCGATGATGCTGGGCAATGTCCGCGACGAAACCCGTGCGTTCATTCCGTCGGATTCTGCGAAGATGCGCGATCTCGACTGGGACAATCTCGCTGCGCGGATCGCGCCCGAGATGCGGATCGATGCCCTGCCCGAATGGGTCGTCGCGCAATATCGCGCGCATTACCCGTCCTGGTCGCCGAGCGACGTCTTCTACGGCGCGACGACGGCCGCGCGCAGCTGGCGCGGGCAGGTGATCGAGGCGGAGGCGCGCGCCGCCGCCGGGGTGCCGGCCTGGGTCTATCAGGTCGATTTCGCCTCGCGCAGCGATCCGCGCCGCGGCGCCTTTCACACGATGGATATTCCGCTGGTGTTCGGCACCTTGGGCGCGACGGGATCGCAGACCGGAACCGGCGCGGACGCACAGGCGGCGAGCCGCGCGATGCAGGATCGCTTCACCGCCTTCGCCGCCGGCGGCGATCCCAACCGGTCGGGGCTGACGCCGTGGCCGCGTTACGATCTGACGCGGCGCGCAACGATGATCTTCGACGCGCGATCGCGGGTCGAAGACGATCCGCGCGGCTGGCAGCGCGAGCTGTTCGCCCGCATTCCCTATATCCAGCCGGGAACATGATTTCGTGCCGATCGCGCTTCGCTATTTGCTGTTGACACCGGTTACCATGCCGGTCAAATAGCAACTCTAAGGCGGCCATAGAGTCGCCGGAAAGCGGGGAGGATCACCCGGAAGCGCCTCGAAAGGGCACTCTGTCCCTCCCCGACAGTCGGTTTTCAGCGCCGGAATCGCATCAGCGTGCGAAACCGGTGTCAGGGACGCGCATGGCGCGGGGAGAGAGAGGGAATATGACGAAAGCGTCGGCACGTATCCGCGGGATGCAGGGCATTTCGGCCACCGCGCTGGCGCTCGCCCTGCTCATGCCGGCAAGTGCGCTGGCGCAGGAGCAGGGGGCGGCGCCCGCCGCGCCGCCGCCCGAGAGCCCCGCCAGTCCCGCTGCCGCCGGCGATATCGTCGTCACCGGCTTCCGCCAGTCGCTCGAGGCGGCGCTCAACGTGAAGCGCGACACGATTTCGGCGGTCGATGCGATCGTCGCGGAGGATATCGCCAAATTCCCCGACCAGAATCTCGCTGAATCGCTCCAGCGCATCCCCGGCATCTCGATCCAGCGCGACGCGGGCGAGGGGCGGGCGATCACCGTGCGCGGGCTCGGCGCGCAATTCACCCGCGTCCGCGTCAACGGGCTGGAAACCGTTGCGACGGCAACCGACGGCGCCTCGTCGAACCGCGATCGCGCATTCGATTTCAACGTCTTCGCGTCGGAGCTGTTCAATTCGATCGTGGTCCACAAGACCGCGGAAGCCTCGCTCGACGAAGGCTCGCTCGGCGCAGTGGTCGATCTCAACACCGGCAATCCGCTTGCGGCCAAGAAGCCCGGGGTGACGGTGGTGGGCTCGGCGGTGGCGAGCTATAACGATCTCAGCAAGAATTGGGGGCCGCGCCTCGCCGGGCTGGTGAGCTATCGCAACGAGGCGGGGACGTTCGGCGTCTCGCTGTCGGCGGCGTATCAGACCACCGACAATTTTGAGCTGGGCAACAATTCGGTGCGCTGGGTGCAGACGCCGTTCAACAGCGTCAACGGCAACGCCTGCTATAGCGTCAGCGCCACCAATCCTGCGCCCAAGCTTTATTCGGGCGGGGTCTATAACAATAATGCGGCGTGCAATCAGGCCTCGCTCGGCTTCCACCCGCGCATCCCGCGCTACGGGCTCGTGCGGCACGACCGCGACCGATTGGGCATCACCGGATCGGTGCAGTTCGCGCCGACCGACCGGACCAAGATCTCGATCGACGCGCTTTATTCGAAGTTCAAGGAGACCCGCGAGGAATCCTGGGGCGAGGTGCTGCTCCGCTCCAACGAGCGGTCGATCGACGTCGTCAACCCGGTGTATGACGCCAACAACAATATGGTCTCGGCGACGCTCAATAATGCCTATGTGCGGACAGAACATTATCTGCGTAAATCGTCGACCGAATTCTATCAGGTCGGCGGCACCTGGGATCAGGACGTGACGGACAATTTCCGCTTCACGTTGCTCGGCGGGATTTCGAAATCGGATGCCAATATTCCGGTCGAGACGACGATCGTGCTCGATGATCGGGATGCGAACGGTTACTCCTACGATTACAGCAACATGAAGGCGCCGAAACTGGCCTTCGGCACCAGCGTTACCGATCCCGCGAATTTCCAGCTCGCTGAAATCCGTGACCGGCCGTCGGATGTGGTCAACCGCTTCAAGACCGTCCAGTTGCGCACCGAATGGGATGTGACTGAGGGGTTCCAGCTCAAGCTCGGCGGGATGTGGCGCCGGTTCAATTTCGACACGACCGGTTACACCCGCGATACCGCGGTGTGCGGCAACGGCGGCAAGGATCTGGTGCTCGGCACGATCACCTGCTCGCCCAACGGCACGCTCGGGCCGAATGCGGTCTATGGTTTCCCGGTCGACGGCAATCTGACCCAGCTGTTCACTTTGGGCAATGCCGGGCAGCCGGCGGGCACCACGACGCAATGGCTGGTCGCGAACCTCGCCAATGCCGCGGACTATACCAAGCTCTATTCGCGCGCGCTGACCCCCGACGTCGGCAATATCCGCTCGGTGCAGGAAACCACCTCGGGCGGCTATATGCAGGTCGATGTGAAGGGAACGATCCTCGGCCTCGATTATGCGGGCAATGCGGGTATCCGTTACGCGCATACCGGACAGCGTTCGACCGGCATCCTCGGACCGATCTCGCGGACGATCGCGCGCAGCTATGACGATTGGCTGCCGTCGTTCAACCTCGCGCTCTATCCGGTCAAAAGCGTCATCATCCGCGCCGCGATCGCCAAGGTGATGACGCGCCCGACGCTGGGCAATCTCACTCCGGGCGGGTCGGTCGACGGCTTCAACTACAAGATCAGCTACGGCAACCCCGATCTCCAGCCGTATCGCGCGACCAATTTCGATCTCGGCGCCGAATGGTATTTCGCGCCGGGGGCGATCTTCTCGGTCGCGGGCTTCGTCAAGAAGATCGAGAGCTTCCCGGTCTCCCAGGCCTATTCGGCGACCTATGCGTCGACCGGGCTGCCCAAGGAGGCGCTGCTGCCCAGCTCGCCCGCCTATATCAATTTCGATCCGAACCAGATCTATACGATCACCACCAACGTCAACGGCTCGGGCGCGACGCTGAAGGGCGTGGAAATCGCGCTGCAATTGCCGTTCAAGGTGTTCGCCAGCGGCATCCTCGGCAATTTCGGCGTGCTCGGCAACGCGACCTTCATCGACTCGAGCGCTACCTACAAGGTTCAGGGGCCGGTGGTGGTGCCTGTCGTTGCCCCCTAATTGCCTGACGAGGCCTCGCGGGTTTGGGTGATGTACTCGCGGGGTGATCGGTAGC
>NZ_MKRR01000033.1:0-3317 GCF_001897045.1 Sphingomonas sp. 66-10
TCGAGCGCGGCACATTCGGCGTCGCCTACCGGGGATCATCGCTTGAAACCGTCGTCCACTCCTGTCAATCGGCGTGCAAACGGGACCCCCTATCGGCGCGCAAAAGGGACCCCCTTTCACGATGGCGCAAGGTTGATCGGACACGCGCCTTTGCGCTGCGCGCGGCGTAGGGAGGGCGGAGCCCGACCGGAGGCGCGCGCAGCGCAAAGCATCTTTTAATCGGAGGTCGGTGGGGGCGATCAGCTGCGGTTTTTGAAGCGCCAGCTGTCATTGCCGGTCTCGACGATGTCGCAATGGTGGGTGACGCGATCAAGGAGCGCGGTGGTCATCTTGGGATCGCCGAACACGGTGGGCCATTCGCCGAACGCGAGGTTGGTGGTGATGATGACGCTGGTCTGCTCGTAGAGCTTGCTGATCAGGTGGAACAGCAACTGGCCGCCCGAGCGGGCGAACGGCAGATATCCCAGTTCGTCGAGCACGATCAGGTCGAGTCGGGATAGCTGGGCGGCGAGAGCGCCGCTCTTGCCGATCCTGGCCTCCTCTTCGAGGCGGGTCACCAGATCGACGGTGTTGAAGTAGCGGCCTCGCGCACCCGAGCGAACGACATTGGCGGCGATGGCGATGGCCAGGTGGGTTTTGCCGGTGCCCGTGCCGCCGACCAGGACGATGTTGCGCCGAGCGGGCAGGAACGCGCCACTGTGCAGCGAACGCACCAGCCCCTCGTTGATCGGCGTGCCCTCGAACCGGAACGCATCGATATCCTTCACGACCGGCAGCCGGGCGGCCGCCATCCGGTATCGGATCGAGGCAGCATGGCGATGTGTTGCTTCCGCGCGCAGAAGGTCGGTCAGTATCTCCATCGTGGTGCGCTGGCGCTGAAGGCCGGTGGTGACCGCATCGTCGAACGCGCCCGCCATGCCCTTGAGCCCAAGCCCGCGCATCGCCTCGATCATGTCATGCCGCTGCATCGAAGGTCCTCAGCTGGTCGTAACGGGCGCAGTCGGCGATCGGCGGATGGCGCAAGGCGCTGTCTTCGGAGGTGATGATGGTGAGCGGTCGCGGCGGTTCGCGGCGCCGCGCCAGGATGTTGAGGATCAGGTCGTCGCTCGCCGTGCCGGTCGCCAATGCCTCGCGGACGGCCGCTTCGACCGGCTCCAGACCATCGGTCAGCACGGCCGACAGCACACGGACGAACCGGCGGTCGGCATCGTCGCCATTGCCAAGCTTGCGGCGCAGGCGCGCCAGCGCCGGCGGCAGATCCCAGTCCTGGAAGGGCGCGCCGTTCCGCAGCGCTCCGGGCTTGCGGGCCAGTACCGGCAGATAATGCCAGGGGTCATAGATCGTGCGGTTGCGCCCGAAGTAGCGGGGATGCTCGGCGACAACCTCCTCGCCGCAGCGCACGACAATGCGGTCGGCATAGGCCCGGACCTGCACCGTCCGCCGCGCCACCGTCGAGAGAACCGAGTAGCGGTTGCGATCGAAGCTGATCAGGCAGGTGCCCGTCACCGCATGCTCGCTCTCGTTAAAGCCGTCGAACGGTCCCAGCATCGGCTGCAGTGCCGATCGCTCGATCTCCAGCGCCTGCGCCACGGTCAGCTCGCCCTGTTCCGGGTGTGCCTGTCGTTCCGCCCAGCGCTGGCACTCGGCCTCCAGCCAGCCATTGAGCTCGTCGAGGCTGGCGAACCGCAACCGGGGTTGGAAGAAGCGGCCCCGGATCGTCTGCACCTGGTTCTCGACCTGGCCCTTCTCCCATCCCGCCGCCGGCGAGCAGGCGGTGGGCTCGACCATATAATGGTCGGTCATGATCAGGAACCGCCGGTTGAAGACCCGCTCCTTCCCCGTGAACACGCTCGTCACCGCCGTCTTCATATTATCGTAGATGCCGCGGCCCGGCACGCCGCCGAAGAAAGCAAAGCCGCGCGCATGCGCGTCGAACAGCATCTCCTGACTCTCGCGCGGATAGGCCCGGACATAGACCGCCCGCGATGCACACAGCCGCATATGCGCAACCTTCACGCGCATCGGCTTGCCGGCGATCTCCACATCCTCATGGCTCCAGTCGAACTGGTAGGCCTCGCCCGGCTTGAACATCAGCGGGATGAAGGCGGTGACACCATCGCCGGCATCCTTGCGCCGGTCGGCCTTCCAGCGCGCCGCGTAGCGCCGAACGGCATCGTAGGAACCCTCAAAACCTTCGCGCTCCAGCAGATCATGTATCCGCGTCATCCGCAGTCGCTCGCGCCTGCCGCGCACCTCGTTCTCTTCCAGCAGTGTGTTCAGGCGATCCTGAAACGGCCCGATCCTAGGCAGTGGCTGAACCTTGCGCTGATAGTCGAATGCGCCTTCCGGCGCCCGGATCGCCTTGCGGATCACCTTCCGCGACACATGCAAATCCCGCGCGATCGCCTTGATCGCCTTGCCGCCGGCATACTCGCGCCGAATCCGAACCACTGTCTCCAAAATCAACATCCCGATCTCGCCGCCTGAAAATCCAGCCGGCTGCTTAAACCATCGAAATGAGGGGTCCCTTTTAGACGCCGATCACCCCGCTAACGGGGTCCTTTTTGCACGCCGATCCACACAATTGTCCGCCATCATCCCAGTCTAAGCTAGTCCCATATACCTGCCGGCGTCCTTCATAGGTGTGAATGCGATCGATCATCATCGCCATCTGCCAGGCCGGCGCCTGGCCAGCTGCAACGGCGCACTTGAGTAGTGCTAGGCACTTGCGCTGGAATTGGGGCAGGCCGATTGCATGCTGCGCGATCAACCATGCAGCTTCGGCTCCGTCGTCTCCGGCGATCTGGGCTGTGGGCCACCCGATATCGGCAATGATGGCGTCCAGCTCGCGCGCATTCGCCTCATGCACGCCCTGCATCTGTGGATTGTAGCCATCGAACAGGCTGCCGTCCTCCGCGAGCCGTTCCCGCGTTTCGAGATCATGAGCCGCCATGGCGACTAGCCGGTCCGCAAGAATCTTGTTCACGTAGCCAGCCTAGCTTTATCCGCAATGTCCGCAATGGGTGGAAAGCAGGCGTTGCGAGGTGAGATAGGACTGATATCCTGACCCCATGTGCAACCTTTACACGACCAAAGCCACAGCATCGGAAATTGCATCCGCCTTTAACGCCAAGATGCTTAGCGCCACGAATGCTCCCTTGGGAGAGGTCTATCCCGGCGGTCCCGGCTACGTAGTTCGTGAACAGGATGGCGATCGCGTGTTGCAAGCCATGACCTGGGGCTTCCCGTTGCCCATGAAGAGCAAAAAAACCGGGCAACCCATCAAACCAAAACCGGTCAACAATATCGCCGTTCTA
>NZ_MKRR01000033.1:3392-3903 GCF_001897045.1 Sphingomonas sp. 66-10
GCAGAAGGCGAAAAAGGTGCAAAAACCCGAACTTGGTTCAGCGTCAGAGAGCAGCCAGTCTTCGCTTGGGCAGGAATGTGGAAAGATAGCTCTGAATGGGGTGCAGTGTACTCAGGGCTCATGACTGACTGCAACGAAGCGATAAGGCCTGTCCATGATCGGATGCCGGTACTCCTGCATCAGGAAGACCTAGACCTATGGCTTAGAGGCTCCCTTGACGACGTGATGCAGTTTCAGGGGCGATGCTACCCGGATGAGTTGATCCAGATGGAAAGGACGGCCGATTCTTGGCTGAGCCTAAGACCGAGCCACACGAACCAGCAGAGCAGGAAGGAAGGCTGAGAACACCTGACGAAGGGCCGCCTAGACACAGGCTTGTTGCTCCGGCCCTGCCAATGGAAGTTTATACGCCGCAGCCATGTGAAGTTGACCGCGACGAACATCCCCACCTGGAAATCGCCATCCCGAATGGGGGAAACGAGGCAGCGGATCCTCCGCACGATGCCTACAG
>NZ_MKRR01000034.1:0-3769 GCF_001897045.1 Sphingomonas sp. 66-10
GCATCTGCTCGCCGAGGCGCAATGCGAATGGCTCGTCTCATTGGGGCGGCGCAGCGCGGTCGAGCGGCTCGCGCATCTGTTCTGCGAACTGGTCGAGCGGATCGGCGCGGTCAATGCCGGGGGCATCGGGCGGTGCGAGATGCCGCTCACCCAGACCGACATGGCCGATATCACCGGGCTCACCCCGGTCCATGTCAACCGCACCCTCCAGCAGATGCGCCGCTCCGGGCTGATCGAGCTCAAGTCACGCCAGCTCAAGCTGCGCGATTTCGCCAGGATCAAGAAGATCGCCTTCTTCCGGTCCAGTGCCGACAACCCGCCGCTCAAGAATAATCTTCCGGAGGCGCTCAAGGTCTTCCAGAACATCCCCGGCGCCGGTGCGGTGCCGACGCACGGCAGGCTGGCGCACGCCTGAGCCCAGCTATCCCTCCGCCTCGACCGGACGGCGCTGGATCAGCGCGTCCTGGCGTCGTTCGGGGCGGATATAGATCGAGGTCAGTTCGGGAAGCGCGGCCTTCATCTTCGTCTCGAGCGCCTCGATCAGCAATTCCGCTTTGCCCATCGGCAGATCGTCGGCGAAATCGGCGCTGATCGCGACGAACACCGCGTCGGGCGACGTGTGCACCGTTCGCACATGATTGACCGCGGTGATCCCGGGCTGCGCGTCGAGCAGGCGCCACACCGTAGCGATGATCGTCGCGTCGGCGCTTTCGCCGATCAGCAGCCCCTTCGCCTCGCGCGCGAGCAGCATCGCTACCCCCGCCAGCACCAGCCCGATCGCGATCGAGGCGATGCCGTCGAGCCGCGGATCGCCATAATGGTGGCTCGCCCAGATCCCCGCGCCCGCCAGTGCCAGCCCGATCAGCGCGGCGCTGTCTTCGAACAGCACGATGAAATTCGCCGGATCCTTCGACTGGCGGATCGATTCCCACCAGCGCCGGCCGCGGCGAGCGCTGTCGAATGCGCGCACCGCAATCGCCCAGGAGGCGCCCTCCAACGCCGCGCCGACCACCAGCACGACATAAGCGACGGTCGGATCGCGCAGCGGCTCCGGGTGCCTCACATGATCCAGCCCTTCGTAGACCGACAGCCCCGCGCCCCCGGCGAAGATCAGGATCGCGACGATGAACGCCCAGAAATAGAGCTCGCGGCCATAGCCGAAGGGATGCGCCGCATCGGGCGGCCGCCGCGCGCGCTTTTGGCCGTAGAGCAGCAGCATCTGATTGGCGCTGTCGACCAGCGAATGCACCCCCTCGGTCAGCATCGACGACGAGCCGGTGATCGCCGACGCGACGAACTTGGCGACCGCGATCCCGGCATTGGCGCCGAGCGCGCCGTAGAGAACCAGATTTCCGCTGCGTTCGTGCGGCATCGGCGGGGCACCTTGTCTGACCGTCGGACGAACGGGTTCAACGCACGGCGCGGCGGGCGGGTTCGCCGCTAATCTATGTTACCATCAAATCCTTGCGCGCGATGCAGCGCATCCCCGTGCCGCGGGTTTTTCGAGAACCCTATATTTCGAGCCCGAGGAGAAAGAACGTGGGACTGTTCAGCAAGGACATCGAGACGTTGCATGATCTTTTCATCCACACGCTGCAGGACATCTATTACGCCGAGAACCAGATCACCAAGGCATTGCCCAAGATGATCGACAAGGCGACCGATGATTCGCTGCGTGCCGGGTTCGAGCAGCATCTCGAGGAAACCCGCGGGCAGATCGCAAGGCTGGAGCGCGCGTTCGAGCTACTCGATCAAAAGGCCAAGGCGGTCGATTGCCCCGCGATCGACGGCATCATCAAAGAGGCCAATGAGGTCGCCGGGGATATCGAGGACAAGAGCGTGCTCGATGCCGCGCTGATCGCATCGGCGCAGGCGGTCGAACATTATGAGATCACGCGCTACGGCACGCTGATCGCCTGGGCGCGCGAGCTCGGGCGCGACGAGGTGGTCCCGCTGCTCGAGGCGACGCTCGAGGAAGAGCGCTCGACCGACGAGAAATTGTCCGATCTCGCCGAGACCTTCGCCAACGCGCGCGCCGATCGCGTCGCGGCGATTTGAGGCCCGCCGGCGCAGCAAAGGAGGTCGCCGCCGTGAGCGAGAAACTCATCGATCCGATCGGGCGCTACCGCAGCGGCGACTTCGCCGAGCAGCGGCAGGAATGGCCCGGGCTCCAGCGCGAGATGGAGCCCGTCCCGGATTGCGGCGAGGCGAGCTATGTCGGCACCGGCCGGCTCGCCGGCCGCCACGCGCTGGTGACCGGGGGCGATTCCGGGATCGGCCGCGCGGCGGCGATCGCCTTTGCGCGCGAGGGTGCGAAGGTCGCGATCAACTTCCACCCGCGCGAACAACCCGATGCCGACGATCTCCACGCGCTTTTCGCGCGCGAGGGACGCGATCTGACGCTGCTGCCCGGCGATCTCACCGACCCCGATTTCTGCGCGCAACTGGTCGACGATGCGCGCGAGCGGCTCGGCGGGCTCGATCTGCTCGTCCTCAACGCGGGCTATCAGCAGGCGCAGAAGACGATCGAGGACATCTCGCACGAGCAATTCGATCGCACGATGAAGACCAACCTCTATGCGATGTTCTGGATCGCCAAACGCGCGGTTGGATCGATGCCGCGGGGATCGGCGATCATCAATACCGCCAGCGTCAACAGCTTCAACCCGAGCGGGGAGATGCTCGATTACGCCGCGTCCAAGGGCGCGATCGAGATCTTCACCAAGGGGCTCGCGAAGCAGCTCGCGCAGCGCGGAATCCGCGTCAACGCGGTCGCGCCGGGGCCGGTGTGGACCGCGCTGCAGATTTCGGGCGGCCAGCTCGAAGGCGGGGTGCGCAAGTTCGGGCAGAACACCCCGCTCGGCCGCGCCGGCCAGCCCGCCGAACTCGCCGGGCTCTATGTGGCGCTGGCCGAGCCGGGCAACAGCTTCACCACCGGCAGCATCTTCGGCGCCGACGGCGGCACCGGGGTGGCATAGCATTTCAGCAGAGGAGAGGGTCGATGCCCCGCGGCGACAAATCCAGCTATACCGGCAAGCAGAAGCGCCAGGCCGAGCATATCGAGGAAGGCTATGAGGATCGCGGCGTCGGCCACGAAGAAGCCGAGCGGCGCGCCTGGGCGACGGTCAACAAACAGACCGGCGGCGGCAAGAAATCGGGCTCGGGGCGCGGCAAGAAGGAGAATCACGAAAGCGCGCGGCGCGGCGGGCATATCGGCGGAAGCAGCCAGTCGCACGCCACGCGTTCCGCCGCCGCGAAGAAGGGGTGGGAGACCCGCCGGCGGCGCGGGAACGGTTAGCAGGCCTTTTCGCGTCGGTTATTGATTCACTGCGCCGTTAGTTGGGCTCGAAAGGCGCGGCCTGTTCGCGAATCCATGTGACAAAATCATCCACCGCCTTGTTTCGACTGCGCTTGGTCGGGAACGAAAGATCGTAGGTGAAGCCCGTCAGAAACGGCTCGGGATCGAGTTGCTGCAGCGTTCGATCCTCCAGCTCGGTCCGGACCATGAAATCGGGCACGAGCGCTATCCCCGATCCCATCACGACCGCGTGGATGATCGCACTGAAACGATCGAGCGCCAGGCTGCCGAACAACGGGGCTTTGCCGCCGTGCCGTGCCGCGAGATATCGCGGCCAATCGCCTTTGCGAAGCGCGTGCTGCACGATCGGCGTATGCTCGTCGAGCACGGAGAACCGCCCGGGCAGCCCGACAAGGACGAGCCGCTCGGTGATCAACGGCTCGTTTCTGGTCTCGATGCCGGATTCGAGGC
>NZ_MKRR01000034.1:3776-9651 GCF_001897045.1 Sphingomonas sp. 66-10
ATCGACATGCTGATGTCGATGTCCGGGTGGAGCGCGCCGAATCCCGGCAAGCGTTGGATCAGCCAGCGGTCGCTGAAGCTCGCCCCGACGCTGAGGCAGAGCGAGCGCCTCGTCTTCCGCTGCGGTGACAGCGAGACGGTGCATTCGTAAAGATCCTCCAGGATCCGGCAGACATCGCGGTGATAGCGCGCGCCCTGGTCGGTCAGCAGCAACTGCTGCTTGACGCGGTTGAAGAGCCGGACACCGAGCTGTTCCTCGAGCGTCGATATCTGGCGGCTGATCGCGCTCTGCGTCCGGCAGAGTTCGCGCGCGGCGGCCGTTACACTCTTGAGACGCGCGACCGATTCGAACGCGAGAAGCGCCGTGATCGACGGGAGATGCACCCCCATTCTTTGAAACATGATCCTATGCCCCCCGGCGATCAGGCCCGGCCCGGCGCGGCGGCAAGCGGTCGGCTGCATCCGATCGTTCAGTGCAGCAGTGCGCAAGTGCTTCCGATCGCTGCTCGGTCCCTCATCGATAATTCTCAAGAGGTGATGCGCTTAAATCAGTTTCTTCCGCGCTGCCACGGCCTATTGTCGGCGGAGTACGCCGATGTCCCCACGCGATTACCGATATTCCTTCGCGCTCGCGCCGCTGCCGGCAACGGCCGAGCCACAGGATATCGCACGCGCGATCCGAAACCGATAACGCAATCCCTCACTGGAAAGCTCGACCCATGTCCATATCCGACCCGCTGCACCCTCAAGCGTCGACGTTGACGGCGGAGATCGATCTGCCGCCGAATGAGAGGGATCGGAGATTTGCGGGGATTCTCGCGGCATGCGATCTCTCCGAACACGCGAATGTTCCCGGCGGCATGCCGGTTTTCACGCCGATCACCGGGGACCGCATCGCCTCGGTCGAAGCGCATACGGGCGCGCAGGCGGCGGCCGCGGTCGACGGCGCGCACCGCGCTTTTCTGGCCTGGCGCAATGTGCCGGCACCACGCCGCGGCGAGCTCGTGCGTCTGCTCGGCGAGGAGCTGCGCGCCGCGAAGGCCGATCTCGCCGCGCTCGTCTCGCTCGAAATGGGCAAGATCCGCCAGGAGGCGCTCGGCGAAGTCCAGGAGATGATCGAGATATGCGACTTTGCGGTCGGGCTTTCGCGCCAGCTCTACGGCCTGACTATCGCATCGGAGCGGCCGGGCCATGCGATGCGCGAGACATGGCATCCGATGGGCGTCTGCGCCGTCATCAGCGCGTTCAATTTTCCCGTTGCCGTCTGGGCGTGGAACGCGGCGCTGGCGCTCGTTTGCGGGAATTCGGTGGTCTGGAAGCCTTCGGAGAAGACGCCGCTGACCGCATTGGCGGTGCAGCGCCTGTGCGACCGGGCGCTCGCGCGCTTCGGTGACGCGCCCGATGACCTGCTCCAGGTGGTGATCGGCGGCGCGGCGATCGGCGAGGTGCTGAGCGACCACGAACGCGTCGCGATCATGTCCGCGACAGGATCCACGCGCATGGGACGCGCGGTCAGCGAGCGTTTGGCGCGCCGTTTTGCCCGGCCGATCCTGGAGCTCGGCGGCAATGCCGCGATGATCGTCGCGCCGAGCGCGGATCTGGAACTCGCGGTTCGCGCGATTGCCTTCTCGGCGATCGGTACGTCGGGTCAGCGCTGCACCACCTTGCGCCGGCTGATCGCCCACCGCGAGGTTTACGATCGTCTCGTCACGCGGCTGAAGGCGGTGATCGACGCGGTCGCGATCGGCGATCCGCTCGACGAGGCGACTTATATGGGGCCGCTCTTCGAAAAAGCGCCGTTCGACGCCATGCAGGGCGCGCTGGCGCAGGCGGTTGCGGAAGGCGGAACCGTCTACGGCGGCGAGCGCGTGGAGGGCGATCGCTATCCCGATGCTTTCTACGTCCGCCCGGCGCTGGTCGAAATGCCCGGCCAGACCGCGATCGTGTGCCGCGAGACCTTTGCGCCGATCCTTTACGCGATGCGTTACGACCGGTTCGAAGAGGCGATCGCGCTGCAGAACGATGTTCCCCAGGGGCTTTCGTCCTGCATCTTCACCAATGACGTCCGCGAGGCGGAGGAATTCCTCTCTGCGGCGGGATCGGATTGCGGAATCGCCAATGTGAACATCGGCCCGTCGGGTGCCGAGATCGGCGGGGCGTTCGGCGGCGAGAAGGAAACCGGGGGTGGCCGCGAATCCGGTTCGGATGCGTGGAAGGGCTATATGCGGCGCCAGACCTCGACGATCAATTATTCGCGCAGCCTGCCGCTCGCGCAGGGGATACGTTTCGACCTATAGCCCGGGCACCTACCTCTCTTCACAGCGCCGGAAGCTGCTGCCGGGCGATACCCCAGTCGCTCAGGTCGCGGCTGCCGGCGCGGTCGATCAGCCGCGCCGCATCGGCGATCGTAAACGGTCGCGCGTCGCTCAGCACGTCGAGCTCGGCCCAGGTGATCGGCGCGGCGACCGTCGCGGCATCGCGCGCGCGCGCCGAATAAGGCAGCACCGCGGTCGCGCCGCGCTCGTTGCGCAGCCAATCGAGGAAGATGCGGTTGCGCCGCTCGATCTTGCGCATATTGGCGGTGAAGCGCTTGGGATGCGCCTCGGCGACCGCACGGGCGAACCGGCTCGCGAAATCCTTCACCGCCGGCCAGTCGGCGGTCGCGTCGAGCGGGACGACGACATGCACCCCCTTGCCGCCGCTCGCCATCGCAAAGCTCGCCAGCCCCATTTCGCCAAGCAGGTCGCGCAATTGCACCGCGGCGCGGCGCACCTCGGCGAAATCGAGCCCTTCCTCGGGATCGAGATCGAAGATCATCCGATCGGGGTGTTCGACATCGCTGGCGCGCGCCCCCCAGCCGTGGAATTCGATCGTGTTCATCTGGACGCAGGTGAGCAGCCCGACCTCGTCGTTGACGACCAGATAATCCCCGACCCCGCCCTTCTTCTCGCGGATCGCGACATGATCGACCTTGTCGCCGAACGCGCCTGAATCGTGCTTCTGGAAAAAGCATTGCTTGCCGCGCCCTTGCGGGCAGCGCACCAGGCTGACCGGGCGGTCCGCGAGCCATTGCAGCATCGGCTCGGCGAGCTGCGCATAATAAGCCGCGAGCTCGCCCTTGGTGGTGCCACTCTTGGGATAGATCACGCGATCGGGGTGGGTGATCGTGATGCCGAACGGCGCGGCGTCGGGGACCGTATCGGTGGGGGCGCTGGCGGGGGTTTCGGGCACGATCTCCTGCGCTTCCTTGTCTTCACGCAGTCCGATGAAGCTTGCGTGGCGGATGACCTGATCGGCGGTGAATTCGGCGAACGCCACTTCGGCGACGAGCTTCGGCTCGACCCAGCGCACCCCGCGCGATGCGGCGCGCGGCACCTCGGTCGGGGCGGTCTTGCGCGCAAGCGGCTTGAGCTTGGCGAGCAGCAAGTCGCGCGTATCGGCGTCGAAGCCGGTGCCGACCCGGCCTGCATAACGCAGCGTGCCGCCCTCGTAGAGCCCGAGCGCAAGGCTGCGCAGGTCGCGCCCCGGCCGGTCGCTCTCGAGATGGCCGATGATGACGAATTCCTGCCGCCGGGTGCATTTGGTCTTGAGCCAATCGTGCGTGCGGGTGCCGCGATAGCGCGCGTCGGCGCGTTTCGAGACGACGCCTTCATATCCCTCGCGACATAATTGCGCGAACAGCTTCTCCCCGCCCGCGGCGAGATGCTCGGCATAATGGATCGGCGCTTCGGCGCCCGCGAGCAGCGCGGCGAGCCGTTCCTTGCGCGCGGCATTGCCGAGCGGCGTCAGATCCTCGCCCGCTTCTTCGAGCAGGTCGAAGGCGAAATAATGCAGCGCGCCGCCGTCCTTGAGCGCGGCCTGCAGCGCGGAGAAGCTCGGCCGCCCGTCTTGATCGAACGCCACCACCTCGCCGTCGATCAGCGCCGATGCGAGGCCGAGATCGGCGAAGGCCGTCACGATCGGCGCGAAGCGATCCGACCAGTCGAGCCCGTGGCGGGTAAAGGCGCGCGCCTCTTTCCCGGCGACTGCGATCAGTGCGCGATAGCCGTCATATTTGACCTCGTGGAGCCACCCCGCCCCGGTCGGGACATGATCGACCAGGGTGGCGAGCTGGACATCGCGAAACGCGGGGAGCGCGGCTTTCTTGCGCGACTTGCCGCTTGTCTTGCGCGGCGCCGCGCCGTCGGCGATCTGCAGCATCGTCCGCCCGCTCGATACGCTGGTCAGCGCGCGGTCGACCAGCTCTCCCGACGCGCCGGCATATTGATCCTCGACCTTGCGCAGCAGCCAGTTCTCGCCCTTCTCGCCGGGCCGCGGCTTCATCCGCACCAGCAGCCACTCGCCCTTCATCCGCGCGCCGTGGAGGGTGAAGTGGAGATGGCCTTGCTCGATCGTCTTCGACGGATCCTTGCCGCCGACCGGCTCCCATGTCCCTTCGTCCCACTGCATCACGGTGCCGCCGCCATATTGG
Organism: Sphingomonas sp. 66-10; assembly: GCF_001897045.1. Lineage (NCBI taxonomy): Bacteria > Pseudomonadati > Pseudomonadota > Alphaproteobacteria > Sphingomonadales > Sphingomonadaceae > Sphingomonas > Sphingomonas sp. 66-10. The sequence goes on from NZ_MKRR01000034.1 coordinate 8,247, forward strand.
CCCTTGGGGATCGTCCCCTCGAACCGCGCATAGGACATCGGGTGATCCTCGGTGCGCACCGCGAGGCGCTTGTCCTCGGGATCGAGGCTCGGCCCGCGCGTTACCGCCCAGCTTTTGAGCACGCCGTCCATTTCGAGCCGGAAATCCCAGTGCAGCCGGGTCGCGTCATGCTTCTGGACGACGAACAGATTGCCGCTTTCGGCGCCGCGCGTCCCCTTGGGTTCGCGTGTCTTCGAGAAATCGCGTTTGCGGTTATAGGTTTCGAGCGGATCGGCCTTGGCCATGTCAGGCTCGCTTGCGGCGCGGTGCGGCCGGCTTCTTCGTCTTGGCGGCCGAGGTCGCGGATTTGGCGGCGGGCGCGGCGGGGCGGTCGAGCGACTTCTTGAGCGCCGCCATCAGATCGATCACGTTCGATCCACGCGCCGGGGCGCGTTCCTCCTCCAGATCGAGGCTGACCTTGCCGGTCTTCGACTTGAGCTTGCGGTCGATCAGCTCGCGCAGCGCGTCGACATAGCGATCGTGGAATTCGGACGCATCGAACTTGCCCGATTTCTTCTCGATCAACGTGGTGGCGAGATCGAGCAGATCCTCGTCGGGCTTGGCATCGGGAATGTCGCGGAAATAGCCCGCGGCCTTGTTGACCTCGTCGGCATAGCGCAGCGTTTCCAGCACCATCCCGCGCCCGCACGGCTTCAGCGCGACGACATATTCGCGCCCGCGCAGCGCGAGCTGGCCGAGCCCGACCTTCTTCGCGCGGCGCAACGCCTCGCGCAGCACGATGAACGCCTCGTCGGCCAGATCGTCGGCGGGGACGACATAATAAGGCCGGTCGTAATAGATCGCGTCGACATCGGCGAGATCGACGAACTGGGTCAGCTCGAGCGTGCGCTTGCTCTCCAGCTTGACCCCGGCGATTTCCTCCTCGTCGAGCAGGACATAATCGCCCTTGGCGATCTCGAACCCCTTCATGATCTCGTCGGGGTCGACCGGGCCGATGCCGTCGACCACTTTCTCATAATGGATGCGCTTGCCCGAGGGCTCGTGGATCTGGCGGAACGAGATCGCCGCGCCGCTCTTGGTGGCGGAATAGATTTCCACCGGGATCGAAACGAGCGCCAGACGGATCTGGCCCTGCCAATAAGCGCGCGCGGGCATCGGCTTGCCTCCGCTTGGTGAAGGATCGATGATCAATCCCGCGCGGGGCCGAACGGTTCCCTCAGCGATCGATCTCGCCGAACACGATATCGAGCGAGCCGAGGATCGCGGTGATGTCGGCCAGCATATGCCCGCGTGACATGAAATCCACCGCCTGCAGATGGCTGAACCCGGTCGGGCGGATCTTGCAGCGATACGGCTGGTTCGAGCCGTCGGCGATCAGATAAACGCCGAACTCGCCCTTCGGGCT
>NZ_MKRR01000034.1:9748-22101 GCF_001897045.1 Sphingomonas sp. 66-10
GCAGCGCGTCGAGGCATTGCCGCACGATCCGCGCCGATTGGCGGATTTCCTCGGCGCGCACCATCATCCGGTCATAGCAATCGCCCCGGCTCCCCACCGGCACGTCGAATTCCATCGCGGCATAGACGTCATAGGGCTGCGCCTTGCGCAAATCCCACGGCACGCCGGAGGCACGCAGCATCGGCCCCGAAAAGCCCCAGGCGATCGCATCGTCGCGCCCGACCACGCCGATATCGACATTGCGTTCCTTGAAGATGCGATTGTCCGCGACCAGCGCCAACGCATCCTCGAACAAGCGCGGCAGCCGCGTGTCGAGCCAGACGCCGATATCGTCGAGCAATTTCGGCGGCGCGTCATAACGCACCCCGCCGGGGCGGAACCAATTGGCATGCATCCGCGCACCCGACACGCGCTCCTGGAAATTGACGCAATCCTCGCGCAGGTCGAACATCCACAGATTGGGGGTCATCGCGCCGACGTCGAAGATATGGCTGCCCACCGCGAGCAGGTGATTGGAAATTCGCGCCAGTTCGGCGAAAAGCACGCGCAGATATTGCCCGCGCGGCGGCACCGCCAAGTCGAGCAGTTTCTCGATCGCGAGGACGAAGCTGTGCTCCTGGTTGAGCGGGGAGACGTAATCGAGCCGGTCGAGATAGGGCAGCGCCTGAAGATAGGTCTTGTACTCGATCAGTTTCTCGGTGCCGCGGTGGAGCAGCCCGATATGCGGATCGATCCGCTCGATCACCTCGCCGTCGAGCTCCATCACCAGCCGCAGCACGCCGTGCGCCGAAGGGTGTTGCGGCCCGAAATTGAGCGTGTAATTGTGGATCGCGATATCGCCCGGCGTCTCGGCGGCGTGAATCGCATCGATCGTGATGTCGTCGGCCATCGCATCCTCGCTCCGCGGCCCGATCGACAACCAACCCGTGGCGCGCGGGTTGGTTCGGTGGCGAGATGCGTCCGGTCGGGCGGAGGGCTCGGCTCGTCACATCGCCCCGCGGGGCGTTGAAACCGCCGTCGGCGGTCGTTCGTAGCGTTGCTGCAGGCCAATGCGTCACGGGGAGACAGGTGACCCATGACTATCGATCGCAATCGCGAAGGCGAGCACGCCTATCTGCAGCGGCGCGAGGCGGACGAGCGCGCGGCCGCGGCGCATGCCGACGGCGACGAGGCGCATGCCGCGCACCGCGATCTGGCGCGGCGCTACGCCGCGCGCGCGCACGAGACCGAGGGCGAACCGGCGAGGAGTATCGAGATGCAGGTGCGCGATTGCATGACCCGCGAGGTTCGGCTGATCGATCCCGACGAAACGATCGAGGAAGCCGCGGTGCTGATGGCGACGATCGATGCCGGGGTTCTGCCGGTGGCGCTCGACGACCGGCTGGTCGGGATGGTCACCGATCGCGACATCGCGATCCGCGGCGTGGGCATGAGCCTTCAGCCCAATGCCAAGGTCCGCGCGGTGATGAGCAGCGAAGTGCTCTATTGCTTCGAGGATGACGATATCGGCGACGTGCTCGCCAATATGGCCGATATGCAGATCCGCCGTCTGCCAGTGGTCGATCGTGACAAAAGGCTGGTCGGCATCCTTTCGCTCAGTGACGTTGCCGGCAACGGCGATATGGCGCGCGCCGGCAAGGTATTGTGCGAGATCGCGCGGCCGAGCGCGCTTCATTCGCAGGCCGTATAGCATGCGGGCGGCGCTTTTGCCGGTCGCGCTGCTCGCGCTCGTCGGTTGCCACCAGCGCGTCGCGGAAAATACCGACGACACCAGCAACGCCACCGCGGCGGTGCTCGCCAGCATCGGCAACAGCGCGGTCAATGCGGCGGATTCGATGAAGGACGCGCTGGCGCGTACCCCCAACGGGCAGGATTTCGCCGATACCGCCGCGCGCAGCGACGCCTTCGAGATCGCCGCGGCGAAGCTGGCCGGGGCCAATGCCGCGTCGGCCAGGCTCAAGGCGTTCGCGCGCGAGATGATCGCGGCGCACACCCGCTCGGCCGCGACGATCAAGGCGGCCGCGGCGCGCGCGACCCCAGCGATTAGCCCCGATCCGAAACTGACCAACGAGCAGATGGAAAAGCTCGCCGAGCTCGGGCGGCGCAGGGGCGCGGACTTCGATCGCGATTATCTGACGGGGCAAATCGATGCGCATGAGCGCGCGCTGTCGCTGATGAAGGATTATGCGCGGCACGGCGATGTCGCGCCGCTCAAGGCCGCGGCGGCGGCGATCGCGCCGGTGGTCCGCCGACATCTCCAGCACGCCAAGGCGCTCGACGCGGCGCGCCGCGCGGCGATCCGTTAGGTCGGATCGACGCTCGGCTATTTGCCATAACGTGGGCGACGGTGGAGCCCTTTGTGTCCCCGCGAAGGCGGGAGCACAAGGAGGGGGGATGCCAGCGCCAGCGATGTCCTAACCTAAATTAAAACCGCCAGAATCCCGCAAACCCTGCGGATCGGGCGCCAGCGACAAAGCGTTGGTGGGGGCTGACAGGAGAGCCCCTATGGTGATGACCATCGATACGCTTTCGCTCGGCGACGCGCGCCGGCTGGTGATGGCCGCGGAGGCCAAGGCAGCGCAGATTCAGGTGCCGTCGGCCATCGCGGTGGTCGACGCCGGCGGCAATCTGCTCGTTTTTGCGCGGATGGACGGGGCGTGGATCGGCGCGATCGATATCGCGATCCACAAGGCATTCGCCGCGCGCGCCTTCGACATGCCGACGCAGGATCTCGCGCGGCTCGCCGCGCCGGGCAAGCCGCTGTTCGGGGTGCAGAACACCCATGACGGCCGCATCGTCATCCTCGGCGGCGGCGCGCCGGTGAAGCTCGGCGACGCGGTGGTCGGGGCGATCGGATCGAGTGGCGGCACGGCCGATCAGGATCAGGCGGTGGTCGATGCCGCGCTCGCGGCGTTCGAGGAGGAGCGGTCGCGCCACGCCGATTACGTGCCGGCCTGAGCGCGGGCCGCGCCGTGCCACCGGGCCTGTCCTATTGCGGCGCCCCGCCGCTCCCCGGCGCGCTGATCGGGCGGTTCAACCTCGATCCGGTCCTGATCGCTGCGCTGTTCGCGCTGGCCGCGTTCCATATCGTCGCTAACCGCCGCGCCGCGCGCCCGGTCGCGCCGGCCGCTGCTGGCTGGGCGATCGCCGCCGCCGCTTTGGTCTCGCCACTGTGCGCGCTCTCGGTGGCGCTGTTCTCGGCGCGGGTCGCACAGCATATGATCCTGCTGCTCGCAGCCGCGCCGCTGATCGCCGGCGCCTTGCCCGACCGGCCGGCGTTGCGGCGCCCGGCGAGCTTGTGGGGCGCGAGCGTCACATTCTTCCTCACCTTGTGGTTCTGGCACATGCCCGCGCCTTATGCGGCGACCTTTGCCTCGCCGGTGACTTATTGGCTGATGCATCTCTCGCTGTTCGGCACCGGAATCTGGTTATGGGCCGCGCTGCTGCGCCAGCACGGCCCGCGGGCGCTGGCCGCCGGGGTCGTGGCGTCGATGCAGATGGGGCTGCTCGGCGCGGTGATCGCGCTCGCATCATGGCCGATGTACCGCCCGCATTATCTCACCACCACGGCTTGGGGGCTGACCCCGCTCGCCGACCAGCAGCTTGGCGGGGTGGTGATGTGGGTGCCGGGGTGCCTGTTGTTCCTGTGGGTGGCGCTGCGCTCGCTCGCCGCGACGTGGCGCGCGATGGACCGCGCCGCGGCATGAGCGCGCCGCCGCTCGGCTATCTCACCAGCGCGGGCGAGCGCGCGGCGGCGATCGTCCCGCTCACCTGGTTCGTGCTCGCGGTGTCGGTGATCGTCTGCATGGTGGTCGCGGTGTTGCTGCTCGCGGCGATCGTGCACCCGCGTGGCCGCGCGCTTCCGACGGCGATCGTCGCGGGCGACGATCACGGACTGGCGTGGATCAAATGGGGGCTCGTGCTGAGCGCGCTGCCGCTTATCGTCACCTTGGTGTGGACGATGGCCGCGCTCGGCCGCGTCGCGGGGCCACCGCGATCGCCGGCGCTGGTGCTCGACGTGACCCCGCGGCAATATTGGTGGGAAGTGCGCTATGACGCGCGCGATCCTGCCGACCGCTTCGTCACCGCCAACGAAATCCATATCGCCACCGGCGCGCGGGTGCTGGTGCGGCTCCACGGCGGCGACGTGATCCACAGTTTCTGGGTGCCGCAGCTCTCGGGTAAGACCGATGCGATCCCCGGCCAGACCAACCTCACCTGGCTCGCGGCCGACGTGCCCGGCCGCTATCGCGGGCAATGCGCCGAATTCTGCGGGCTCGAACATGCCAAGATGGCGTTCGAGGTGGTCGCCGAGCCACCCGCGGCGTTCGAACGATGGCGCCGCGCGCAGCTGCAGACCGCGCCGCCCCCGTCGAGCGACGCCGCGCAGCGCGGTGCGCGCATTTTCCAATCCCACTGCGCCTCGTGCCACGCGGTGCGCGGCGCCAGGGCGGCGGGGTCGACCGCCCCCGATCTCACGCATCTGATGAGCCGCCGGCTGATCGCCGCTGGCACGCTGCCCAATACGCGCGGCAGCCTCGCCGGCTGGGTGCGGGCGCCGCAGGCGAGCAAGCCCGGCGCGCTGATGCCCGATCAGCAGCTCACCGGGCAGCAGCTCGGCGATATGCTCACCTATCTGGTCACACTCAAATGACCCCCGCGGCGCTGCGTGTCCCCGCGATCGGCGACGACACCCCCGAATTGCGCGCGCGGCTTCACGCGATCTGGGCGACCGCGCCAGGGTGGAAGGGCTGGTTCACCACCGTCGACCACAAGGAGATTGGCATCCGCTACATCGTTACCGCCTTCGTCCTGCTCGCGCTGGGCGGGGTCGAGGCGCTGGCGATCCGGCTCCAGCTCGCCGGCCCCGACCTCAGGCTGATGACCCCCGAGCAGTTCAACATCTTCTTCTCGATGCACGGGATGACGATGATCTTCCTTTATTCGTCCCCCGTCCTGTCGGGCTTCTCCAATTATCTCTGGCCGCTGCTGCTCGGCGCGCGCGACATGGCTTTTCCGCGGCTCAACGCGTTCAGTTACTGGGTCTATCTCGCCGCCGCTCTGTTCCTCTACACCGGCTTTCTCACCGGCAACGGCCCCAATGACGGCTGGTTCAACTACGTCCCTTATGCCGAGCGCCAGTATAATCCCGGGCTCAACCAGGATTTCTATGCTTTGGGGATGGTGCTGCTCGGCATCTCCACTGCGGTCGGCGCCGCCAATTTCGTCGTCACCGCATTCAAGATGCGCGCGCCCGGCATGTCGATCGACCGGTTGCCGATCCTGATCTGGGGGACGCTGACCGCAAGCGTCGCCAATCTGGTCGTGGTGCCCGCGGTGAGCCTCGCTTTCTTCCTGTTGTGGCTCGATCGGCAATTCGGCACCAGCTTCTTCCGGCCGGCGGGGGGCGGGCAGCCGTTGCTGTGGCAGCATCTGTTCTGGCTGTTCGGTCACCCTTGGGTCTATGCGATCGTCCTTCCGGCGATGGGGATGGTATCGGACGGGCTGCCGGTATTCTGCCGCCGCCCGCTGGTCGGCTATTCGCTGGTCGCGCTTTCCACCGTCGCGACGATGATCCTCGGCTTCGGGGTGTGGGTGCATCATATGTTCGCGACCGGGCTGCCGGGGCTGTCGCTGAGCTTCTTTTCGGGCGCGTCGATCGTCATCACGGTGCCCAGCGCGGTCGCGGTCTTCGCCTGGCTGGCGACGATCTGGACCGGGCGGCCGGTGAGATCGACCGCCTTCCTGTTCTTCGCCGCGATGATCCTGCTGTTCGTGATCGGTGGGGTTTCGGGGTTCATGACCGCGAGCGTCCCGGTCGACTGGCAGCTCACCGACACGTATTTCGTCGTCGCGCATCTCCATTATGTGCTGATCGGGATCAACGTCTTCCCCGTCGTCGGCGCGACCTATTTCTGGTTTCCCAAATTGACCGGCCGGATGATGGACGAGCGGCTCGGGCGCTGGAACTTCTGGACGATGTTCCTCGGCTTCAACCTCGGTTTCCTGCCGATGCATCTGATCGGGCTGTTCGGGATGCCGCGCCGGGTGTGGACCTATCCCGCGGAGATGGGCTGGTCGGCGCTCAACATGATCACGACGATCGGCAGCTTCGCCTTCGCGATCGGGGTGCTTTTGTTCTTCGTCAATGTCGCCAAAAGCTGGCGCGCGGGGGCGCTCGCGCCGGCCGATCCGTGGGGTGGGTCGACGCTCGAATGGGCGCTGCCGTCGCCGCCGGCGCCGTATAATTTCGCGGTGATCCCGACGATCGCGTCGCGTCATCCCTTGTGGGAGGAGGCGCTCGACGAAAACACCCCGCGGAGCACGATCACGCGCGGCATGATGCTCGATACCGGGAAGGAGACGGTCACCACCACCCCGCTCGACGCGATCCCCGATCGGATCGTCGAGATGCCGTGCGACAGCTGGGCGCCGCTGCTGCTCGCGGTGGCGCTGGGGATATTGTTCGTCGCGCTGCTGCTCAAGCTGTGGCTCGCGATCGCGCTGGGGGCGCTGCTCGTGCTCGGCGCGCTGATCCTGTGGCTATGGCCGCAACGCCGATTGCTCGAACGCGAGCCGGCGCATGGCTGACGCGATGCCCGCCGCGCCCGGTCCGCTGCCGGTCGGTCCGGTCGGGCGCCGCGGGCTCGGGCAATGGGGGGTCGGCGCGCTGATCGCGAGCGAAGCGGCGCTGTTTGTCTATCTGCTGTTTGCCTATTTCTATGCCGCAGCGAGCGCTCGCCCCGGTTGGCTGCTCGAACCGGCGCCGAAGCTGTGGCCCGCGCTTCCCAACACCTTGCTGTTGCTGAGTTCCAGCCTCGTGGCGTGGATCGGCGAGAAGGGCGTCGAGCGCGGCCGTCGCGCGGAGGCGCTGACCGGGCTGATCGGCGCGTTCGTGATGGGCGCGGGATTTGCGGCGGTGCAGGTCTATGAATGGTCGATCAAACCCTACCGCCTCGGCACGTCGAGCTATGCCGCGCTCTATTTCACCACCACCGGATTCCATATGGCGCATGTCGTCGCGGGGCTGGTGATCCTTGCGATGCTCGCCTTGTGGGTCGCACTCGATTTCTTCTCGCCGCGGCGACGGATCGTTGTGTCGGCGGGGGTGCTCTACTGGCATTTCGTCGACGCGGTGTGGCTGTTGGTCTTCGCGACTTATTACCTCACCCCCTATCTCGGCTTCGCGCGATGAGCGGGCTGCGCGCGTCGCTATTGCTCTGTACGGGGCCGATCGCCTGGCTGGTGCAATTGTGCGTCGGCGCGATGATGACGAGCTGGCCGTGCTTTCCCGAGACCGAACGGCGCCTCGCGCCGCTCCCCGGCTATCGCTGGACCTACGCCGCGGCGATCGCGCTGCTGGTGACGTGTGCGCTCGCCGCCGCGCTCGCCGGCGTCATGTCGTGGCGCCGATTTGCCGCGGCGCGTGGCGATGCGACGGAGGAACGCACCCGCTTCATCGGCCTTTGGGGAATGTGCCTCGGCGCCGGCTTCGCGCTGGCGACATTGATCACGCTGGTCGCCTTTCTGCTGGTGCCACAATGCCTCGGCTGATCCTGCTGGCGCTGACGCTGCTTGCAGCCTGCGACCGCCACGCGGACCGCCATGCCGCGTCCAGGGCGCTGATCGCCGCGCAATGCGCCGCTTGCCACACCGTTCCCGGCGTCGCGATCGCACGCGGGCAGGTCGGGCCGCCGCTCGCCGGGATCGCGCGGCGCACGACGCTGGCCGGGCGATTGCCCAACACCCCGGCCAATATGCGGCATTTCCTGCTTCACCCGCAGGCGGTCCAACCGGGCGGCGCGATGCCCGATATGGGGCTCACCCCGGCGCAGGCCGATGCGATCGCCGATTATCTCGCGACGCTGGACGAGCCTTGATCGGACGGAGATTGCGGCGTCGCGGCGCTCTTATTGTCGCCGATCGACTCCATTCCCGCCTGATTGCCCGGCCCCGCGATTTCCGCGGCGCGATCCGCCCGGTTGCAGGCCGATAGTAATGCGGCAATGCCGACAAGGCCGAGCAGATACCCGCGCATGATCTGCGAACTCCGATCGCGACGATTTCCCGGCAACTGCCGCCGCGCGCGCTCCGTTCCGCGCGGCGATCCAAAGTAAATATATGTTTATGAAATATATTGGCTGGAGAAGTTCGGCGATCGACGCGTTATTCCGCGATTGAGGTGCAACGATGATTCAGCATGACAATCGCAGAAGGCGTCGAATGAGGCGAGGCTTTACCGCCGCCTTCGTCATCATTGCGATGATCGCCTTGATGATCTTCGTTGGATTCAATCTATATTATTTAAAGCAAGGGGTGTGATCGGCTAAGGTAACGCCCGAAAGGGGGACGTGCTCGAAGGAGACGTTTTGATGACGATTGCACCCAAGCTCCGCCAATATCTCGATATATTCGACGTCGATTATACGCTGGTGGAACATCCCCCGAGCGTTTCGGCGATGCAGAGCGCCACGCTGTGCCGGATCCCGCCGCAGCAGGTCGCCAAGGCGGTATTGCTCGATACGCCCGACGAATATCTGCTCGCGGTCCTCCCGTCCGACCGCCGCGTGGACTTGGAAGAATTTCGCCACGAGCCGGGCGGCAAGCCGCGGCTGGCGGACGAGCAGGAACTGGCGGAGGTATTCTATGATTGCGCGGTCGGCGCGGTGCCGCCGCTGGGGGTCGGTTACGGCATCCCGATGATCATCGACGACAGCTTGTGGGACCAGCCCGACGTCTATTTCGAGGCCGGCGATCATCGGTCGCTGATCCATGTCGACCGCGGCGAATTCGCCCGGCTGACCCGATCGGCGCTGCACGGCCGGTTCAGCGAACGCTGGGCGGATATGGAATGACCCCCGATCAGGCGCGACGGAAGATCGTCTCGCGAAACCGCCGCCAGCGCCTCACGCTCGCGGCGGAACTGATCGCGTTCATGCTGCTCGCGGTCGTCATCGGTTTCGCGCGCTCGCGCTGACCACCTATCCGGTGATTTCCATCACCAATTGGCGGGCGGTATCGGCAAGGATCTGCCCCGTGCTGCGATCGCCCTTGGCGAGCGAGCTCATGAACGCCTTGGCCTGCGCCAGCGTCAGATGGGGCGGGAAGGGCGCGACATTGGGATCGGTCATCACCTCGATCACTGTCGGCCGCTCCGCCTCGAGCGCGGTACGCCATGCGGTGTCGAGCGCCGCGGGGCGATCGACGTGGATCCCGGCCAGCCCGATCAGCTCGGCGAATTCGGCATAGGGCACGTTGGGCAGCGCCTGGCTGGCGGCAAAGCGCGGATTTCCCTCCATCACGCGCTGTTCCCACGTCACTTCGTTGAGATCGCCGTTGTTGAACACGCAGACGATGAAGCGCGGGTCGCGCCACTGGCGCCAATATTTCTGCACCGTAATCAGCTCGGCCATATTGTTCATCTGCATCGCGCCATCGCCGACCAGCGCCACCACCGGGCGATCGGGGAAAGCGAATTTCGCCGCGATCGCATAGGGCACCGCCGCCCCCATCGAGGCCAGCCCGCCCGACAGCGACGCGCGTTGCCCCGCCTTCACGCGATAGTCGCGCGCATACCAATTGGCGCATGAACCCGAATCCGAGGTGACGATCGCATCGGCGGGCAGATGCGGCGACATTTCCCACACCACGCGTTGCGGGTTGACCGGATGCGCCTCGGCCATCGCGCGCTCCCTGAGCGTTTCCCACCATTTGCCGACGCCCTGCTCGATCGTCTCGCGCCACGCGGTGTCCGCCTTGCGCTCGATCAGCGGCAGCAAGGCGCGCAGCGTCTCGGCCGCGTCGCCATGAAGATTGACCTCGACCGGATAGCGCAATCCGAGCATCGCCGGGTCGATATCGATCTGCACCGCGCGCGCCTGCCCGTCCTTGGGCAGAAACTCCGCCCAGGGAAAACCGGTGCCGATCAGCAGCAATGTATCGCAATCGCGCATCATGTCGGACGAGGGCTTGGTGCCGAGCAGCCCGATCGCGCCGGTGACGAACGGCAGATCGTCGGGCAGCACGTCCTTGCCGAGCAAGGCCTTGGCGACCCCGGCGCCGACGCGGTCGGCGATCTCGATCACCTCGCCGGCGGCGCCGCGCGCGCCGGCGCCGATCAGGATCGCGACCTTTTCGCCGGCGTTGAGGATGTCGGCGGCGCGCTGCAGGTCGGCCGGCTGCGGCACGACCGAAGGTCTGGCATAGCCCGGCCCGGAGCGGGTGAAGCCATGTTGTTGCCGCGGTTCCTCATAGGGCGAATCCTGCACGTCCTTCGGCAGGATGATCGCGCACACCTGGTTGCGCGCGATCGCGATGCGGATCGCGCGATCGGTCACGTGGCGCGCCTGCGCCGGGGCGGCGACTTCCTGGACATAGCCCGCGACGTCGGCGAACAGCCGGTCGAGGTTGAGTTCCTGCTGATAGCTCGCACCGCGCACGGTCGTCTCCGCCTGTCCGGCGATCGCGAGCACCGGCACGTGATCGAGCCTCGCGTCGTAGAGCCCGGTGACGAGATGCGTCGCGCCCGGCCCGCCGGTCGAAAGGCAGACGCCGAGTTCGCCGGTGAATTTGGCATGCGCCGCGGCCATGAATGCGGCCATCTCTTCGTGCCGCACCTGGATGAATTCGATTCCGGCGCCGTCCTTCTCCGCCCGCTGGAGCGCGCCGAGCACGCCGTTGATGCCGTCGCCGGGATAGCCGTAGATTCGGCGGACGCCCCAGCTTTTGAGCCGCTCGACGAAAAAGTCGCTGGTCATCCGCGCCATATTCGTTCCTCCGCGTTTCGGGTAGCGCGGCGCGCGCGTCGCGCCGCCTTGTCATCGGTCAGAACGAACCGGCGCGCGCGGCTATCCCCGCCACGTGGCGATTTGCGGCGGGCGTCGGCATCGCGCGGACGAAGCGACGGTGCCGAGAAACCCGCGCCCTCGCTCCTGCGTTGACCGATGCAGGAGGCAGATATGCGTGCGCGCCAAGACGCCCCGGCGGCCGCCGCACCGTCAGGACGATGACGGAAAGACCGGCCCTTGGGACCGCGCATCGCCGCGGCGGCGCGGCGTGGCTCGTCGCGCTGGCGATTCCGGTCGCTGCCTGCCATCCGTCGCGCGAACAGGATCGCGCGGTCTCCTTCACGCGTCTCGGGCAGATCGCGCTGACCCAGCATGCGTGCGGATCGTGTCACCGGATTTCGGGGATCCAGGGCGCCGACGGCAGGGTCGGGCCGCCGTTGGTCGATTATGCGCGCCGGCGGATGATCGCAGGGGTGCTGCCAAATACTCCTGCAAATCTTGCGCGCTATCTCAAGGCACCACGCACGGTGGTGCCGGGCAATATGATGCCGCAGGAGGCGCTCGGCGATCGCGAGATCCAGGGCATCGTCGCCTATCTCGGGCGGCATTGAGCCTGTGATGCGGCCGCCTCTCCGACCGATCGTGTCCGGGTGGTTTCTGGGGGTGATGACCTGTGGCGTGGTCGCGCTGCTGGTCGCCGCCTTGTTCCTTTCGGGCATCGCCTTTCGCGTCGGCGCCGATCAGCCGCATTCCAAGCTGCTCGCCTGGGCGATCCACCGCACGATGCTGAGCTCGGTGCGCCGCCATGCGCGCCGCGAGGTGCCGCGCTTGCCGCTCGATCGCGCGACATTGCTCGCGGGCGCGGCGCTTTACGAGCAACGGTGTATCGCCTGCCACGGCGGCCCGGGGATCGCGCGGGCATATTGGGTGAGCGCGATGCTGCCGACCCCGCCCTATCTGGTCGACGCCTCGGCGCGCTGGTCGCACGCCGAGCTCTATGCGCTGATCCACGACGGGGTGAAGATGACCGGCATGCCTGCCTGGGGCGAGATATCGTCCGATCGCGAGATCGCGCAGATCGTCGCGCTGATCGAGGCGATGCCGATGATGACCCCCGATCAATTCGCGCAACTCCGCCGCGCCGCGGCTGCTCGCCGGCGCTAGCCCGACATCACCTGGGCGAGCCGCGATTGCGCCGCGGGGAATCCCTGGAACAACCGCAGCGCGCCGGAGAGATTGTTCTTGAGCGGCGGGTTGTCGACACTGGACCGGAAGAAGGCGATCTTCTTGATCCTGGCGAAATCGCGCAGCTTGAGCTGGCGTGACTTGAGCTCGATCAGTCCGGAGCGGCGCATCTGCTGGAGGGTGCGGTTGACATGGACCGGGGTGAGCCCGGTGATATCGGCCATGTCGGTCTGGGTGAGCGGCATCTCGCAGCGCCCGATGCCCCCGGCATTGACCGCGCCGATGCGCTCGACCAGTTCGCAGAACAGATGCGCGAGCCGCTCGACCGCGCTGCGCCGCCCCAATGAGACGAGCCATTCGCATTGCGCCTCGGCGAGCAGA
>NZ_MKRR01000035.1:0-2549 GCF_001897045.1 Sphingomonas sp. 66-10
CATCTCGGTCGCGGTGCCGAGCGCGTCCGAGACACGTTTGGCGGTCCGCTCGTCATTGGTCGCGAAGCTGACGCGGACATGGCAATTATCGAGGATCGAGTTGTTCGGCCCATAGGCCTTTTCGATCTGGTTCAGCGACTGGGCGATGAGGAAGGCCTTGAGGCCGTAGCCCGCCATGAATGCGAGCGCGCTCTCGAAGAAGTCGAGACGGCCGAGGGCTGGAAACTCGTCGAGCATGAGCAGCAGCCGGTGGCGGTTGCTCTTCGCCTGCAGGTCTTCGGTCAGCCGTCGGCCAACCTGATTGAGGATCAGACGGATCAGCGGCTTGGTCCGGTTGATGTCCGAGGGCGGCACAACGAGATAGAGTGTGGTCGGATGCTTTCCGCCGACGATATCGACGATGCGCCAGTCGCAGCGGCGTGTGACTTCGGCGACGACGGGGTCACGATAGAGGCCGAGGAACGACATGGCCGTCGACAGCACGCCCGACCGCTCATTGTCGGATTTGTTCAGCAGCTCGCGCGCGGCGCTGGCGATTACCGGATGCGGCCCGGCCTCGCCGAGATGCGCCGTCTTCATCATGGCGGCGAGCGTCGACTCGATCGGCCGCTTCGGGTCGGAGAGGAAGCCGGCGACGCCCGCCAGGGTCTTGTCGGCCTCGGCATAGAGGACGTGCAGGATCGCGCCGACCAGCAGCGCGTGGCTCGTCTTCTCCCAGTGGTTTCGCTTCTCCAGCGAGCCTTCCGGGTCGACCAGGATGTCGGCGATGTTCTGGACGTCGCGGACCTCCCACTCGCCGCGGCGCACCTCGAGCAGCGGGTTGTAGGCCGCCGACTTCGTATTGGTCGGATCGAACAGCAGCACGCGGCCATGGCGGGCGCGATAGCCGGCGGTGAGCGTCCAGTTCTCCCCCTTGATGTCATGGACGATGGCGGAGCCCGGCCAGGTCAGCAGTGACGGCACGACCAGGCCGACGCCCTTGCCGGACCGGGTGGGTGCAAAGCACAGCACATGCTCGGGACCGTCATGGCGGAGATAGTCGCGATCGAACTTCCCTAGGACGACGCCGTCCACGCCCAGCAGGCCGGCGGCGTGGACTTCGCCGGCAATCGCCCATCGGGCGGAACCGAAGGTCTCGGCGTTCTTGGCTTCGCGCGCCCGCCAGACGGACATGCCGATCGCGACGGCGATGGAGATGAAGCCGCCTGACGCGGCGATATAGGCGCCCTCGATGAAGATCGGCGGGGCATATGCATCGTAGAAATACCACCACCAGAAGAAGGCGGGCGGATAGTAGATCGGCCAGCCGGCCAGTTCGAACCACGGAAGTCCAAGCTGGGGCTGAAAGCCGAGCCGATAGGCCGTCCACTGCGTCGCCGCCCAGGTTGTCATGAGCACGATCAGGAAGACGGTGAGGATCTGGCCCCAGAGGATTTTGGTCGCCGACATGGCGGGCACTCCTTTCTTGATCGGGCTACATGCCGAGCCCGCGGTTGCGGCCGAAGCTCCAGTCGACGCCACCGGCGCCGCGCGACACGCCGGAGACGTGCTGACCGATCTGACGTTCGAGGGATGGCGACCAGGGCACGAGCTGGAAGCCGAGGCCGTCGTCGATCATGGCGAAGCGGCCCGACGCGAGCGCAAAGCGCTGGTGATAGGTGCCGGCCACATATTCGCCCGTCGCGGCCTTCGAGAATTGCCGGCCGGTCTCGGCCGCAAGCTTCTCGCCAAGGGTGTCGACCTCGCGCTGCCGCAGCGTGTCGATCAGCCCGGGGGAGAAGCTGACACCGCGGGTCTGCCGCTCGGCAAGGCCCTGACCAACGAGGTGCTCGGCACGACGGTCCATCGCCTGGCGCACCTCGGCGCCGAAGCCGCCGCCGCCGAGCGGAACGGGATCGCGGGCGATCGCTTGCCGGTCGAGCCAGGTGGCCCCGGTCGCATGGACCTGCCGTTCGATGTCGAGATCGGAGCGGACGGCGAGCGCGACCCGTCTGCGTCCCTGCGCGTCGTCGAATTTGCGCAGCTCGACGATCGAGCCCGGCGCGCTATCGCCGGCCGCGTCGAGGTCGGGTAACTTGATGTGATGGGTTCGTCCGTCCGTGCCATCGACCACGGCATAGGCCGTGCCCTTCAGCTCATCGTCGAGACCACGATCGACCAGCCGGCCGACGACAGGATCGTTGAGGCTCTCGCCGGCGAGCACATAGCTGGCGGCGCCGCGCTCGATACCGCGTTCCGTCAAGCCGCGATGAATGCGTTTGATGATGTCGCCACGCTCGCCCAGTTCGCGCAGCGTCGCCTCGGCACTCTCCGATACGACCCATTGGCCGGGGCCGACCTGATCCGCAAGGCCGAGTGTCTCCAGCTTCCGCAGCCGGCCGACCTTCATCGCGTGGAATTCGTCCGGGTGGCGATCGGGATGCGGGGCGAGATCGATGACGCCGGTGCGATAGGCGTCGCGGGCAAGCTGGCGGTCGAGATTGGTCCAGCGTTCCGCCTCGATCTGGCGTTCGAGGTTGCGGCGTATCTCGTGATCGGTGCGCGGCCCC
>NZ_MKRR01000036.1:0-2009 GCF_001897045.1 Sphingomonas sp. 66-10
CCGAACCGGCCGAAAAGGCCGACGTGCTGTTCGTCCACCCCGATGTGCGCCGTATGCTGATGCATGCCAAGGCGTGGACCGAGGGACTGCGCGCCTTGTGCCTGTGGGGCGGGCTGCAGGTCGATCTCGAGGATCATGCCGAGACCGAGGAGGAGCGGCAGGCGGCGAGCGACCTGATCGGGCTGCTCACCCCGGTGATCAAGGGCGTCGGCACCGACAAGGGCTATGAGATCGCCACCAACGCGCAGCAGGTCTATGGCGGGCACGGCTACATCCAGGAATGGGGGATGGAGCAATATGTCCGCGATGCGCGGATCGCGATGATCTACGAGGGCACCAACGGGGTGCAGGCGATGGACCTCGTCGGGCGCAAGCTGGCGATGAACGGCGGCCGTGCGATGCAGGCGTTCTTCGCGATGGTTGCCGGCGAATGCGCGGCGGCGAAGGGCGACGCGGCGACCGCCGATTTCGCAGGCCGGCTCGAAAAAGCGCTGGGCGAGATGCAGGCCGCGACGATGTGGTTCATGGGCAATATCGCCAACCCCAACAATATCGGCGCGGGGGCGGTGCCCTATATGCACCTCACCGGGCTGGTCGCGGTCGGGCTGATGTGGCTGCGGATGGCCAAGGCGGCGGCCGAGCTCAAGGCGGCGGGCGAGGGCGATGCCGCCTTCCTCGACGCCAAGCTCGTCACCGCGCGCTTCTTCGCCGAGCGGATGCTGCCCGAAGCGGGCTCGCTGCGGCGGCAGATCGAGGGCGGCGCGGATGCGGTGATGGCGCTGCCGCCGGAGATGTTCCGGGCGGCGTGAGGACGCCGGGCGGACCGTCGAACGACGTGCCGCCCCCGCGAGTCACCGCCCGTCATCCCAGCGAAAGCTGGGATCGCAGGCCGCAAGCGGAGCCCCTGCCGCGCGAGACCCCAGCTTTCACTGGGGCGACGGCTTATGCCGTCAGGCTTCGGGCAGGAAATCCGGCACCGACAGATACCGCTCGCCGGTGTCATAATTAAACCCGAGCACCCGCGATCCGGCCGGCAGCTCGGGCAGTTTCTGCGCGATCGCGGCGAGCGTCGCGCCGGAGGAGATGCCGACCAGCAGCCCTTCCTCGCGCGCGGCGCGGCGTGCCATTTCCTTGGCGGCTTCGGCCTCCACGGTGATCGCGCCGTCGATCGCCTGGGTGTGCAAATTGGTCGGGATGAACCCCGCGCCGATCCCCTGGATCGGGTGCGGCCCCGGCTGGCCGCCGCTGATCACCGGCGAGGCGATCGGCTCGACCGCATAGACCTTGAGGTCGGGCCACGTCTTCTTGAGCGTCTCCGCCACCCCGGTGATATGCCCGCCGGTGCCGACCCCGGTGATGATCACGTCGATCGGCGTATCGGCGAAGTCGGTCAGGATTTCCTGCGCGGTGGTGCGCGCATGGACCGCGATATTGGCGGGGTTGTCGAACTGCTGCGGCATCCATGCGCCGTCGGTTTCGCGCACCAGCTCGAGCGCGCGCTCGATCGCGCCCTTCATGCCCTTTTCGCGCGGGGTGAGATCGAAGGTCGCGCCATAGGCCAGCATCAGCCGGCGGCGCTCGATGCTCATGCTGTCGGGCATGACGAGGATCAGCTTGTAGCCCTTCACCGCCGCGACCATCGCCAGCCCGATCCCGGTGTTGCCGCTGGTCGGCTCGATGATCGTCCCGCCGGGCTTGAGCAGCCCGTCGCGCTCGGCCGCCTCGATCATGCTCAGCGCGATACGGTCCTTGATCGACCCGCCGGGGTTCGAGCGCTCCGATTTGACCCACACCTCGGCATCGGGGAACAGCCGCTGGATGCGGACGTGCGGGGTGTTGCCGATCGTTTCGAGGATCGTATTGGCCTTCATGGCTGCGCTACTCCGTATTGCGGGGTCGTTGCGGGGATTTCGGGCGGATCGAACGTCTTTGCAAGCTTCAGCTCGGGATAGAGCCGCGCCCATAACAGGGTGATGACAATCGCGGCGACGCCGCCGACCGTCACCGCG
>NZ_MKRR01000036.1:2041-3290 GCF_001897045.1 Sphingomonas sp. 66-10
ATCGGGGGTGTGGAGCTGGATCAGCGAACTGCGGATATAGACCGATACCATATCCGCCCCGCCCGCGACGATCAGCGCGGCGAGGCTGAGCGGGAAGCTGGTCGACAGCCCGAAAACGAGGATCGCAAACGCGAAGACGATCACCGCGGCGAGCATCTTCACCCCGACATTGTGGCGCATCGGGCGGATCGAGAACCACAAGGCGGTCGCCGCGGCGCCGATCCCCATCCCGGCGGCGAGCACGCCGAGCCCGCTCGCGCCGACGTGGAGGATGTCACGCGCGTAGATCGGCAGCAATGCGGTCGCGCCTGCCAGCAACACGACGAACAGATCGAGCGTGATCGTCGCCTGCACCAGCCGGTTGCGCTTCACATAAGCGAAGCCGTCGAGAATGCGCGCGATCGGGTGGCGGTCGCTCTCGGCCAGCGGCTGCGGCACGCGCCCGATCAGGAAGATGCCGATCAGCGCGACGAGGTGCAACCCGGCGACCGCGGCATAAGCGGTCTCGGGGTGGATCGCATAGAGCAGCCCGCCGAGGCTCGGCCCGGCGATCGTCCCCACCTGCCACGCGATCGACGACAGCGCGATCGCGGTCGGCAGGCTGTCGCGCGGCACGAGATTGGGGGCGAGCGCCGAATAAGCGGGGCCGGAAAAGGCGCGCGCCGTCCCCACCAGCACCGCCGCGCCGAACAGCGCCGGCAGCCCGAGCATCCCGGCCCAGGTCAACACGCCGAGCATCGCGGCGATCAGGACCAGCAGCGAGGTGGTGATGCGGACGATCCAGCGCCGATCGAACGAATCCGCCGCCAGCCCGACGAACGGGGTGAGGAGAAACAGCGGCAGGAACTGCGCGAGGCCGATCATCCCGAGCAGAAAGGCGGCCTGTTTGATGTCCATCGTCTGGCGGGCGATGCTGTACACCTGCCAGCCGATGATGATGCCTTGCGCGGTCGTCCCGATCGTTCCCGCCAGCCGCGAGCCCCAATAGGCGCGGAAATTGGCGATGCGTAAGGGGTGGATCGGCTGGTCCATCTTTCCGCCGGTTAGGGGAGGATGAAGCGCGCTGCAACGCCGCTTGTCGTCCGGTCGACGATAGCTGGCCTATCGCCGCTCTGGTCGGCCGCTGGCGCCGCTCGCGCTCCCGCGAAGGCGGGAGCCAGACTGGGTCCCCGCCTTCGCGGGGACACAAATGTTACTGAGCACTGATCCTCGTCAGTTTGCCACTCCGCGGATTGCGCGCCGCGCCGCT
>NZ_MKRR01000036.1:3298-4445 GCF_001897045.1 Sphingomonas sp. 66-10
AACGCACGAACCAAAACCGCACCCCCGCCGACGCCCAATCGCGAGCGACCGGCCGAGCCGCAGCTCTACACGGCGTCGAAGGAGGAGCTGCTCAAATTCTATCACGACATGCTGCTGATCCGCCGCTTCGAGGAGAAGGCCGGGCAGCTTTACGGCCTCGGGCTGATCGGTGGCTTCTGCCACCTCTATATCGGGCAGGAAGCGGTCGCGGTCGGGTTGCAATCCGCGCTGACCGAGAAAGACAGCGTGATCACCGGCTATCGCGATCACGGGCACATGCTGTTGTGCGGCATCCCGCCCAAGGACGTGATGGCCGAGCTGACCGGGCGCGCCGCCGGCATCTCCAAGGGCAAGGGCGGCTCGATGCACATGTTCAGCGTCGAGCATAAATTCTACGGCGGGCACGGCATCGTCGGCGCGCAGGTGTCGCTGGGCGCGGGGCTCGGCTTTGCGCACAAATATTCCGGCGACGGCGGGGTGTGCCTCGCCTATTTCGGTGACGGCGCGGCCAATCAGGGCCAGGTCTACGAAGCGTTCAACATGGCCGAGCTGTGGAAGCTGCCGGTGATCTTCGTGATCGAGAACAACCAGTACGCGATGGGCACCTCGGTCAACCGGGCGTCGTCCGAAGACCAGCTTTATCGCCGCGGCGAAAGCTTCCGCATTCCCGGGCTGCAGGTCGACGGGATGGACGTGCTGGCGGCGCGCGGCGCGGCGGAGGAAGCGCTTGCGTGGGTGCGTGCGGGCAAGGGGCCGATCATCCTCGAGATGAAGACCTATCGCTATCGCGGCCATTCGATGTCCGACCCGGCGAAATATCGCAGCCGCGAGGAAGTCCAGTCGGTGCGCGACAAGTCCGACCCGATCGAGCACGTCAAGAAATTGCTCGAGGCCGAGGGCGTCAAGGAAGACGAGCTGAAGGCGGTCGAGGCGGAAATCCGCCGCCAGGTCAACGAATCGGCCGATTTCGCGGAGAACACCCCCGAACCCGAACCGCAGGAGCTGTATACCGACGTGCTGGTGGAGACTTATTGAGATGGCGATCGACATCAAAATGCCGGCGCTGTCCCCCACGATGGAGGAAGGCACGCTCGCCAAATGGCTCGTCAAGGAAGGCGACACGGTGAAATCGGGCGACATCCTCGCC
>NZ_MKRR01000036.1:4544-16596 GCF_001897045.1 Sphingomonas sp. 66-10
GAGGGGGAGGACGCTTCCGCCGCGTCGCCGAAGCCCGAGCCCGTCACCCGCGCCGAAAAGCCCGAGGTGCAGGAACAGGCGGCGGAAAGCGGCACGCCGGTGCCGCACAAGGTCGAGACCGGCGCGCGCCAGATGTTCGAGGCGGCGAAGCATGACGCCGAGGTGCGCGATCCCGAAATCCCGGCGGGCACCGAGATGGTCAAGTTGACGCTGCGCGAGGCGCTGCGCGACGCGATGGCCGAGGAAATGCGCGCCGACGACCGCGTATTCGTGATGGGCGAGGAAGTCGCGCAATATCAGGGCGCGTACAAGGTCACTCAGGGGCTGCTCGACGAATTTGGCGACCGCCGCGTGATCGATACGCCGATCACCGAATATGGCTTCGCCGGGGTCGGCACCGGCGCGGCGATGGGCGGGCTGAAGCCGATCGTCGAGTTCATGACGTTCAACTTCGCGATGCAGGCGATCGATCACATCGTCAATTCGGCAGCCAAGACCAATTACATGTCCGGCGGCCAGATGCGTTGCCCGATCGTCTTCCGCGGCCCCAACGGCGCGGCGAGCCGCGTCGCGGCGCAGCACAGCCAGAATTACGGGCCGTGGTATGCCAGCGTCCCCGGGCTGATCGTCATCGCGCCTTATGACGCGTCGGACGCCAAGGGGCTGCTCAAGGCGGCGATCCGCTCGCAGGACCCGGTGGTGTTCCTTGAGAACGAGCTGCTCTACGGCCGCACCTTCGAAGTGCCCAAGCTCGACGATTGGGTGCTCCCGATCGGCAAGGCGCGGATCATGCGCGAGGGCAAGGACGTCACGATCGTCAGCTATTCGATCGGCGTCGGGCTCGCGCTCGAAGCCGCCGACCGGCTGGCCGAGGAAGGCGTGGACGCCGAGGTGATCGACCTGCGCACCCTGCGTCCGCTCGACAAGCAGACGGTGCTGGCGTCGCTCGCCAAGACCAACCGGCTGGTGGTGGCGGAGGAAGGCTGGCCGACCTGCTCGATCGCCAGCGAGATTATCGCGATCTGCATGGAGGAGGGGTTCGACGACCTCGACGCCCCGGTGGTCCGCGTGTGCAACGAGGATGTCCCCCTGCCTTATGCGGCGAACCTCGAAAAGCTTGCGCTGATCTCCGCCGACAAGATCATCGCGGCGGTGAAGAAGGTGACATACCGCCAGTAAGGCGGAGTGGCCTGCACGGCGTCAGAGGCCGGCGGCGTCATCGCGACGCCGCCGGCTTTTTTCGTCAGTTGGTCAGGCGGGCGGTGGCGACGGCGGTCTGGAACAATTGTGCGAGCGCACCGGAGATGTCGCCGTCAGTCGTCACTTTGGAGTAGAGGCCGGGGGAGGCGCACTGCTGCAGCGGGGGGCTGATCTTGTCGACCGGCGACAGATACGGCGCCTTCACATTGGTCTTTGACCAGTCGTCGCTCGCGGAATCGGGCAGATATTCGGTGTAGAGAACCGCGATGCGGATACCGCGATTCTTGATTGCGGTGCACGAAGCGGTCGAAATCGGGCCCTCCGGGGGGCCGCCGGGTCGCTTTTCGTCCCACATGCCGTCGGTAATCAGGAACATTACCGCCTGGGGCGTGTCATTGTTGTAATTGGTTCCGTTGCCGGCCTTGAGCGGCATCGCCCCGAGAATTCCGCTGAACGCGGCGGTGAAATTGGTGGCGGTGTCGTTGTCGTTAGTGCTGCACTGGTAATAATTGTTCTGACAATAGACCAGAATCTTGGCATCGGTCACATGCGTCTTGACGGTGGACAAGCTGGCATCGACGTTGGGCAGTGATACGGTGGTCGGCCATAATTGCTTGAAGGTCTTGTCGAAGGAAAACAGCCCCATCCGATATTGCGCTTTGTTGGTCGATGACGTGCTCGTCGCGAGATCGGTCAGGTTGGAAACGGCGGTGTGGAGCAGATCGGTTCGCAAGACGATGCCGTTGTTCACGGCAACGGTATAGAAATCCTTGCAATTTTTGTTCCTGCTATCGCACACTAGCTCGGTGTTGTTGCTGCCGTAGGTCAGGTTGGTCTGGTGGCAGGCGAAAGCGCAGCCGTTGGTCGCGGCAACCATCGAGCTTAGCCCGGCGGAAGTCGCCGGCAACAGCATCGACGGCGACGTATCGAGCAGCATGTAGAAATCGATGTTCGGCGCGGTCATGTTGTTCGCGCTGGACGATCCGCCGATCGCGATCGTCGCCATGCCGAGAATACCGCCGAACACATTCTGCGACTGCGCGGAATAAGTCACCGTTATCGTGCGCGAGCCGGGGCCGTTGGGTTGCGAGGGGACGACGGACAATGTCGCGGGATTATAGATCACGCCGCTGAGCAGCGCCGCTTGCGAATTGAACATGTCGGTCGCGGTCTGTACCGCGGTCGTCTGGTCCTTGTTCATCATCGTTGCGGTGACGCCGGCGAGCGCGGCGGCGTCGGCCAGCGCGTTCATCTTGGTGCGAAGCCTGGCCGCCCGCGCATAGTCGATGCCCATGCCGGTGGCGAAGGCCATCGGGATCGCCGCCAGCGCGAACAGCATCATCACATTGCCGGACCGCTGGCGGCGGAGCCGGGAGAGGAAATGTCGCAGGCCGGTGAGGAGCGATGGGATCGGCATGGATCAGCAGCCCGTGCAGGGGATGTCGACGGAGCGGCGGGGGTTCATGAAAATCTGGTCACGAAAGGTGATCGGGCCGATCAACTGGCCGCCCGCCGGCGGGACGTAGGAGTAGCTCACCTCGGCAAAGATGAGGTTCGTGCTGGCGATCCTGAGCTTCACCGGGACCACGTTGTTCGGCGTCGTCGGATTGGCGAGCAGATCGGATGTCTTGAGCAAGTTGCCGCTGCTCGCGCGGCTCCACACGACGCTCGGCATCCCCGTCGCGCTGATCGCGATCTCGGAGACGCGGGTGGTGGTGTTGCTTGCCGAATAGGGCGTCATCACCGCGCCGGCGGCGCCGAGGATGCTGTCGACGTCGCTCGCTTGCACCGCGGTGAATTGCGTCGTCACGTCGGCCAGGGTGCGCGTGGTGGTGGTCACCTTGCGATAGGCGGAGGTGGCGTCCATCAGCTGATAGCCGCCGAGGTAGAGCAGCAGCAGGAACGGCGCGATGATCGCGAATTCCACCGCACCCAGCCCGCGCCGATCGTCGCGCAGGCGATGCCAGAAATGGAGGAGGGCGGGGATCACGCTCAGCTTCCGTAGGGTTCGGTCTTGAACACCGAGGTGGCGATCAGCAGCCGCTGCCCGTTGGTCATGTTCGACAGGTTGAAGCCGAGCGGGGCGGGGACCACCGGCAGGCGATACATCATGCGCATGACGACGATGCTGCCCGGGCCGCCGGGCGAGAAGGCCCAGGCGTTGGTGACATTGCCGTTGGCGTCGAAGGTCAGTTTCGGCGCGGCGGTGCTGACCGCCGAGAAGGAGCTGACGTTCTGCACGTCGATCATCAAATTCGCGCATTTCATGAACGACGGCAGGTTGGCGCATGCGGTGTTGCCGAAATTGGTCGCGGTCATCGACGTGCGTTGCGCGCTGCCGGTGACGAGCTGGCGCGCGGTGCGCTCGGCGGTGCTTTCGAGATTCTGCTGGGCGAAGAATACCAGGGCGGTCTGCACGATCGCGACGATCAGTGCGATGACCGGGGCGAGCACGATCGCGAATTCGATCACCGACGCGCCGCGCCGCTCGCGGGCAAGCGCACGCATGTCACGCCGCCTTGCCGCGCGGCGCTGCACGTGCGGCCGCCGGGTTGCCATTCGCTGTTCCTGTCCCATTCTCTGGTCGCGACCCCTGATCAGGCCCCATCGGCGGATATGCGGATAACATTAAGAAAATCTCACGAGGCCATGGTTGACGGCGATCGAGCGGGGGGTCACGCGGCGAAGCGATGGAACCGTCCGATCCAGCCCCCGGCCAGCCCGATATGGAGGCGCGCGCGATCGAGCGCCGTATCGTCCTGTCCTATGTCCCCGCGGCGATGCGGCCGGCGCTTGCGGCGCTGCTCGCGCTCGACGATCGGCTGGGGGAGATCGTCCGCGCGGCGCGCGATCCGCTGATCGGGCAGATGCGGCTGACCTGGTGGCATGAGGCGCTGGTCGCGCTCGACGCGGCGCCGGCGCCGGCCGAGCCGATCCTGCGCGCGATCGCCGCCGGCCTGCTGCCGCACGGGGTGGCCGGCGCCGCGCTCGGCCGGATCGTCGACGGGTGGGAGGCGGTGCTCGCGATCGACTCCGATCCGGCGGCGGCGCTCGCGGTGCATGCCGCCGAGCGCGGCGAGATGCTGTTCGCGCTCGCCGCGCGGTTGCTCGGCGGCGACGATGCGCGCCTCGCCGATGCCGGCGCCGGCTGGGCGCTCGCCACATTGCGCGATCCGCGTGCGCAAGCGTCGGCGGCGGCGCGGCTCGCCGGGTTGACCGATCGCCGCTGGCCGCGCGCGTTGCGGCCGCTGTCGGCGATGGCTTTGCTCGCGCGCGACGACCTCGATTCGGCCGCTCGCCCGGGAAGTATCGGGCGCGCCGCGCGATTATTTCGTCACTGGCTTGGCGGCCGATAGTCTGATCTTATCCCCTCCAGCGGGAGGGGCGAGACGATGTGGCGCTATGCTTTGGGCGGCGTGGCCGCGCTGTTGATGATCGCGGCGGGGTGGCTGTTGTTCAACGGCAAGGCGGCGCGCGAGCCGTTGCTCCCGCCGGCGCCCGACCGGCCGCAGATCGCCGACGCCGACCGGCCTGGCGTGCCCGAAGCGAGTGAGCGCACCCGCGAGCAGAAGCGGTTCGATCGCTACGACAAGGATCGCGACGGCCGGGTCGTGCGCGAGGAATATCTCGCGTCACGGCGCAAGGCCTTCGCGAAACTCGACGGCGACGGCGACGGCCGGTTGTCGTTCGACGAATGGGCGGCCAAGACGATGACACGCTTCGCCACTGCCGATGGCGATCGCTCGGGCGCGCTCGACCGCACCGAATTCGCCACCACCGCGCCCAAGCGCCGGCCGAAACCGGCCTGCGTTTGCCCGGCGCCGTCACAGCCCGACGGCGAGGAATAGCCACCGCGCACCGCCGGTGGGCCGTGAGCGGCGCGCTAAAGCACTAAAAAACAAGAATAATACAATAATTTGATCCGATTTGATCTGGATCAAATCCATTCTGACGCGCGTCATTATCTATGACGAACAATATCATCCACATGAGAAGATAAATCTTCCTGATTTGATCTCCAAAACATCATTATGAAGATAATTTCATCTCCTAAAACACGATAAGTAATAAACTATATTATCTTTTCAATAATATTGCATTTCGGGAAAGTATTTTCCTCGTCGTAATTATCTATCAAGATTTTTAGGGAGGATTTCGATGCGAATTTCGCATGCGACGATGCTTGCGCTCTCCGTTTCTTTTCTGGCGTTTCCGGCGGCCGCGCAGGAGTCGAAAGCGCCCGCGGTGGAGCCGCTGCCCGGAGAGGAAGTGATCGTCACCGGGACGCGTGCCGCGAACCGCACCGTCGCAGACTCGCCCGTGCCGGTTGATGTGATCAGCTCCCAAGCGCTGACCACCGGCGGCTCGGGCGAGACCAACACCGTGCTGAATGCGCTGGTCCCGTCGTTCAACTTCCCGAGGCCGTCGATTGCAGACGCATCGGATGTGATCCGGCCGGCGACGTTGCGCGGGCTGTCGCCCGACCAGACATTGGTGCTGGTCAACGGCAAGCGCCGCCACACTTCCGCGCTGCTCAACATCAACGGCACCGTCGGGCGCGGCTCGGCGGCGGTCGATCTCAATACCATCTCGAACCTGGCGATCGACCGGATCGAGGTGCTGCGTGACGGCGCGGCCTCGCAATATGGCTCGGATGCGATCGCGGGGGTGATCAACATCCGGCTGAAGACCGCCGATCATGGCGGCAAGGCCTCGGTCACCTACGGCAAATATGTCACCCGGCTGGACGGCGTGCGCGAGGTGCTCGGGCTGCAGACCGATGCTGCCGGCCAGCCGTTCTTCGATCCGGCCAACCCCGAATTTCTGGCCGCCAACCTTGGCGGCAGCCCGTCGCGCAGTGACGGCGATACCTGGACGCTGGGGATGAACCTCGGCGTGCCGATCGGCCAGGGCTTCATCAACGTTACCGGCGAGTATCGCGACCGCGACACCGTCAACCGCGCGGGATACGATCTGCGCCAGAATTACAACCTCGTGGACGGGGCGTTCGACGCGCGCGAACTCACCTTCAACCGGCTGAATTTCCAATATGGCGATCCGAAGACCGAGGACTGGAACGTCGCGGTCAACGCCGGGATGCCGCTCGGCGCGAACTGGGAAGCCTATGCCTTCGGCACCTTCTCGCAACGCAACGGTCGCTCCGCGGCGAACTGGCGCCTGCAAGGGTCGAGGAGAAACCGGGATTATTCGGTACTCAGGCCTTCGGAAGCGCCGAGCGAGGGCAATTTCGCCCCGATCTACGCCAATGGCTTCCTGCCGTTCATTGCATCCGATTATACGGATTATTCGATGGCGATCGGTGTCAGGGGCGAAGTCGGCCAATGGTCGGTCGATCTGTCGGGGGTCTATGGGCGTAACCGGATCGACTATCGCACCGAGAACAGCATCAACGTCTCGTTCGGCCCCACCGCGCCACGCAATACCGATTCGGGCGGGCTCCGCTTCGGCCAGTTCACGGCCAACCTCGATGTGACGCGCGAATTCGCGGTCGGCTTCGCCAAACCGCTGACGTTGGCGTTCGGCGGCGAATATCGCCGCGAGAATTTCCAGGAGCGACCGGGGCAGCTCGAATCCTACGCCGCCGGGCCCTATACCTTGCCGGCGCGTGCGACGACCGCGGCGGAATGCGCGGCGGCGGACGGCGTCTATGCTGCGGCGACTGGCCTCTGTTCCTTCCCGGGCCGTTCGGCGCCGGTCGGCCAACAGGGCTTCGAGGGCATTCCCGCCTTCGCGAAGGTCAGCGCCAGCCGCAACAGCTTCGCCGGCTATCTCGAGCTCGATACCGATCCCTTCCGAGGCTTCACGGTCACCGCCGCCGGCCGGTTCGAGCGTTATTCGGATTTCGGCAGCACGGCGAACGGCAAGCTCGCCTTGCGCTACGAATTCATTCCGCAACTCGCGCTGCGCGGTGCGATTTCCAACGGCTTCCGGGCGCCTTCGCTCCACCAGCAATATTTCGGCGCCACCTCGACCTTCCTGTCCAGTGCGGCCGGGCTGGTGAACGTCGTCACGACCCGGGTGGACAGCCCGGTCGCGCGCGCGCTCGGCGCGCAGCCGCTGAAGCCCGAGAAATCGCGCAACATCTCGGCCGGTATTGCGCTCAATCCGTTCCGCGGGTTCAGCCTGACCGCGGACTTTTTTCACATCAGGATCAGGGACCGCATCGTCCTGACCGAAAACCTCGGTTTCGAAGGCACCGGAACCGACGAGCAGAAGGAAGCCATTAAGGCGATACTCGATGCCAATGGCTTCAACTCGGTCGGTGCCGCGCGGTTCTTCATCAACGGGCTCGACACCACGACCAAGGGGGTCGACGTGGTCGGCAGCTATCAATTCGACGCCGGGGGAGCTGGCCGCTGGTCGCTGTCGGCAGCGTATAATTATACCAGCAACAGGATCGACAAACGGCTCAACAATCTCGGCCCGCTCGCGGCGGTGCCGGGGCTGGCGCTGTTCGGGCGGCAGGAGGGGCTGCGTTTCGAGAAGGGTCAGCCGCGCGACAAGATCGTGCTGTCAGCCAATGGCGAGATCGGCGTATTCGGGCTGACCGCCCGAACGACGCGTTACGGCAAGGTCGTGGCGGTAGCCGAGGCCGAGCCGCTGGATGAACCGACCAGCCTGACCGCTTATGGCCCCGATGACATCTTCCTGCAGCCGCGATGGCTCACCGATGTCGAGGTTCGCTACACCTTCAAGAAGCATATGACCTTCTCGCTCGGCGCAGACAATGTCTTCGACGTCTATCCGACGCGCAGTCCGACCGGGAGGCGACCGGACGGCGGATTCTATCCGGAAGAAAATTCCTTCCTTCCCTATATCGATTTCTCGCCGTTCGGGTTCAACGGGCGCTACGTTTACGCCCGGTTCACCGCACAATTCTGAAAGACGCGCGCGGGTCGGCCTGGCGCCGGCCTGCGCCCCCACCGTCGCCCCGGCCTCGCGCAGGGGGTGGCGGCGGATCGCGCCGCTACCCGATCCACGCCGCCAGCGCGGTGCGGGCGCGGTCGGTGTACATGCGTTTGCGGTCGGCCTTGCGCGTGCGCCCCTCGATCGGCGGGAACAGCCCGAAATTGACGTTCATCGGCTGATAGGTCTCCGCCACCGCGGCGCCGGTGATATGGTGGAGCAATGCCCCCAGCGCGGTCTCGACCGGCGGCGGGGCGAGCGGCTTTCCGGCGAGCTCGGCGGCGGCGAAACGCCCCGCCAGCAGCCCGACCGCGGCGCTCTCGATATAGCCCTCGCACCCCGTCACCTGTCCGGCGAAGCGGGTCGCGGGGCGCGATTTGAGCCGCAATTCGGGGTCGAGCAATTCTGGCGAGCGCAGGAAGGTGTTGCGGTGCAGCCCGCCGAGCCGCGCGAATTCGGCCTGTTCAAGCCCCGGGATCGTGCGGAACAGCCGCACCTGCTCGGCGTGTTTCAACTTGGTCTGGAAACCGACGATGTTCCACAAGGTGCCGGTGGCATTGTCCTGCCGTAGCTGCACCACCGCATAAGGCCAGCGCCCGGTGCGCGGATCGTCGAGCCCGACCGGTTTCATCGGGCCGAAGCGCAGGGTTTCCGGCCCGCGCTCGGCCATCACCTCGATCGGCATGCAGCCCTCGAAATAGGGCACATTCTCCCAGCCGCGATATTCGGTCTTCTCGGCGGCGAGCAGCGCCGCGACGAACGCCGCATATTGCTCCTTGTCGAGCGGGCAGTTGATGTAATCCTTGCCGTCGCCCTTGTCCCAGCGGCTCTGGAACCACGCGACGCTCATGTCGATCGTCTCGCGGTGGACGATCGGCGCGATCGCGTCGAAGAAGGCGAGCGATTCCTTCCCCGTCTCGGCGCCGATCGCTTCGGCCAGCGCGGGCGCGGTGAGCGGCCCGGTGGCGATGATCGCCGGCCCCTCGGGCAGCGCGTCGACGCGTTCGCGGACGATCGTGATATTGGGGTGCGCGGCGAGCGCTTCGGTCACGCCCGCCGAGAAACCGTCGCGATCGACCGCCAGCGCCGAGCCGGCGGGGACGCGATGCGCGTCGCCCGCGCGCATGATCAGCGAGCCGAGCGCGCGCATCTCCTGATGCAGCAGCCCGACCGCATTGCTCTCGGCATCGTCCGAGCGGAAGCTGTTCGAGCAGACGAGTTCGGCGAGCGAGTCGCTCTGGTGCGCCGGGGTCGTGTCGCCGCCGCCGCGCATTTCCGACAGGCGCACGCGAAACCCCGCCTCGGCGAGCTGCCACGCGGCCTCCGAACCGGCGAGCCCGCCGCCGACGATATGGATGTGATGAGTCATGGCGGCCGGCGTTAGCCCGGTGGCGCGCGGATCGCCAGAACCCCGTTGCGGGGACCCAAGGGGCAGAGGCAGGCACTAGTGGATAGATTCAGACGGATGGTTCCAGTCTTTTTCAACCGGCATGACGGTGGGGATTTCTTCCGGACTCATCCGTTATGTTCTGACCACTAGCGCCACGGCGAACCCGCGCTACAGTCGCCCGCATGGGGAGAGGATTCATCGCGGCGTTGATCGCCGGGGCGGCCTATATGGTCGTTGTCTTGGGCTATTGGAGCGGGCCGGGAGCGGTGGTGCTCAAGGGCGCCGGGGTCGCGCTGCTCGCCTTATGGGCGGCGATGCGCGCGCGATCGACCGACGGCTGGATGATCGCGGCGGTGATGGCGCTGGGCGCGACCGGGGACGTGCTGCTCGAACTGGCCGGGATGGTCGCCGGCGCGGCGGCGTTCCTTTCGGCGCATATCGTCGCGGTCGCACTCTATCGTCGCAACGGCGCGGGATGGGTGCTCACCGCCTGCGCCGCGGTGGCGGTCGCCGCGGTGGCGCGGCTGGTGGCGCATGACGCCGGGGTCGCGCTCTATGCGCTCGGGCTCGGCGCGATGGCCGGGGCGGCGACCGCGTCGCGCTTTCCGCGGCGGTTCGTCGCGCTGGGGGCGTGGCTGTTCGTGGTGTCGGACCTGCTGATCTTCGCGCGGATGGGGCTGCTCGCGGACAGCATCGTGCCGCGCCTTTTGGTCTGGCCGACCTATTTCGGCGGGCAGGCATTGATCGCCTGGGGTGTCGTCACGACCTTGGCGCGGAAGCGATGACGCGTGTCTACACCATCGGCTATGAGGCCGCGACGATGGCCGAATTCCTCGCCGCGCTGCAGGCGGCGGGGGTCAGGCGCGTGATCGACGTCCGCGCGCTGCCGCTGTCGCGCCGGCCGGGCTTCTCCAAATCGCCGCTCGCCGCCGAACTGGCGGCGCGCGATATCGATTACGTCCACCTCAAGGCGCTCGGCACCCCCAAACCCGGGCGCGACGCGGCGAAGAAGGGCGATGTCGCGACCTTGCGCGCGGTCTATGATGCGCAGCTCGCCTTGCCCGAGGCACAGGCAGCGGCGGCGCGGATGCGCGACCTGATCGCCGAGACCCCGTCCGCCTTGCTGTGCTTCGAGCGCGATCCCTGCCACTGCCATCGCAGCTTGCTGCTCGCCGCGGAGGGCGAGGGGCTGGCTGTGGTCCACCTCTTTGCCGGAGCCACGCCATGACCCGCACGATGACTTTCGACGTGATCTCGGACGTGGTGTGCCCGTGGTGCGTGATCGGCCTGCTCGGGCTGGAGCGCGCGCTGGCGGCGACCGGAGATGTCGTCACCCCGGTGATCCGGCTCCAGCCGTTCGAGCTCAACCCGGATATGCCGGCGGGCGGGCAGGATATCGGCGAGCATCTGCGCGAGAAATACGGCGCCTCGGCGGGCAGCGGGGGCGAGGTGCGCGAGCGGATCCGCACGATGGCGGCCGGGCTCGGTTTCGACATGGCGCAGCGGCCCGGCGCGCGGATCTACAACACCTTCGACGCGCATCGCCTGATCGACTGGGCGGCGGGGCAGGGGAAGGCGTTGCCGCTCGCGCATGCCTTGTTCCGCGCCTATTTCACCGACGGGCGCGATCCCGGCGACCCCGCGGTGCTGGCGGCGGCCGCGCAGGCCGCCGGGCTCGACGGGGCGGACGCGGTGATCGCCGGCGATGCGCGGGCCGCGGAGGTGCGGGCGGCGGAAGAGCGCTGGCGGACGGACGGTATCACCTCGGTGCCGTCGATCATCGTCGACGGGCGTTACCTCATCCAGGGCGCGCAGGAGCCGGCCGCCTATGAGCGCGCGATCCGGCGCATCGCGGCCGAGGCGGCGTAAGGAGGTGAACGATGCTCACGATTGACGTGGCGGACGACGGATTGGTCGAGCTGGTGGTCGATGGCGCCATTTCGCGCGAGGATTACGATCGCGTGGTGGCAACGCTGGAGGCGCAGTTCGCAACGCATCGCAAGGTCAATGTGGTCGAGATCGTCCGCGCCTTCGGCGGGATCGCGCCGGCCTTGTGGTGGCAGGAGGTGAAGTGGAGCTTCGGCCATCTCGATCGTTTCGGGCGCTGCGCGATGGTGACCGATTCGGGCTGGATCGGCCCGGTCGCGCGGACCTTGGGGGCGATGCTGCCGATCGAATTGCGCACCTTCGGGACGAACGAGCTTGCGGCGGCGCGCGCCTGGGCGCGGGGAAGCGATTGATCCGGTTTCTTTCGTCATGCCGGGTCGAGCCCGGCATGACGGTGAGTGCGTGGGTGAAAAACCGGCTTCTGCTTGCGCGCGATCCGCCCTAGGGCGGCGTGATGGATGAAGACGATCCGCTCGGCCCGCTCGACCCCGATTTCGCCGCCGCCTTCGTGCGCGACGACAAGCGCCCGCCGTGCCAGCTCTATCTGATCTCGCCGCTCGACGTGTCGGGCGGGTTCGGCGACCGGCTGGCGCGCGCGCTCGACGCCGGACCGGTGGCGGCGTTCCAGTTCCGCGTGAAGGGCGTCGA
>NZ_MKRR01000036.1:16641-23999 GCF_001897045.1 Sphingomonas sp. 66-10
CCATCTCGGGCAGGAGGACGGCGACCCGCGCGAGGCGCGCGCCGCGCTCGGCCCCAATGCGCAGATCGGCGTGACCTGCCACGACAGCCGGCATCTGGCGATGGAAGCGGGCGAGGCGGGGGCGGATTATGTCGCGTTCGGCGCTTTCTATCCCACCTCGACCAAGGAGGTGCGGCACCGCCCCGAGCCGGTGATCCTGTCGTGGTGGTCGACGCTGTTCGAACTGCCCTCGGTCGCGATCGGCGGGATCACCCCGGCCAATGCCGCGCCGCTGGTCAAGGCAGGGGCGGATTTCCTCGCGGTCAGCAACGCGGTGTGGGGCGGGGACGAGGCGGGGGCGGTGCGCGCCTTTGCCGAGGTGCTTGGCGGGCGCTGAAGCGGGCCCAACCTCCGTTCGCCCTGAGCTTGTCGAAGGGCTGCCCTTCTTCCGCAGAAGAAAGTGCAGGGCTTCGACAGGCTCAGCCCGAACGGGGAAGGGGGCTCGATCGCCAGCATCTTGCCGGATCGCGCCCGCGCCGCTAGACGCGCGCCACCGGAGCCGACGGCGGCTCTGATCGCTCTTTCCAGCAGGTCAAGAACCATGAAGATCAGCGGCGTGGACATCCGTCCCGGCAATATCATCGAATATGAAGGCGGCATCTGGCGTGCGGTCAAGATCCAGCACACCCAGCCCGGCAAGGGCGGCGCCTATATGCAGGTCGAGATGAAGAACCTCATCGACGGCCGCAAGACCAACGTCCGCTTCCGTTCGGCCGAGACGGTCGAGCGCGTGCGGCTCGATACCAAGGACTTCCAGTTCCTGTTCGCCGACGGCGACGGCCTCGTCTTCATGGACAAGGACACCTACGACCAGGTGACGCTGCCGCGCGACCTGCTCGGCGACGCCGCCGCCTTCCTGCAGGACGGGATGGACGTGGTGATGGAATTGCACGAGGAAAAGCCGATCTCGGTCCAGCTTCCCAACCAGGTCGAAGCGACGATCGTCGAGGCCGATGCGGTGGTGAAGGGGCAGACCGCCTCCTCCAGCTACAAGCCGGCGATCCTCGACAATGGCGTGCGCATCATGGTGCCGCCGCATATCGCCAGCGGCACGCGGATCGTGGTCGACGTCTACGAGCAGACCTACGTCAAGCGCGCGGACTGATATCTCCCCTTGTGCTCCCGCGAAGGCGGGAGCCCAGTCTGGGTCCCCGCCTTCGGTTCCCGTCAAAGTACTATTTTGATGGGGGCACTTCGCGGGGACACAGTTTTCGCTATCGGCGAAGCGACACGTTATAGAAACCGACCCCTCGCTGGGGTGGAGTAATCGAAATGCCTTCCCATTCCGGCCTGTTCACCGTCATCGAGCGCGCTGCGCGCAAGGCCGCGCCGCGGCTGCGTCGCGACTTCAACGAGGTCCAGCAGCTGCAGGTGAGCCGTAAGGGGCCGGCCGATTTCGTCTCGATGGCCGACAAGCGCGCCGAGCAGACCCTCTACGAGGAACTGTCCAAGGCGCGCCCCGACTGGGGCTTCGTGATGGAAGAGCGCGGCGAGGTCGCCGGCGATCCCGGCAAGCCGCGCTTCATCGTCGATCCGCTCGACGGCACCTCCAACTTCCTCCACGGCATCCCGCATTTCGCGATCTCGATCGCGGTCGAGGAGCCGCTCGCCAACGGCAAGCGCGAGGTGACCACCGCCCTGGTCTATCAGCCGCTGACCGACGAGAGCTTCTGGGCCGAGAAGGGGCGGGGCGCCTGGGTCCAGTCCGAGCGGCTGCGCGTCTCGGCGCGGCGCGATCCGTCCGAGGCTTTGGTCGCGACGGGCATCCCGTTCCTCGGTCACGGCGATTTCGTGCAATGGACACGGATCTTCGGCGCGATCGCACCGCAGGTCGCGGGGATTCGCCGGCTCGGCTCGGCCGCGCTCGATCTCGCGTGGGTCGCCGCAGGACGGTTCGATGCCTTCTGGGAAAGCGATCTCAACGTGTGGGACGTCGCGGCCGGGATGCTGCTGGTGAAGGAAGCCGGCGGCTTCGTTACCGATTTCCGCGGCGGCGATCGCGCGATCGAGCGTAGCGAATATCTCGCCGCCAACGATGCGCTGCACTCCAAGCTGCACAAGCTGGTGGCCGGGGCGCTGCGTTAAGCCACCTCCCGTCATTCCCGCGAAGGCGGGGACCCATTAACGCTGTCGGTGCGACTCTATCGCGAAGGTCCGAGTGAATGGATTCCCGCCTTCGCGGGAATGACGGATTGGCGGTGACGGCGGGGAATCGGTCCGATCCGTCACCAACCGACGGAACGTTATCCCCTTTCTTTCGTAGCTAACGCCAAGCAGGCGCCGGAAATCCCTGCAAAACCGTTCAGTTGCGAATCATTCTCATGCCTCCGGCGCTTGCCCGTGCGGACCCATCCGCCTAAAGCGCCCCCATCAATTTTCGCATCTGCGAGAGCCTAGTGGTCGACCTGTCGCAATATCTGCCGATCCTCATGTTCCTCGGGGTCGCGCTCGTGCTGTCCAGCGCGTTCGTCTTCCTCCCGATGATCGTCGCGCGCCTCACCGGCGCGCACAATCCGACGCCGGAAAAACTGGCGGAATATGAGTGCGGCTTCCCTGCCTTCGAGGATTCGCGCGCGCAATTCGACGTGCGTTTCTACCTCGTCGCGATCCTGTTCATCATCTTCGATCTGGAGGCCGCGTTCCTCTATCCGTGGGCGGTCAGCGTGTTCACGCTCGGCTGGACCGCGTGGATCAGCATGATGATCTTCATCGGCGAGCTTGCGCTCGGCCTCGTCTATGCCTGGAAAAAAGGCGCGTTGGATTGGGAATGAGCATGTCTTCCAACCTCCACAGCGGCCCGGTCGAACTGCGGCATGATCCCAGCGGGCAGGCGATCGTGCCGCCCGATCAGGGCTTTTTCGACGGTCTCAATGGCGAGCTGACCGACAAGGGCTTCCTCGTCACCTCGACCGAGGAATTGTTCCAATGGGCGCGCACCGGCAGCCTGTGGTGGATGACTTTCGGTCTCGCCTGCTGCGCGGTCGAGATGATCCACGTCAACATGCCGCGTTACGATCTCGAACGGTTCGGCGCCGCGCCGCGCGCGAGCCCGCGCCAGTCGGACGTGATGATCGTCGCCGGCACGCTCTGCAACAAGATGGCCCCCGCGCTGCGCAAGGTCTACGACCAGATGTCGGAGCCGAAATACGTCATCTCGATGGGCTCGTGCGCCAATGGCGGCGGCTATTATCATTATAGCTACAGCGTCGTGCGCGGCTGCGACCGGATCGTGCCCGTGGACATCTATGTCCCCGGCTGCCCGCCGACCGCCGAGGCTTTGCTCTACGGCATCATGCAGCTCCAGCGGAAGATCCGCCGCAGCGGGAGCATCGAGCGATGAGGGCGCCGGCACCGGCTTATGCCGCCGATCTCAACGGCGCGACGATCGCCGCGGCGCGCGATGCGCTCGGCACCGCGTTGGTCGACACGCGCGACGCGGTGGGCGAGGTGGCGCTGTTCGTCACGCGCGACGGGCTGATCGACGCGATGATCGCGCTGCGCGACACGCCGGGGCTCGAATATCAGCAGCTGATGGAAATCGCCGGGGTGGATTTCCCCGACCGCTCCGAGCGGTTCGAGGTGGTCTATTGCCTGCTGTCGCTGACCCGCAACCATCGTATCCACGTCCATGTCGCAGCGAGCGAGGAGACCCCGGTTCCCTCGGTCACCGGGATCTGGCCGGTCGCCGGCTGGCTCGAGCGCGAAGTGTACGACATGTATGGCGTGCTGTTCGCGGGCAACCGCGATCTGCGTCGCATCCTCACCGATTACGGCTTCCGCGGCCACCCGCAGCGCAAGGACTTCCCGCTCTCAGGGTTCGTCGAGCTGCGTTATTCGGAAGAGGCGAAGCGCGTCGTCTATGAGCCGGTGCAACTGGCGCAGGATTTCCGCACCTTCGACTTCATGAGCCCGTGGGAAGGCGCCGAATACGTCCTCCCCGGCGACGAGAAGGGGGCGCTGCCCGAGGCGAAGGGCGCGCCGACGCCGCTCAGCGCCGACCAGATCCAGAAGGCCGATGCCGCGCAGACCGCCAAGGCTACCGCGACGACGCCGAAGACGACCGATTCGACCGCGCAGACCGGCGTCGGCAAGGCCGAGCCCGATGCGAAGCCGAAGCCGGCGGATCCCGATGTCTTGAAGGGCAAGGGAGAAGGCAAGTGACCGATACCCTGATCGACGATCCCGCGCTCGACAAGCTGCTGCATCGCACCGATGCCGCGCACCCAGACGCGGGGGACGTCGCGATCCAGAATTACACGATCAACTTCGGCCCGCAGCATCCGGCGGCGCACGGCGTGCTGCGTCTGGTGATGGAGCTCGACGGCGAGATCATCGAGCGCGTCGATCCGCACGTCGGGCTGCTCCACCGCGGCACCGAAAAACTGATCGAATATAAGACCTATGCGCAGGCTTTGCCCTATTTCGACCGGCTCGATTATTGCTCGCCGCTCGGGATGGAGCACAGCTTCGTCCTCGCGGTCGAGAAATTGCTCGATTTGGAGGTGCCGGCGCGCGCGCAGTACCTGCGCACCTTCTTCGCCGAATTGACCCGCATTTCCAATCACATGCTCAACCTCGGGTCGCATGTGATGGACGTCGGCGCGATGACGCCGAACCTGTGGCTGTTCGAAATCCGCGAGGATTGCCTGAACTTCTTCGAGCGCGCCTCGGGTGCGCGGATGCATTCCAATTACTTCCGTGTCGGTGGGGTGCATCAGGACGTGCCGCTCAAGCTGCTCACCGATATCGGCGACTGGCTCGACACGCGGCTGCCGCGTCTGTTCGAGGATGCGATCAGCCTCGTCGCCGACAACCGCATCTTCAAGCAGCGCAACGTCGATATTGCGGTCGTTTCGCGCGACGATGCGATCAAATGGGGCTTCTCCGGCCCGATGATCCGCGGTTCGGGCATTCCCTGGGATCTGCGCAAGTCGCAGCCTTACGACGCCTATGCCAAGATGGACTTTGAGGTGCCGGTCGGCACGCGCGGCGATTGCTACGACCGGTTCATGGTCCGCGTCGAGGAAGTACGCCAATCGGCGCGCATCATGCGCCAGTGCCTCAACGAAATGCCGGACGGGCCGATCGCCTCGCTCGACCGCAAGGTGGTGCCGCCCAAGCGCGGTGAGATGAAGAGTTCGATGGAAGCGCTCATCCACCACTTCAAGCTCTACACCGAAGGGTATCACGTGCCCGCCGGCGAAGTATATGTCGCGACCGAAAGCCCCAAGGGCGAATTCGGCGTGTATCTCGTCGCCGACGGCAGCAACAAACCCTATCGCTGCAAGATCCGCCCGACTGCCTTCAGCCATCTTCAGGCGATGGACATGATGTGCAAGGGCCACATGCTCGCCGACACGACCGCCATCCTGGGCGCGATCGATGTCGTCTTTGGTGAATGTGATCGCTGATGGCTGACGCTCCAGAAATCCCCGACGAGGCAGAGGTCCGCGCGCGCTGGGGCGCGTTCGCCTGGACCGATGAAAACAAGAAGAAGCGCGACGAGGTGCTCGCGCGCTATCCGGCCGGGCGCGAGCAATCCGCCTCGATTCCGCTGCTCGATCTCGCCCAGCGGCAGGTCGGCGCGGAGACGCAGACGCAAGGGTGGCTGCCGATCCCGGTGATCGAATTCGTCGCGCGCGAGATCGGCGTGCCCTATATGCGCGTCTACGAGGTCGCGACCTTCTACACGATGTTCAACCTCGCGCCGGTCGGTCGCTATCACGTCCAGGTGTGCGGCACGACGCCATGCATGCTGCGCGGCTCGGACGACGTGATGGCTGCGTGCAAGAACAAGGGGCTGATCAAGGGCAAAACGACCCCCGACGGCCTGTTCACGCTGACCGAGGTGGAATGCATGGGCAATTGCTCGTCCGCCCCGATGGTCCAGATCAACGACGATAATTACGAGGATCTCGATTACGATCGCACGATCGCGATCCTCGAGGCGCTGGAGCGCGGCGAGCACCCCAAGACGGGGACGCAGGAGCCCGGCCGCCACACCGTCGAGCCCGTCGGCGGCCCGACCACGCTGACCGCGATGGTCAAAGAGAACCACGATTACCGGCCGGAATGGGGGAATGCGGCATGAGCGCGATCACCTCATTGACCGACAAGGACCGGATCTTCACCAATCTCTACGGCTATCAGTCGTGGCGGCTCGATGCCGCGCGCAAGCGGGGCGATTGGGACGATACCAAGGCGCTGCTCGCCCTCGGGCAGGACAAGATCATCGACGTGATCAAGGCCTCGGGGCTGCGCGGGCGCGGCGGGGCGGGCTTCCCGACCGGCATGAAGTGGAGCTTCATGCCCAAGGAACCGCGCGCCGACCGGCCGAGCTTCCTCGTCATCAACGCCGACGAATCCGAACCGGGCTCGTGCAAGGACCGCGAGATCATCCGCCACGATCCGCACAAGCTGATCGAGGGTGCGCTGGTCGCGGGCTTCGCGATGCGCGCACGGGCGGCCTATATCTACATCCGCGGCGAATATATCCGCGAGGCGGAGACTTTGTTTGCCGCGGTCGCCGAGGCGTATGACGCCGGGCTGATCGGCAAGAACGCCGCCGGCTCGGGCTATGACTTCGACGTCTTCGTCCATCGCGGCGCGGGCGCCTACATCTGCGGCGAAGAGACCGCGATGCTCGAAAGCCTCGAGGGCAAGAAGGGCCAGCCGCGCCTCAAACCGCCGTTCCCGGCCGGCGCGGGGCTCTACGGCTGCCCGACGACGGTCAACAACGTCGAATCGATCGCGGTCGCCCCGACGATCCTGCGGCGCGGCGCCGAGTGGTTCTCGAGCTTCGGCAACGAGAACAACAAGGGCACCAAGCTGTTCCAGATCAGCGGCCATGTCGAAAAGCCGTGCGTGGTCGAGGAAGCGATGTCGATCAGCTTCCGCGAGCTGATCGAGAAGCATTGCGGCGGGATCCGCGGCGGGTGGGACAATCTGCTCGCGGTGATCCCGGGCGGCTCCTCGGTGCCGCTGGTGCCGGCGTCGCAGATCATCGATTGCCCGATGGATTTCGACGGGCTCAAGGCGGTCGGCTCGGGGCTCGGCACCGCGGCGGTGATCGTAATGGACAAGTCGACCGACGTGGTCCGCGCGATCAGCCGGCTCTCCTATTTCTACAAGCATGAGAGCTGTGGCCAGTGCACCCCGTGTCGTGAGGGCACCGGCTGGATGTGGCGGGTGATGGAACGCCTGCGCACCGGCGATGCCGATATCGGCGAAATCGACATGCTCCAGCAGGTGACGAAGCAGGTGGAAGGTCACACGATCTGCGCGCTCGGCGATGCCGCGGCGTGGCCGATCCAGGGCCT
>NZ_MKRR01000036.1:24025-35534 GCF_001897045.1 Sphingomonas sp. 66-10
TCCCCTTGCAGGAGGCGGCGGAGTGATTTCGTGGAGCTTCTCGCTGAGCTGCTCGGTTGGCTATGGCCTTCCGGTGAGGAACGCCAGCGCCGCTGGGAGCGGGTTGGTATTGTCTTGGGGCTCTGCTTCCTTCTCGTCGGCCTTGCGGTCGTTGTCATATTCTCAGTGCGAGGCAGCTAATGCCTAAGGTCAAGGTCGACGGCGTAGAGATCGAGGTGCCCGCGGGCGCCACCGTGCTGCAGGCGTGTGAGCTTGCCGGCAAGGAGATCCCGCGCTTCTGCTATCATGAGCGGCTCTCGATCGCCGGCAATTGCCGCATGTGCCTCGTCGAGGTGAAGCCGGGGCCGCCCAAGCCGCAGGCGTCGTGCGCGCTGCCGGCGGCGGACAATCAGGAAATCTTCACCAACACCCCGATGGTGAAGAACGCCCGCGAGGGCGTGATGGAATTCCTGCTGATCAACCACCCGCTCGATTGCCCGATCTGCGATCAGGGCGGCGAGTGCGACCTGCAGGACCAGTCGGTCGCCTACGGCCGCGGCACTTCGCGCTTCGAGGAAAACAAGCGCGCGGTGACCGAGAAGTACATGGGGCCGATCGTCAAGACGGTGATGACGCGCTGCATCCAGTGCACGCGCTGCATCCGCTTTGCCGAGGAAGTCGCCGGGGTCGAGGAAATCGGCGCGATCTATCGCGGCGAGAATATGCAGATCACCTCCTATCTGGAGGAAGCGGTGACCAGCGAGCTTTCGGGCAATGTGGTCGATCTGTGCCCGGTCGGCGCGCTGACCTCCAAGCCCTATGCCTTCGAGGCGCGGCCGTGGGAGCTCAAGAAGACGCTGACCATCGATGTGATGGACGCCGTCGGCACCAACATCCGCCTCGACAGCCGCGGCCGCCAGGTGCTGCGCTGCGTTCCGCGCATCAACGAGGACGTCAACGAGGAGTGGGCGACCGACAAGACGCGTCACGCGGTCGACGGGCTCGTCCGTCGCCGGCTCGATCGCCCGTTCGTGCGGCGTGACGGCAAGCTCGTCGAGGCGACCTGGGACGAAGCGTTCGCGGCAATCGCGGACGTCGCGAAGACCGTCGGCGACAGCGTGGCGGTGGTCTCGGGCGATCTCGCCGATTGCGAAACGCTGTTCGCGGGCAAGGCGCTCGCCAAGGCGTTCGGCTCGTCGCTGCTCGAAGGGCGGCAGACCGGGATGGACTATGACACGTCCAGCCTCGCCGCGGTCAATTTCAACAGCACGATCGCCGGGGTCGAGACCGCCGACGTGATCCTGCTGGTCGGCACCAACCTGCGCTGGGAAGCCGCGCTGGTGAACACCCGCATCCGCAAGGCGATCAAGAAGGGTGCCAAGGTCTTCGCGGTCGGCCCCGAAACCGATCTGACCTATAAAGTCGAATGGCTCGGCGCGGATCTGGCGGTGCTCGGCAATCTGCCGGCGGCGGTGACCGATGCCTTCGCCAAGGCGCAGCGCCCGATGATGATCGTCGGCGGCGCGGCGATGAAGGGCGCGCAGGGCGCGACGCTGGCGCTGGTCGACACGCTCGGGCTGATCAAGGACGGGTGGAACGGCTATAACGTCCTCCACTTCTCGGCGAGCCGGATGGGCGGGCTGATGCTCGGCTATGCGCAAAAGGGCGGGATCGCCGACCTTCACGCGGCGAAGCTGGTCTTCTTCCTCGGCGCCGACGAGTGCGATTTCACCAGGTTCGGCGGGTTCAAGGTCTATATCGGCCACCACGGCGATGCCGGCGCGCATCATGCCGATGTCGTGCTGCCGGGCGCGAGCTATGCCGAGAAATCGGGCACCTGGGTCAATCTCGAAGGGCGCGTCCAGCGCGGCGAGCGCGCGGTGTTCCCGCCGGGCGACGCGCGCGAGGATTGGACGATCCTGCGCGCTCTGTCCGAGAAGCTCGGCAAGACGCTGCCGTTCGACACGCTCGAGGAATTGCGCGCGGCGATGGCGGTCGATTGCCCCGATCTCGCGACG
The DNA here is from genome assembly GCF_001897045.1 of Sphingomonas sp. 66-10. NCBI lineage: Bacteria > Pseudomonadati > Pseudomonadota > Alphaproteobacteria > Sphingomonadales > Sphingomonadaceae > Sphingomonas > Sphingomonas sp. 66-10. The sequence continues at coordinate 26,023 of NZ_MKRR01000036.1, forward strand.
CTCGGGCTGGCGAAATTCGCGTGGAACCCGCCGGCGCTCGCCGCCAAGGCGGAGGGCGTGCTCGCGGGCTATCCGATCAAGGATTTCTACCTCACCAATGCGATCTGCCGCGCGTCTCCGACGATGCAGCGCTGCTCGGCCGAGCTGATCCACGGTGAGACCTTCGCGGAGGCGGCGGAGTGACCAGTTTCAACTTGCTGATGCATGTCATGCCACGCCTCATGGCGGCATTCGCAGTCATCTTTTATATTTCGTCCGTCGCGGTTTCGGTCGCCGCTCAGCAAGAAATCGCGCGGCTGGGCATGGAAACCGTACCGTTTTCGGCGAAATTCAGCGCGTTCGTGATTGTCTTTATCCAGCCGCTCACGTCTGTCGTGGCGTTTCTTTTCGGTGCAGGGCTGCTGTGGCGCCTTGATCAGATGATCGCCTCGAACCGCGGCGAAGGGGATCGTTCGTGACCGCCTTTTTCCAAAACTTCGTCGGCCTGCCCTATGAATGGGCGTGGTTCGTCGCCACGCTGGTCGGCATCCTCGTTATCGCATTGCCGCTGATGCTGGCGGTGGCGATGATCATCTATGCCGATCGCAAGATCTGGGCGGCGATGGCGCTGCGCCGCGGGCCGAACGTGGTTGGCCCGTTCGGGCTGCTCCAGTCGTTCGCGGACGGGCTCAAGGTGTTCCTCCAGGAAACCATCGTCCCGGCGGCGGCCAATCGCGGCCTCTTCATCCTCGCGCCGATCATCACCTTCACGGTGGCGCTGATCGTGTGGGCGGTGGTGCCGTTCCAGGTCGGGGTGGTGCTGGCCGACATCAACGTCGGGCTGCTCTACGTGCTCGCCGCCTCTTCGCTCGGCGTCTACGGGATCATCCTCGCGGGCTGGTCGTCCAACTCGAAATATCCCTTCTTCTCGGCGATCCGCGCCGCGGCGCAGATGGTCAGCTACGAAGTCGCGATCGGCTTCATCCTGATCTCGATCGTGCTGTGGGCTGGGACGTTCAACCTCAGCGGGATCGTCGAGGCGCAGCGCGGGGTGTTGGGGACGCCGATCAACGGCTTCTTCCTCAATCCCTTGCTGTTCCCGATGGCGGTGATGTTCCTGATCTCGTCGCTGGCCGAAACGCAGCGTGCGCCGTTCGACCTCACCGAAGCGGAGAGCGAGCTCGTCGCGGGCTATCAGACCGAATATTCGTCGATGAGCTTCGCGCTCTACTGGCTCGGCGAATATGCCAATGTGATCCTGATGTGCACGCTCAACGCCACCTTGTTCTGGGGCGGCTATCTGCCGCCGCTCGACTGGGCGCCGCTCTATGCCGTGCCGGGGATCATCTGGCTGTTCGCCAAGATCCTGTTCTTCTTCTTCGTGTTCAGCTGGGTGAAGGCGACTGTCCCGCGCTATCGCTATGACCAGCTGATGCGGCTGGGCTGGAAGGTGTTCCTGCCGGTCTCGCTGTTCTGGGTGTTCCTCGTTTCCGGCGTCCTGATGTGGACGCGGGTAGGGTTCTGACGATGGGTATCGCATCGACCGTCAAGGCCTTCACGCTCTGGGAGTTCGTGAAGGCGCACGCTTTGACCTTGAAGTATTTCTTCAAGCCCAAGGCGACGATCAACTATCCGTTCGAGCGCAATCCGGTGTCGCCGCGCTTCCGCGGCGAACATGCGCTGCGCCGCTATCCCAACGGCGAGGAACGGTGCATCGCGTGCAAATTGTGCGAGGCGATCTGCCCCGCGCAGGCGATCACGATCGAGGCCGAACCGCGCGACGACGGCAGCCGCCGCACGACGCGCTACGACATCGATATGACCAAGTGCATCTATTGCGGCCTGTGCCAGGAGGCATGCCCGGTCGATGCGATCGTCGAGGGGCCGAATTACGAATTCGCCACCGAGACGCGCGAGGAACTGATCTACGACAAGGCGAAGCTGCTCGACAACGGCGACCGGTGGGAACGCGCGATCGCGGCCAACCTTGCCGCCGATGCGGCGTATCGATAATGCGCGCGCACCGTCGATTTTTCGCCGTTCGCCCTGAGCTTGTCGAAGGGCTGTACTTTTCTTCCTTAGTAAGGGCAGGGCTTCGACAGGCTCAGCCCGAACGGTCTCTCGGGGGGCTCGTCGAGGCATGATACAGGCCTTCGCCTTCTATTTGTTCGCGATCGTCGTGCTGCTTTCGGGCGCGATGACGATCTCGTCGCGCAACCCGGTGCATTCGGTGCTGTGGCTGATCCTCGCGTTCTTCAACGCCGCCGGGCTGATGGTGCTGGTGGGGGCGGAGTTCATCGCGATGCTGCTCGTCATCGTCTATGTCGGCGCGGTCGCGGTGCTGTTCCTGTTCGTCGTCATGATGCTCGACATCGACTTCGCGGAGATGCGGGCGGGCTTCGTGCGCTATGCCGCGCTCGGGCTCGCGCTGGCGGTGGCTCTGGTGTGCGAGATCTTCATCGGCATCGGCGCGTGGAGCGCGGGCGGGATCGATCTCGCGCGGCGCGCCGCCCCGGTCGATCCGGCGATCCCCAACATCCAGGCGATCGGCAATCTGCTCTACACGCGCTATCTGTTCGTGTTCGAGGGCGCGGGGTTGGTGCTGCTGGTGGCGATGATCGGCGCGATCGTGCTGACCCACCGCGAGCGCAAGGGCGTCCGCGGGCAGAATATCGCGCGTCAGGTCGCTCGCCGGCCTGAGGAAGCAACACGCAACATGCGGCCCGAAGTGGGCCAGGGGGTGCAGCTGTGAACGGCGCAATCGGCCTGATCCACTATCTCGTCGTCGCGGCGATCCTGTTCACGATGGGCGTCTTGGGGATTTTCCTCAACCGCAAGAACATCATCGTCATCCTGATGGCGATCGAGCTGATCCTGCTCGCGGTGAACATCAACCTCGTCGCCTTTTCGGCAGCGCTCAACGATCTGGTCGGGCAGGTGTTCGCGATGTTCGTGCTGACCGTGGCGGCGGGCGAGGCCGCGATCGGCCTTGCCATTCTCGTCATCTTCTTCCGTGGCCGCGGCTCGATCTCGGTCGATGATCCCAGCCGGATGAAGGGATAAATCGTGATCTCTATCCTGTTCATCGTTTTCCTGCCGCTGGTTGCGGCGGCGGTCGCCGGGCTGGGCAATCGCGCACTCGGCAATACGGTCGCCAAGTCGCTGACGACGGGCGCGCTGTTCGTCTCGTGCGCCTTGTCGTGGCCGATCTTCATCGGCTTCATGACCGGCTCGCTGAGCGAGAGCGTCACCCCGGTGCTGCACTTCATCACCTCGGGCACGATGGATGTGAGCTGGGCGCTGCGCGTCGATGCGCTCACCTCGGTGATGCTGGTCGTCATCACCAGCGTCTCCGCGCTCGTCCATCTGTATAGCTGGGGCTATATGGCGGAGGACCCGGATCAGCCGCGCTTCTTCGCCTATCTGTCGCTGTTCACCTTCGCGATGCTGATGCTGGTGACCGCGGACAATCTGATCCAGATGTTCTTCGGCTGGGAAGGCGTCGGCCTCGCGAGCTATCTGCTGATCGGTTTCTGGTTCAAGAAGCCGAGCGCCAATGCCGCGGCGATCAAGGCGTTCGTCGTCAACCGCGTCGGCGATCTCGGCTTCATGCTGGGCATTTTCGGCACCTATCTGGTGTTCGATACCGTCTCGATCCCGGCGATCCTGCATGCGGCGCCGGGCATGGCGGGGGCGACGATCGGGTTCCTCGGCTATCGCTTCGACACGATGACGGTGCTGTGCCTGCTGCTGTTCGTCGGCGCGATGGGCAAGTCGGCGCAGCTCGGCCTCCACACCTGGCTCCCCGACGCGATGGAAGGCCCGACCCCGGTCAGCGCGCTGATCCACGCGGCGACGATGGTCACCGCCGGTGTGTTCATGGTCTGCCGCCTGTCGCCGATGTTCGAAACCTCGCCGACCGCGCTGCATGTCGTGACGATCGTCGGCGCCGCGACCTGCTTCTTCGCCGCGACGATTGGTACGACGCAGAACGATATCAAGCGCGTGATCGCTTATTCGACCTGCTCGCAGCTCGGCTATATGTTCTTCGCCGCGGGCGTCGGCGCCTATGGCGCGGCGATGTTCCACCTGTTCACGCACGCTTTCTTCAAGGCGCTGCTGTTTCTCGGTGCCGGCTCGGTGATCCACGCGATGCACCACGAGCAGGACATGCGCTATTACGGCGGCCTCAGGAAGCATATCCCGATCACCTTCTGGGCGATGCTGCTCGGCACGCTGGCGATCACCGGGGTCGGCATCTATGGCGTCGGCGGCTTCGCCGGCTACCATTCGAAGGACGCGATCATCGAGGCATCGTGGGCGGCCAAGCAAACGGGCGCATTCTGGGCCGGGGTGATCGCGGCGCTGCTCACCAGCTTCTATTCGTGGCGGCTGATGTTCCTCACCTTCTGGGGCAAGCCGCGCTGGGCCCAGTCCGAGCATATCCAGCACGCGGTGCACGATGCGCACGGCCACGGCCACGCGCACGATCATCCGGCGGACGAGCATACCGCGCCCGAAGCGCACGCGCACGACGCGGGCGCACACGAACTGGCGACCGGCACCGCGGGCTATCACCCGCACGAGAGCCCGCTCAACATGCTGATCCCGCTGATCGTGCTGTCGACGGGGGCGGTGCTTGCCGGCTTCGTGTTCCACGGCTGGTTCATCGAGCCGACCGCGGGCGAAGGCTTCTGGCGCGGGTCGATCGCCTTCAACGAGCATCTGATGCACGAGATGCACGGCGTGCCGGTGTGGGTGAAGCTCGCCGCGACGGTCGTGATGCTGCTCGGCTTTGCCGGCGCGGTGCTCGCCTATCTCGTGCGGACTGACATCCCGGCGCGGTTCACCGCGACTTTCGAGGTGTTGTACGATTTCGTGTACAACAAATGGTATTTCGACGAGCTGTACAACCTGCTGTTCGTTCGCCCCGCTTTCGCGATCGGCCGCTTCCTGTGGCACAAGGGCGATGAGGGGACGATCGACCGCTTCGGGCCGAACGGCTGGGCATGGGTGGTGCAGCAGGGCAGCCGCGTTACGGCGCGCGTCCAGACGGGGTATGTTTACACTTATGCGTTCGTCATGCTGATCGGGCTTACCGCCGCGGTCACCTGGGTCATCGCGGGTTGAGGTGGGGCAGATGAACGGCTTTCCGATCCTCTCCGTCATGTTGCTGGTGCCCGCGCTTGCTGCGGTCGCCTGCCTGTTCCTGGGCGCCAGCCAGGCGCGCTGGCTCGCGCTGGGCGCAACATTGGTCAACCTCGCGCTCGGCGCCCTGCTGTGGCTCAATTTCGATATCGGCGGCGCGCAATGGCAGTTCGTCGAGCATCATGAGCATGTCTTCGGCCTGTTCGGCTGGTCGCTCGGCATCGACGGCTTCGCGCTGCTGCTGATCGAGCTCTCGGTGTTCCTGATGCCGATCTGCATCGGCGCCTCGTGGGAGGCGATCGAGAAGCGCGTCCCGGAATATATGAGCCTGTTCCTGTTCACCGAAGTGCTGATGATCGGCACCTTCGCGGCGCAGGATCTGTTCCTGTTCTACATCTTCTTCGAAGCCGGCCTGATCCCGATGTATCTGATCATCGGCATCTGGGGCGGGGCGAACCGCATCTACGCGTCGTACAAGTTCTTCCTGTACACGCTGCACGGCTCGGTCGTGATGTTCATCGCGATGCTCTATATGAGCATCGTCGCGGGGACGCCCTCGATCCCGGCGCTGATGGCCTATGATTTCCCGCCGCATGTGCAGACCTGGCTGTGGCTGGCGTTCTTCGCCTCGTTCGCGGTGAAGATGCCGATGTGGCCGGTCCACACCTGGCTTCCCGACGCGCACGTGCAGGCGCCGACCGCCGGGTCGGTGATCCTGGCGGGCGTGTTGTTGAAGCTCGGCGGATACGGCTTCCTGCGCTTCTCGCTGCCGATGTTCCCGGAGGCTTCGGCGCAGCTCACCTGGCTGGTTTTCGCGCTCTCGGCGGTGGCGGTGATCTACACCAGCCTCGTCGCGCTGGTGCAGTCGGACATGAAGAAGCTGATCGCCTACAGCTCGGTCGCGCATATGGCGATCGTTACGATCGGCCTGTTCGCGTTCAACACCCAGGGCATCGAGGGCGCGATGATGGTCATGCTCGGGCATGGCCTCGTCTCGGGCGCGTTGTTCCTGTGCGTCGGCGTGATCTACGACCGGCTGCACACCCGCGAGATTTCGCGCTACGGTGGCCTCGCGATCAACATGCCGCGTTATGCCGCATTGTTCATGCTGTTCACGATGGCTTCGGTCGGGTTGCCCGGCACGAGCAACTTCGTCGGCGAATTGCTGAGCCTGATGGGTACCTATCAGGTGTCGACCACGATCACCTTGCTGTGCACCACCGGCATCATCCTCGGCGCAGCCTATATGCTGTACCTCTATCGCCGCGTCGTGTTCGGCGAACTCAAGTCGGATGACGTGCGCGCGATGCCCGATCTGTCGTCGCGTGAAATGTGGCTGCTCGCGCCGATCGCCGCGGTGGTGCTGTGGATGGGCGTCTATCCGGAAAGCTTCCTCGCGCCGATGCGCAAGGATACCCAGACGTTGCTCGCTCGCATCGACCGCGCCAAGCCGGCGGGTGACTCGCTGCCGACCAAGGGAACCGGTATCGTCCCGGCCGCCCATGCCGAAACCGCCGCGCACGGGGAGGCGCACTGATGAACTACGCCGCTCAACTTGCGATGACGCTGCCCGAGGTGGTGCTGTCGCTGGGCGCGCTCGCGCTGATGCTGGTTGCCGCCTGGAGCGGCCCGAACGCGACCCGCGCCATTTCCTGGGCCGCGGTCGCGGTGCTCGCCGGCGCGTGCGTCGCGCTGGTCGGGCCGGCCACTTCGGGTGGCAGCGCGTTCGACGGCATGTATCGCGCCGACGCCTTCGCCGGCTTCGCCAAGACATTGATCTATGTCGCCGCGGCGGTCGCGATCCTGCTCGCGCCGGGCTTCTTCCAGCGCACCGCCGGGGACGATCTGCGCCCCGAATATCCGGTGCTGATCCTGCTTTCGGCGGTCGGCATGGGGATCATGGTCTCTGCCGCCGATCTGCTGACGCTCTATGTCGGGCTCGAACTGCAGAGCCTCGCCGCTTATGTGCTGGCGAGCTTCATGCGCCGCGACGCGCGGTCGGCCGAGGCGGGGCTGAAATATTTCGTGCTCGGCGCGTTGGCGAGCGGCATCCTGCTCTACGGCATCAGCCTGGTCTATGGCTTCACCGGCTCGACGCTGTTCGACGAGATCGCGGGGGCCTATGCCGCCGCGCCGCTCGCCGGCAGCACCAAGTCGCTGGGGCTGATGTTCGGGCTGGTGTTCGTCTTTGCGGGCCTCGCGTTCAAGATCTCGGCCGTGCCGTTCCACATGTGGACCCCGGACGTGTATGAGGGTGCACCGACCCCGGTGACCGCCTTCTTCGCGACTGCGCCCAAGGTGGCGGCGGTCGGCCTCGCGCTGCGCGTCGCGATCACCGCGATGGGGCCGGCGGCGGAGCAGTGGCGCCAGATCGTGATCTTTGCTGCGCTCGCCTCGATCCTGCTCGGTGCGGTGGCGGCGATCGGGCAGCAGAACATCAAGCGACTGCTCGCTTATTCGTCGATCAACAACGTCGGCTTCGCGCTGATCGGGCTTGCTGCGGGCACGCCCGAGGGCGTCGCCGCGGTGCTGACCTATATGGCGATCTATATCGCGATGACGCTCGGCTCGTTCCTCGTCGTGCTGCAGATGCGCGATACGGACGGGCAGCCGATCGAGACGATCGCCTCGCTCTCGGGCCTTTCGCGGACGCGGCCGGCGCTGGCGTTCGGGCTTGCTGTGTTCATGTTCAGCCTCGCGGGCATCCCGCCGCTGTTCGGCTTCTATGCGAAGTTTGCGGTGTTCTACGCCGCGGTGCAGGCGGGGCTGTTCCCGCTCGCGGTGTTCGGTATCGCTTTCAGCGTGATCGGCGCTTATTATTACCTGCGCGTCGTCAAGACGATGTACTTCGACGAGCCGGCGGGTGAATATGGCCCCGGTGACCGGCTGGAGGGCGGGCTGATCGTGGCGACTGCGGCGATCGTCTCGCCGCTCGGCTATCTTGCGATCCCGCTGCTCACCGCCTGGACGATGGCGGCGGCAAAGGCGCTGTTCTGACCCGCATCCTTACCGTCGCGGAGACGGGATCGACCAATGCCGATCTCCTCGACCTCGCCGCCGGCGGGGCCGAGGACGGCATCTGGCTCCGCGCCGAGCGCCAGCTCAGCGGGCGCGGGCGGCAGGGCAGGGCGTGGGACTCGCCCGCCGGCAACCTTTACGCCAGCCATCTCGTCCGCCTCCGCGCGGGCGATCCCCCGGCCGCCTCGCTCGCGCTGGTTGCGGCGGTGGCGCTGGAGGAAGTGATCGCGCGGCTGGTGTCGCGCGGCACGATGCTCAAATGGCCCAATGATCTGCTGATTGGCGGCACCAAGATCTCCGGCATCCTGCTCGAACGCGTCGGTGATGCCGTGGTGATCGGCATCGGGGTCAATGTCGCGCATTGCCCCGATCTGCCCGACCGCGCCGCGACCAGCCTCGCCGAACAGGGCGCGGCGATCACCCCGGCCGAACTGCTCGAACGACTGGCGGCGATGGTCGACGCGTGGCTGAGCATCTGGCGCGGGCAGGGGCTGGCGCCGATCGTTGCGCGCTGGATCGAGCGGGCGCATCCGGCGGGCACGCCGCTTCGCGCCCGGCTTGCCGACGGCACCAGCCTCGACGGCACATTCGAGACGCTCGCGCCCGACGGTGCGCTCGTCCTGCGCTTGGCGGACGGCACGACCCGTGCCATCCACGCGGGCGACGTTTTCCTGGTTTAAAAGGGGGAGAGGATCATGCTGCTGGCGGTCGATGCCGGAAACACCAATGTCGTTTTCGCTTTGGTCGACGGGCGCACGATCAAGGCGCGCTGGCGCATCGCCACCGATCCGCGCCGCACGGCGGATGAATATGCGGTGTGGCTCAATCAGTTGCTGATGCTGGAGGGGTTCGATCGGTCGCAGGTCGATGGCGTGGCGATCTCCACGGTCGTGCCGCGCGCGCTCCATAATCTGGAGGTGCTGGCGACCAAATATTTCGGCCGCGACGCGTTGATCGCCGGGCGTCCGCCGCTCGAATGGGGCATCGCGATCGATGTCGACGAGCCGAGCTCGCTCGGCGCCGACCGCGCGGTCAACACGATCGCGGCGCACGCGCTGCACGAGGGCGATCTGATCGTAATCGATTTCGGCACCGCCACCACCTTCGACCACTCGGATTATACCGGGGCATACAAGGGCGGGATCATCGCGCCGGGCATCAACCTGTCGCTGGACGCGCTTGTCAACAACGCCGCCAAGCTGCCGCGCATCGCGATCGAGGCGCCGGGCGGCAATTTGAGCGTGATCGGGCGCAACACCGTCGATCAGATGAACATCGGCATCTATTGGGGCTATATCGCGATGATCGAGGGGCTCGTCGCGCGGATGAAGGCCGAGGTGGGGCGCCCGGTGAAGGTGATCGCCACC
>NZ_MKRR01000036.1:35549-37654 GCF_001897045.1 Sphingomonas sp. 66-10
TTCAGGGGCTGGCGATCATGTGGGAACGCGCGCATATCCAGTGAAAATCGCCGGCGGTCATTGGATCTGATCCGTTCGCCCTGAGCTTGTCGAAGGGCTGCCTTCTTCCTCGCGGAGAAAGTGCAGGGCTTCGACAAGCTCAGCCCGAACGGGGATAGAGGACCGCGGCTCAACTTAGGAATACAATGACTCCCAAAAACGAACTTCTTTTCTGTGCGCTCGGCGGTTCGGGCGAGATCGGCATGAACGTCAACCTCTACGGCACCCAGGGAAAATGGGTGATGGTGGATATGGGGGTGACCTTCGCCGATCACAGCTATCCCGGCATCGATCTGGTGCTGCCCGATCTCTCGTTCATCGAGGAGCGGCGCGAGGAGCTGGTCGGCATCCTCATCACCCACGGGCATGAGGATCATATCGGCGCGCTGCCCTATCTCGCCGAGGACCTCGGCGTGCCACTTTATGCGACGCCGTTCACCGCCGGGCTGATCCGCGGCAAGCTGGAGGAGGAACGCGTCGCCGATCGCGTGGACCTGCGCGTGGTCGAGCCGCGCGAACGCGTGTCGGTCGGGCCGTTCGATGTGCGCTTCGTGCCGATGGCGCATTCGATCCCCGAGGCGAATGCGCTCGAAATCACCACCCCGCACGGCCGCGTGTTCCACACCGGCGACTGGAAATTTGACGCCAAGCCGGTGATCGGCAAGCCCGCGACCGAGAAGGAATTGCGCGCGATCGGCGAGGCGGGGATCGACGTGCTGGTGTGCGATTCGACCAATGTGTTCAACGCCGACGAATCCGGCTCGGAAAGCTCGGTGCGGCGCGGGCTGGCGGAGGCGGTGGCCAAGGCGCGCGGGCGCGTGCTGGTGACGACTTTCGCGTCGAACGCGGCGCGGCTCTCGACGCTCGGCGCGGTGGCGAAAGAGACGGGGCGCAAATTGTGCGTCACGGGTCGCTCGCTCGATCGCATCCTGCGCGTCGCGCAATCGTGCGGCTATCTGCGCGATTTCCCCGAGACGGTCGATCCCGAGACCGCGATGCGGCTGCCGCGCGACAAGGTGCTGATCGTCGCGACCGGCGGGCAGGGCGAGGCGCGCGCCGCGCTCGCGCGGATCGCCGAGGGCAATCACACCGTATCGCTCGATGCGGGCGATACGGTGATCTTCTCGTCGAAGCAGATTCCCGGCAACGAAGTCGCGATCGGGCGCATCCAGAATATCCTCGCCGGGCGCGGGGTGGAGATGGTGACCGAGAAGCAGGCGCATGTGCACGTCTCCGGCCACCCCGGCCGCCCCGAACTGGCGGCGATCTACGAGTGGCTCAAGCCGGGGCTGCTGCTGCCGGTCCACGGAGAGATGCGCCACCTGATGGAGCAGGCGCGGTTCGGGCTGTCGCTCGGCGTGCCGCGCGCCTTGGTGCAGACCGACGGCGATATCGTGCGGCTGGCGCCGGGCGAGCCGACCAAGATCGGGCACGCGCCGGTCGGGCGGCTGGTGCTCGACGGCGATGTGATCCTCCCCGCGGACGGGGTGACGATCAACGAGCGCCGCAAGCTCGGGGTCAACGGCCAGATGTCGGTCGCGGTCGCGACGCAGGGCGGGAAGCTCGCGGGGACGCCGCAGGTCCGTATCCAGGGCGTGCCCGTCGAGGAGGAGCGCCTGCCGTTCATCGCCGAGGCCGAGGAGGCTGCGGCGGAAGCGGTGCGCACCGGCCCGCGCGATCGCGAGCGGCTGCGTGAGGACGTGCGGCTCGCGGTGCGCCGCGTCGCGACGCGCTGGACCGGCAAGAAGCCGGTGGTCGACGTGCTCATCGTGGAGGTGTGACGATGCGCTGGACGTCGATGCTGGCGATCTACGTCCTGTTCTGGGCCTTTTCGGTCTTTCTCGTGCTGCCGTTCGGGGTGAGGACCGCCGAGGAAGCCGGGGTGGAGCGCGTGCCCGGACAGGCCGAAAGCGCCCCGCACGAATTCCGCATCGGCCGCATCGCCTTTCGCGTGACGATCGTCGCGACGGCGCTGTTCCTGCTGTTCGTCGCCAATTACCATTTCGGCTGGGTCACCACCGAAATGCTCGACTTCCTCGACGTCGCGAACGGGGTTTAACTTCCCT
>NZ_MKRR01000037.1:0-7673 GCF_001897045.1 Sphingomonas sp. 66-10
ACCCCGCGAGTACATCACCCAAACCCGCGAGGCCTCGTCAGGCAATTAGGGGGCAACGACAACGGCCGTTTTGCCGAGAGCCGGCTGAACACCGAACGCACAGCGACTTGAACCGGGTCGGACGTTGCCACTTCCATCGAATGCGATCACCCGCAGGCATAGCGTTCGATCTACACTAAAACCGCTATGCAGGTATCCACCCACCTCAAGCTCTTCGGCCGGGTAAATACGTCAGCCGGCACCGCCGGCCGCTGCCGCCCCATTTACTGCCGTTCAGCCAGTTGCTAGAGTTTTCAGAACCGGAGGGAGCGGCAAGCTATGCCGGCAACGCATTGCGATCGACCCGAACTCGTCTCGAGCCGCCTCCGATTTGATCGATGGAACCGTAACGACTTCGCACTTTTATATGAGTTGCATGCCGATCAGCGTATCCAGCGCGGCTACCCTTGGGGACCTGATGCGTGGACGGTCGAGAAAGTACAAGAGAAGCTTGAGGCGTTCATCTTTGAGCAGGAAGCGTCGGGCTTTTGTAAGTGGAAGCTGTCGTTAGAAGACGGCACCTTCGTTGGTCGCGCTGGCTGGTCCCGTTGGAGCAATGAAGAATTAGAAATCGGATATGCGATAAAGCCCGACTTCCAAGGGCGCGGCTACGCTCTGGAGGCGTCGAGAACCCTGATCGGTTGGGCGAATCAAAATAGAGCCGAACGACTAATCGGTTTTGCGCTCCTAAGCAACGCGGCATCTCGCCGCATATTAGAACGATCCGGAATGAGTTACGACTACGACGAGGAAGTGCACGGGGCGGTTCACGCTTTCTATTCTGTCCGTTAGAGAACGGCTGCTATCACGGCATTCGAAACTTAAATTTCCATTCTTCTTCCCACCCACAATCGGTCGCACCGCCTGGATACTGTCACGATTAATGGTGGTCGCTCTTCCCCGTTCTTTGCAGCCCGTTCCGGCAAGCTTCGCGCGACGCCGAATTATAGCCTCCGGCGATTTACCGGTTTCGCTGTCGCCCTCGCAGCCGATCGTCGCTCGCGGATGAAGGCAATTATCGCTGCCGTGTCGATACGATCTGCACTCGCACTCGCGCGCGATGGAGGGCGTGCGGCATTCGCTGTGCTCGCAAGAGCGTTGTCGTGAGCGTTTCCGACGCTTATGCCCGCGTCATGCCCCGCATCCTGGTGATCGAGGACGACATAGGCACCGCGCGCGAGATCGCCGCGGAACTGGCCGGGCATGGCCATGACGTGACGATCGCTCGCGACGGGGCGACCGGACTCGACCGCGCGACCCGCGAAGGGTTCGACGCGATCACGCTCGACCGCATGCTCCCCGCGGTCGACGGGCTCGAGGTGGTGCGCATCCTGCGCGAGCGCCGCATCACCACCCCCGTCCTGATGATCAGCGCGCTGAGCGACGTCGACGAGCGGATCGCCGGGCTTCGCGCCGGGGGCGACGATTATCTCATCAAACCCTTCGCCCCCAATGAGATGGCGATGCGTGTCGAGGTGCTGATCCGGCGTCATCACGATCGCGCGGATACGATGCTGCTGCGCGCCGGCGATATCGAGCTCGATCTGGTGCGGCGCACCGTGCATGTCGCGGGCGAGGCCGTCCGGCTGCTCCATATGGAATTTCGCCTGCTCGAATTCCTGATGCGCAACCGGGGCGAGGTGGTCAGCCGGCGGATCATCTTCGAGCAGGTGTGGGGCTATTATTTCGATCCCGGCGCCAATCTGATCAACGTCCATATCGCGCGGCTGCGCAAGAAGCTCGATCGCCCCGGCGCGCCTTCGGCGATCCAGACGATCAAAGGCGAAGGCTATCGGCTCGATGCTGGCTGAGCCGCTGCGCTTCGCGGATATCCGCCGCACCAGCGCCTTTCGCCTCACCGCTATGCTCGGCGCGACCTTCGCCGCGGGCATCGTGCTGCTCACCGGCACGATCTACCTCCTCACCGCCCGCGAACTGACCGACCGCAGCGACCGTATCCTCGCCGATCTTGCGGGGCGGATGCTCGCGGTCGCGCCGCAGGCACTCCCCGCGCGCGTCCAGCTCGAAACCGAACGCGCAGGGTCGGGGCTCAATTATTACGGTCTGCTCGGCAGCGACGGCGAACCGGTCGCGGGCATGCTCAGGATGCCGTCCTCGCTGCGTTACGACCAGCCGGCGGATATCGAGGACGCGGGCCACGGCATCGGCCCGATCCGGCTGCTCGCCAAACGCACCGACCGCGGCGAAACCCTGCTCGTCGGGCGCGACATCACCCAGATCCGCGATCTGCGCGTGCGGATGCTCGGGATATTGGTGTGGAGCGGCGTGGCAATAGCGATCGGGGTCGGGGCCACCGCGATCGGGCTCAGCCTCGGGCCGCTGCGCCGCGTGCGCGATCTGCAGGCGGCGAGCCGCGCGATTGCCGAAGGGCATCTCGAACGCCGCATGCCGCTCGCCGGGCGGAACGACGAACTCGATCAGTTCGCCGATACCGTCAACGCGATGGTCGAGGATGTCGGGCGCACGATCGCGCAGGTGAAGGGCGTGACCGATGCGATCGCACACGATCTGCGCACCCCGCTTACCCGCGTGCGCGCCAATCTCCACCGGATTGCGCAGGACGATGCGCTGGCGCCCGATCACCGCGCGCGGCTGACCCAGGCGGTCGACGATCTCGATACCGTGCTCGAGCGCTTCGCCGCATTGCTGCGCATTTCCGAACTCGAGGCGGGAAGCCGGCGTGCGGGGTTCGCGGCGGTCGATCTCGGCGCGATCGCGGCGAGCGTCGCCGACTTGTACGAGCCGCTCGCCGAGGACAGCGGCATCACGCTGTCGCTCGATTGCGATCCGCTGCCGCTTCACGGCGACGAGAAATTGCTGTTCGAAGCGGTCAGCAACCTCGTCGACAATGCGATCAAATTCGGCCGCGCGGGCGGGCATGTCCGCATCACCACCGGCGGCGATGCGGCGCGCTGGCACCTCGACGTGGCGGACGACGGACCGGGCATCGCCGCCGACGAGCGCGAGGCGGTGTTGCGCCGCTTCCACCGCGGCAGCAACGCCGCCAGCGCGCCGGGCTCCGGGCTGGGGCTCAGCGTGGTGTCCGCGATCCTCGGTGCGCACGGGCTGCGGCTCGATCTGCGCGACGCGCAACCGGGGCTGATCGCGCGCATCACCCCGGCCGAGTGAAATTCATTTCACTCGCCAAACCGCCGATTGAGGAGGATTAGGCCGCCCCGTCGGTGACGCCCGCTGGCACCCCCCTCGTCATGGCGTCACCGGCAACCTTTTCAGGTGAACGGGACGTTTCATGCTCCGGCTCGTCAAGATCGCGCTCAGCAAGCCCTATACCTTCGTCGTGCTGGCGATCCTGATCGTCCTGTTCGGCGGCGCGGCGGCGTTCCGTACCCCGACCGACATCTTTCCCGACATCAAGATCCCGGTGATCGCCGCGGTGTGGACCTATCGCGGCCTCCCGCCCGAGGACATGGCCGGGCGGGTCGTATATTATTACGAACGTTCGCTTTCTTCTTCGGTCAACGACATCGATCATATCGAGAGCCAGTCGCTCGCCGGGATCGCGGTGGTGAAGATCTTTTTCCGCCCGGGGGTCGATATCCGCACCGCGACCGCGCAGGTCACCGCCTTGTCGCAGACCGTGCTCAAGCAGATGCCGCCGGGCATCACCCCGCCGACGATCCTCAATTACAATGCCTCGACAGTGCCGATCCTGCAGCTCGCATTATCCGGCAAGGGATTGTCCGAGCAAAAGATTTTCGATCTTGGGCAGAATTTCATCCGTCCCGCTCTGGCCTCGGTGCAGGGCGCCGCGATCCCTTCGCCTTATGGCGGCAAGGAGCGGCAAATCCAGGTCGATCTCGATCCGGCGCAGCTCGCCGCGCATCGCCTGTCGGCGACCGACGTTGCGGCCGCGCTCGCCGCGCAGAACCAGATCGTCCCCGCCGGCACCGCCAAGATCGGGCAATATGAATATAACCTCAAGCTCAACAATAGCCCCTCGGCGATCGACGATCTCAACCGGCTGCCGATCAGAACAGTCGACGGCGCGACGGTGACGATCGGCGATGTCGCGCACGTTCGAGACGGATCGCCGCCGCAGCGCAATGCGGTGCGCGTCGACGGGGGCCGCGCGGTGCTGATGACGGTGCTCAAGAGCGGCTCGGCCTCGACGATCGCGATCGTCGATCAGGTGAAGGCGGTGCTGCCCAAATTGCGCGAAACCCTGCCGCCGACGCTCAAGATCGACCTGCTCGCCGATCAGTCGCTGTTCGTGAAGGCGGCGGTCTCCGGGGTGGTGCGCGAGGGCGCGATCGCCGCCGCGCTGACCAGCCTGATGATCCTGATGTTCCTTGGTTCGTGGCGCTCGACGGTGATCATCGCCGCGTCGATCCCGCTCGCCGTGCTCGCCGCGGTCGCCGGGCTCGCCGCGGCGGGGCAGACGCTCAACATCATGACCTTGGGCGGGCTCGCACTCGCGGTCGGCATCCTCGTCGACGATGCGACGGTGACGATCGAGAATATCAACTGGCATCTCGAACGAGGCAAATCCGTGCGCCAGGCGATCCTCGACGGCGCCGAGCAGATCGTCGGCCCGGCGTTCGTCTCCTTGCTGTGCATCTGCATCGCCTTCCTGCCGATGTTCTTCCTGCCGGGGGTCGCGGGTTTCCTGTTCGCGCCGATGGCGATGGCGGTGGTGTTCGCGATGATCGCCTCGTTCGTCCTGTCGCGCACGCTCGTCCCGACGATGGGCAATTACCTGCTGCGCGATCACGCCACCGCCCACACCGCCGAGGTGATGCTGAGCCACGACGCGCAGGCCGGGCGCCCGCAAACCCGCAATCCGTTCCGTCGTTTCCAGCACGCTTTCGAGACCCGCTTCGAGCATGTGCGCGGCTATTATGTCGAGGTGCTGGCCTTCGCACTGGCGCGCCGCAAGCCGTTCGTGATCGGCTTCATGGCGGTGGTGTTGCTGTCGTTCGCGCTCGCGCCGATGCTCGGGCGGACCTTCTTCCCGACGGTCGATTCGGGCCAGATCAACCTCCACGTCCGCGCGCCGGTCGGCACCCGGCTGGAGGAGACCGCGGCGCTGTTCGATCATATCGAGGATCGCATCCGCCAGATCGTCCCTCCCGATCAACTCGACGCGATCGTCGACAATATCGGCCTGCCGGTCAGCGGCATCAACCGCGCTTATTCGAACACCGGCGGGGTCGGCCCGCAGGACGGCGACATCATGATCACGCTGAAGGAAGGCCATGCGCCGACCGCCGGCTTCACCCGCACCTTGCGCCGCGCGCTGCCCGCCGCCTTCCCCGGCTCGACCTTCTCCTTCCTGCCCGCCGATATCGTCAGCCAGATTCTCAATTTCGGCGCCCCCGCCCCGATCGACGTGCAGATCGCCGGGCCGGACGTGAAGGGTGGCGCGGCCTATGCGCGGATGCTCGCCGCGCGGCTCGCGCGCGTCCCCGGCATCGCCGACGTCCGCGTGCAACAGGCGGACAATTATCCCGAGCTCGGCTTCGACGTCGATCGCGCGCAGGCCGATCGGCTGGGGATCACCGAGAATGACGTGACGCGCAACCTGTCGGTCGATCTCGCCGGCAGCTTCCAGATCGCGCCGACCTTCTGGCTCAACCCCAAGAACGGCGTTTCCTATCCGATCGTGGTGCAGGCGCCGCAATATCGCACCGAGAGCATGGCGCAGCTCACCAACCTGCCGGTCTCGGGCGCCAAGCCGGGGACGTTCCAGGTGCTCGGCGCACTCGGCACGCTGCATCGCGAGATCAGCCCGGCGGTGGTGTCGCATTATGCGGTGCAGCCGGTGTTCGACATCTATGCGACGACGCAGGGTCGCGATCTCGGCGCGGTGGCGGGGGACATCCAGAAGGTGCTCGATGCCACCCACGGCGCCCTGCCCAAGGGCGCGAAGGTCGCACTGCGCGGGCAGGTCGAGACGATGAACACCGCCTTCACCGGGCTGTTCATCGGGCTCGCCGGGGCGATCGTGCTGATCTACCTGCTCATCGTCGTCAATTTCCAGAGCTGGCTCGATCCGTTCGTGATCGTGACCGCGCTGCCCGCCGCGCTCGCCGGGATCGTATGGATGCTGTTCGCCACCCATACCCCGCTATCGGTACCGGCGCTGACCGGCGCGATCATGTGCATGGGCGTCGCCACCGCCAATTCGGTGCTGGTGGTGAGTTTCGCCCGTGAACGGCTCGCCGCCAGCGGCAATGCCTCGCGCGCCGCCGCCGAGGCCGGCGCGACCCGCTTCCGCCCGGTGCTGATGACCGCACTCGCGATGATCATCGGGATGGCGCCGATGGCACTCGGCCTCGGCGAGGGCGGGGAGCAGAATGCCCCGCTCGGCCGCGCGGTGATCGGTGGGCTGATCTGCGCGACGATCGCAACGCTCGTCTTCGTCCCCGTCGTCTTTGCGATGGTCCACGGCCGCAAGGAGCACGCGGCCGCCACGCCCGAACCTGTCGGAGAACCGATCCATGCATGATGTGACCATTCCGGCGGCGGCCCCGCGCGGGCTGAAGCGGGCGGGGATCGTCGCTGCACTGATCGCGGCCGGGGTGGTCGCTGCGGGGGTGGTGGCGCGCGGCCACGATGTCGACACCGCGACGCATGTCTCCGATGTGCAGTCGATCCCCACCGTCCATCTGATCACGGTGAAGGGCGACACCGCCGCCGATACGCTCGACCTTCCCGGCACGATGCAGGCGTGGAATGCGGCCAAGCTCTATGCGCGGGTTTCGGGCTATGTCCGTGGCTGGGCGAAGGATATCGGCGCCGAAGTAGCGGCGGGCACCCCGCTCGGCACGATCGACACCCCCGAGCTCGATCAGCAGATCAACGAGGCGCGCGCCGCCGTTGCCAGCGCGCGGGCGCATGCCGGGCTGGCGCGGAGCACCGCATTGCGCTGGAACGACCTGCTCACCACCGCATCGGTCTCCAAGCAGGAGGCCGACGAAAAGAACGGCGATCTTGCGGTCCGCCTCGCCGCGGTAAAGGAGGCGGAGGCCGCGCTCGGCCGGTTGCAGGCGATGAAGTCCTTCGCGGTGGTCCGCGCGCCCTTCGCCGGGGTGGTGACAGCGCGCAACGCCGATATCGGCGATCTCGTCGGCCCCGGCAGCGGCGGCACCCAACAGCCGATGTTCGCAGTCGCCGATACACGGCGGATCCGCGTCTATGTCAGCGTGCCGCAGGCCGATTCCGCCGCGATCCACCCCGGCATGGCAGCGACGCTGACCGTCCCCGCCTTCCCCGGCCGCAATTTCCCCGCGCATGTCACCGGCGCATCGGGCGCGGTCGATGCACAGAGCGGCGCCTTCCAGGTCGAGCTGCAGGCCGACAATCCCGGCAATCTCCTCAAGCCTGGCGGCTTTGCGCGCGTGGTATTCGACCTGCCGGGACAGGCCGGCGGGGTCGAGGTGCCGTCGGGCGTGCTCCTGTTCCGCGCCGGGGGCAGCGAGGTCGCGACGGTCGATGCGGGCGGGCATATCCGGCTGCGGCATGTCCAGATCGGGCTCGATCGCGGGCAGACGGTACAGATCCGCGCCGGGCTCTCCGCCGGAGAGAGGATCGTCGATAATCCGCCGGACTCGCTCGCCGAAGGCGAATTGGTCCGCGTCGGAGGTGCGCGT
>NZ_MKRR01000037.1:7721-7787 GCF_001897045.1 Sphingomonas sp. 66-10
AGCCGAGGCGGGATTGCCGGTCAGGCTGGCGATGGCATGTTCGGTGAGCGCGCGAGCGGCGCGGAC
>NZ_MKRR01000037.1:7885-8428 GCF_001897045.1 Sphingomonas sp. 66-10
GCGCACGCGCCGATCTGCGCGAGGCGCGCGCCGCCGGGCTACCGCATATCGGCGTCGGCGCCAATCTGACCAGCAACCGCCAGTCGGACAACCGCCCGTTGCGGGGTGCGCATCAGCCCGATCTCTATGGTGCTGAGACGATCGGCGGATCGATCGACTTCGACCCCGATCTGTGGGGCCGGGTGCGCAATTCGGTCGCCGCAGGCAAGGCCGAGGCGGAGGCGAGCCGCGATCTGATGGCCGATGTCCGGCTCAGCCTGCAGACCCAGCTCGCGCTGACCTATATCCGGCTGCGCGGGCAGGATCGCGAGCTGGCGCTGCTCCGCCAGACGGTCGCGGCCTATAACCAGGCGGATCAGCTGGTGCAGCGCCGCTTCACCGGCGGGATCGCCTCCGGGGTCGATACCGCGCGCGCCGGATCATTGCTGGAAGAGGCGCGCGCGCAGACCGAAGACGTCCGCGCCGCTCGCGCGCTCACCGAACATGCCATCGCCAGCCTGACCGGCAATCCCGCCTCGGCTTTCTCGCTGCCCGAAGCGGCGA
>NZ_MKRR01000037.1:8448-23304 GCF_001897045.1 Sphingomonas sp. 66-10
CGAGCGCGAGATGGCGGCGGCCAATGCGCGGATCGGGGTGGCGAAGGCGGCCTTCTTCCCCGCGATCACCCTGGGTGGATCGGGAGGCTTCCAGAATACCGCGCTCGCCGGGCTGATCGCCGCGCCCAATCTCTTCTGGTCGATCGGGCCCAGCATCGCGCTCAGCCTGTTCGACGGCGGGAAACGCCATGCCCAGCTTGCGGCGGCACGTGCGGAATGGGCCGAGACGACCGCGCGCTATCGCGCGATATCGCTGGGTGCGTTCCAGGATGTCGAGGATCAGCTCGCCTTGCTCAACCACCTCGGCACCGAGCAGGCGGCGGAGGAAAGGGCAGCGGCCGACGCCGAACAGGCGCAGGCGATCGCGCTCAACCGCTATGTGAAGGGCGCGGCGACCTATCTCGACGTGGTGACGGCGCAGACGGCCGCGCTCAGGATGCGCGAAACCGCTTTGTCACTCGAAACGCGGCGGGTGCAGGCCGCGGTCGGGTTGATCCGCGCCACCGGCGGGGGGTGGTCCAGGCCGGCGACCGACCGACATAGCTGATCGGCCGCACGGCTCGCGGCCGTCAGACAACTCTACCCTGATTCCCGTCTGAAAGCGGCCTGGTCGTAGTCCACGTACAAGCCGTATTTCGGCGCAGAACCAGCCGCCCGCGCAGAACTGTAACGCCAGAAACGAACGCTCGCCCCTATCCGGAACGTGCCGTCCCCTAGTCCGCCGCTGATTGACTGACCCTGGTCGGGAACCGTGGCAATGAAACATGAGCATCACTGATAGCGCAATGCCTTCGGCATCAAGATTAGCCCCTTCGCCGCAGGGCCATCGTTTCTATCAACTCTGTCCATTGAATCGCGCGACGATCGCGGCTGCGATGGAAAGCGCGATCTCTGCCGGCCCGATCGCACCGATATCCAACCCCACCGGTGCATCGATACGGTCAAGCATAAGCGAAGATACCCCCGTTGCCGCCAGTCGCTCGCGCCGCGCCACGTGGCTGCGGCGGCTGCCGAGCGCGCCGACATAACCCGCGCCGGCAGCGAGCGCCGCGATCAGTGCCGGATCGTCGATCTTGGGATCGTGGCTCAGCGCGACGACGGCCGTCGCCGGGCCCGGGTGATAAGCGGCGACGGCATCATCCGGCCAGCGATCGTCGAGCGTCGTCTCGGGAAAACGTTCCTCGGTGAGAAACCTGCCGCGCGGATCGATCACCACCGTCGCGATGCCGAGCGACCGCGCCAGCGCGACCAGCGATTGCGCAATCTGCACCGCGCCGACGATCAGCAGCCGACGGGGTGCGTCATAACGATTGACGAACGCTTCGCCGGCCACAGGCTCGACGCTGCTTGTTCCGCTCGCAAGGTCGGTAAATATGTCCAGCGGACGCCCTTCGGCGCGCGCCGCGCCGATCTGCTCGAACAGGTCGGGCGGAAAGCCTTGCGCCGTTACCGGCTGCACCAGAACCGAGATCTGGCCGCCGCACGGCAGACCGACCTCCCACGCATTCGCGTCCGCCACCCCATAATGTTTTAGTTGGAACGGGGCGCCCGCGATCACCCGTGCGGCGGTATCGAGGATATCGCCCTCCACGCATCCGCCGGAAACCGATCCCTCGAACCGGCCATCGGCATGGACGAGCATATGGCTGCCGCGCGGGCGCGGGGCGGAGCCCCAGGTGGAGATAACCGTCGCCAGCGCCATCGGCGCGTCCTTCCATGCCCGGGCGGCGGCAAGAACAGCATCATTGTCGGCCATCAGATCGGCGGTAGCCCGTTGAGAAGTTTGTCCGGCGTGATCGGCATGTCGCGCACGCGCACGCCGCACGCATCGAAGACGGCATTGGCGACCGCGGCGCCCGCACCGGAAATGCCGAGCTCCCCGATCCCTTTCGCGCCGACCGGATTGGCGTGCCGGTCGACCTCCTCGACGAACCACGCCTCGATCTGCGGCACGTCGGCATTGGTGGGGATGTGATATTCGCCGAAATCGCGGTTGGCGATCGCGCCGGTGCGCGGGTCGATATGGAGCTCCTCATGCAAGGCGTAGCCGAGGCCCCAGATCATCCCGCCGATCGCCTGGCTGCGCGCCGTCTTGTGATTGAGGATACGCCCGCAATCGAACACGCCGAGCATCCGCTTCACGCGCACCTCGCCCGTCACCGCATTGACCCATGCCTCGCAGAATTGCGCGCCATGCGCAGCCTGGCTGAAGCGGCGGTTGTTCGCGCCGGGATGGATCGTGCCGATCGCGACAATTGGCGTATCGCCGACCAAGTCGCCCAGCGGCACGCGGCGATTGCCCGCGATGACGTGGCCGTCCTTGAGCGTCATTTCCTCCGGCGTCGCGCCCATCGCGGCGGCGAGCGAGCGCACGATATCGTCGCAGGCGAGCGCCACCGACGAGGCGGACGAGGCTGCGCCAAACGAGCCGCCCGATCCGGCGCCGGTCGGGAAATCGCTGTCGCCCAGCCGCACGTCGACCGATTCGACCGGCAGCCCCAGCGCCTCGCCCGCAACTTGCGCAAGGATCGTATAAGTTCCGGTGCCGAGATCGGTCATGTCGCTTTCGACTATCGCGCGGCCCTCGCCGGTCAGCGTCACGCGCGCGCTCGAATCCGCCAGAAAATTGACGCGCGCGGCGGTGGCGACACCGTGGCCGACGAGCCACTCGCCTTCGCGGCGCCGCTCGCGCCTGTCCCAGCCGAACCGGCGCGCGCCCTCGTCGAAACATTCGATCAGCCGGCGCGACGAGAAAGGGCGGCCGGTCGTCGGATCGCGCTCCGGCTCGTTGCGCCGGCGCAATTCGATCGGATCGAGCCCCAGTTCGCGCGCCAGCTCGTCCATCGCGCATTCCAGCGCGATCATGCCGACGGCCTCGCCCGGCGCACGGACCGGGCCATGCGCGACGAGATTCACCGGGGCCACGCGCGTCGTGAAACTGCGATGCTCGCCGCGATAGAGCGCGATCGCGCCGAGCGGCACCGGCTCGAACGAATTGGCGCCGACCTTCTGGCTGACAAGGCTATCCTGCCCATAGCCAATCAGCCGCCCTTGCGCGTCCGCCGCCAGCCGGATGCGCTGATAGGTGTCCGACCGGCCATAACAGGCGTGGAAGATCTGCGCCCGCGCAAGCGCGACCTTCACCGGCCGCCCCAGTCGTTTGGCCGCCACCGCCGCCAGCAGCGCATCCGCGCTGACATTCTTGCCGCCGAAACCCCCGCCGATGAACGGCGAGATCAGCCTGATATCCTCCGGCGCGATACCCAGCGAATTGGCAAGCACCGGCCGCGCCTGACGGAATATCTGCATCGAACAGCGCAACGTCAGCTTGTCGCCATGCCATTCGGCGATCGTGCCATGCGGTTCCATCGCGGCATGAACCTGACGCGGGGTGGAATAATCGACGTCCAGCGCCACCGCCGCCTCGGCCATCGCGCGATCGAGATCGCCCTTGACGATATTGGGGAGCAGCGCGCCTTCCGGCGGCCCGAAGGCATCGCCTTCGCCGTCGCGGGTCGCGAACACGCCGTCCTCCGTCGTACAGGTGACGATCACCGCGCGCGCCGCGGCACGCGCCGCCTCGAAGCTTTCCGCGATCGCGACGCCGACAATCTCGCCCCAGCTGTCGATCGTCCCGTCATAGGGCTGCACGCGATCCTGCCCGAATACCGGCGTCTGGCGGGGAAGCGCCTCATCCCCGGCATAGATTGCGAGCACGCCGGGCATGGCCTCGGCATTGGCGGTATCGAACGCCACGACACGCCCCTTGCCGACCGGTGCGGTGATCGCCACGCCCCACACCAGATGCTCGAGCCGATGCTCCAGCGCATAGCGGGCAGCGCCCGTCACCTTGGCGGGGCCGTCGATCCGGTCGAGCGGACGACCGAGGATGCCCTGCACCCCGCGATCGAGCGCGAGGCCGGCGTGCGCCTCGTCCATGCGATATTCGGTCATTGTGTCAAATCCCGAAGCGCGGCGATCAGCAGACGGCGCGCGAGCGGCATCTTGAAATCGTTGTGGCCGGATCCTCGCGCCTCGCCGAGCAATATGTCCGCCGCAGCGGCAAAGACTTCGACGCTCGGTTCCCGGCCGATCAGCGCGGCTTCCACTGCCGGATCGCGCCACGGTCGCGGCGCGAGGCCGCCGAAGGCCAGCGCCGCATGAGCGATCCGCCCGTCGGTCACCTTCACCAGCGCCGCGAGCGAGACCAGCGCAAAGGCATAAGAGGCGCGGTCGCGTACCTTGCGATAGAGGTGTCGCGCACCGGCGACCGGTGGCGGCAATTCGACATGGGTAATGAGTTCGCCGGGCTCGAGGACGGTTTCGATTTGCGGCGTGCTTCCCGGCAGGCGGTAGAAATCCGCGATCGGCAACCGCCGGCACACTCCGCCGGGCATGAGCGTGACGATAACCGCATTCAGCGCCTGCATCGCGACCGGCATGTCGCCGGGATGCGTGGCGATACAATCGTCGCTGGTCCCCAGCACGGCGTGGATACGGTTGAAGCCGCCGCGCGCGTCGCACCCAGCGCCCGGCGAACGCTTGTTGCAGCACGCGGCGGTGTCATAGAAATAATAGCAGCGGGTGCGCTGGAGCAGATTGCCGCCGGTCGTCGCCTTGTTGCGGAGCTGCCCGGAAGCACCAGCGAGCAGCGCGCGGCTCAGCACCTCGTAACGCTCGATCACGCGGCGGTCGGCGGCGAGATCGCTGTTCGGCACCAATGCGCCGATCGTCAGCCCGCCATCGGCGCGGTCCTCGATCCGCGCGAGATCGAGCCGGCTGATGTCGATCAGCCGCTCGGGGGTCTCCACCTCCAACCGCATCAGATCGATGAGATTGGTGCCACCGGCGATGAAGCGCCCGCCAGCCGCGACCGCTGCTTGCGGGCTATCCGCACGCGTGAAGTCGAACGCTCTCACGCCGCCTGCTCCGACTCGATCGACGCAGCGTGAGCCTCGCGGATCGCGTCGACGATATTGGGATAGGCCGAACAGCGGCAGAGATTGCCGCTCATCCGCTCGGAAATCTCGTCGTCATCGAATATCGGGCGCGCAAGATCGGCGGATGCGTGGCTCGGCCAGCCGCGCGCCACCTCGTCCAGCATCCCGACCGCGGAGCATATCTGGCCCGGTGTGCAATAGCCGCATTGATAGCCGTCGTGCCGGACGAACGCCGCCTGCATCGGATGGAGATCGTCGATCGTCCCGAGGCCCTCGATCGTCACGATCTCATCGTCCTGGTGCATCACCGCCAGCGTGAGACAGGCATTGATCCGCCGCCCGTTGACGAGAATGGTGCACGCCCCGCACTGGCCGTGATCGCACCCCTTCTTGCTTCCGGCGAGGCCGAGATGCTCGCGCAGCAGATCGAGCAACGATGTGCGGACGTCGATATCCGCATCATATTGCATCCCGTTGATCGTAAAGTGCATCGCGCCCTCCGTCCGCGACAGCATAACGCCGCTCGGCGGGTTGGTGTCCACATCTTATCTCTGCATCCGTCGGAGAATGCACTCGTCTCCGTCTCGAGGCGACTTTGTGAACGGAGCCCTGGCACACTGCCGTCGGACCGGATCAAGATGCGAGTCGCTGATAGCTGCCAGCAACCGAAATGGCGCAGCTGCTAGCTCGCGTGGAACGCGACAGCCTCGTCCAGCGCAAGCCGGATCCGGCCGATCGGCGGAGCAGTCTGGTATCACTGGCAGAAACGGCACAGGCCAAGTTGCCGAAAGGGCGGGCAATTCTTCAACAGGCTAACAGCGAGATGATGTCGGGCTTCACCAAGGCGGAAGTCGCCATGCTGATCAATCTCTTGCAGCGGGTGACGGCGAATGTCGAAGCCATGGAGCGATAGGCGCCGATTCTGGTTTTCAACAGCTGTTGCGAAAGTCGGGGGTAGTGAATTCAGGGCCCAAGTCGCCTAGAACCGCCGCACGCTAACCACAACAACTGAGGCTTCGCGACCCGCGAGACCAGTATTTTTCGAGGCCGCCTAGCTGACCTCAGCTCTGGCTATGACCACGCGCCATGTCGATCAGAGCCCTGAATGCGGCCGAGGAATTCCGTCTGTTCGGATAATAGAGACATAGAGGTGCCAGTGGCGGCGTCCATTCTTCCAGAACCCGAACGAGACGGCCTGCCTCGATGGCTTCGCGCACATCGGACTCCATGAAGGAGCCGATGCCGATGTGATCGAGCACCGCGATGCGGGAGAGGCTGGCTTCGTCCAGCGTGATCGGGCCTTGAACGTCGATTTGGACGGGCTGACCATCCTTCTCGAATTGCCAGGGCCTCGGATCGTGCTGCAGCCATCCACGGCTCCGAGTTCGTTATTGACGGTGGCACTGTTCCGACCGTCTGAAGCCCTGCCCCGACGTTCGCCCTTCGTGGCGAACGTGCGGAAGTAGCTCCAGGATTAGGCGTCGCAAATAGCAGCTTAGCCACCATTGAAGGCGAGCAATGTCCGCCGTCTGGACCCTAGCCTAGAGCGAGGTGAGCGAGGGCGGTTTCGGGATCGCGTCGAACAGGGTTGAACGACCGAGGTTGAGCGCGTCGCGGTCTCAAGTAACCTGATCCGGAAGTCGCCCGGTGTAGATTGACGCCGGCCGGATCGCCTCACCGGTGCGATATTGTTCGATCGAATGAGCAATCCAGCCGACGCACCGCCCCAGCACAAACATCGAATCCCGCTTATCTTCCATGAACTGACGTCCGGCAAACTCCGACACCAGCGCATAATCCGGATAAAGGCCCCGCGCATCCTCGACGATGGCGATAGCGCGCTTGAGACGTTTCAGGCCGATCGCGTCCCCCATCACGACATCGAGCTGATCGAGCAACGCCCGGGCACGCGGGTCACGGTGGCGGTAGGCGTCGTAGCCGAAGCCGGGTACCTGATCATCCCCCTTTAGCCGGGCGAGCATCACTTCGTCAGGATCGCCTTCACAGATATCGGTCAGCAACCGCGTGATGACATCGAACCGGCCAAGTTGCGTGCGCCGCCCCCCGACCAGCAACAGGCCGGCGGCAACCGACCTGTAGGGTGACACGCCAATGCCTGCAACGCTGCGGACGGCGTAGGTGCTGGGCTCGAAACCGTGATCCGCTGACAGAACGAGCATCCGCCGCACGAAATCCTGCCAGGCGGACGACAGGCCGAGGTGAGCGCCGACCTGCTCATGGATCGGTGCGGCAGATGGCGCGGGGACGCCGAGCTTGAGCGCGGTGAGGCTCCGCAACACATCGGCGCCGCTCGAGGCCATGCCGGCGGGCGAGAAATCGAACGACCGAGGGTTCGCGTCCTCGATCAACGGCAATGCAGCGGCAGCGCGCGCGGTGCCGCTTGACGTGCGCAACGTCGCCGCGACCTGCCGCATCGTCTCTGGAAATATGGGCAGACGATCGGTGAAAACCGCCGCCTCCGGCTGGTCCCACAATAGAGCCGCGACCTGTTCGAGGCTGTGGTGCTCGGCCAGTGCGACTGCGTCCATGCCGCGATAATAAAGCGCATCCGGCCCAATCAGCGAAATCGCCGATTCCGGCGGCGGCGCATTCTCGCGGCGCACGGGCGGTCTTCCTCGCGCCGTCTTCGCACGCTCGATGTCGGTGCGCCAATATAGCCGCTCCCGGCTGCCGGGAACCGCAACCGACCGAATACCGCGCCGGCTGACATAGGCATAGAGGGTCGTACGCGAGACGCCTAGGGCGTCTGCCGCTTCCTGCGCCGAAAGGTACATCTGGCCGTCCTCATCATGTACGGAAATCATCAAGATTGATTCCTTACCCATCCTATCGACAATATCGACGATAGCAGACGAATTGACGGAAATCGTCAACATGTGAGGGGAGGAGTAAATGCTGGTCAGCCGGAGTGCGTTGGCGATCGCCATTGTTTCGGGGACGTGGAGCGGCGTTGCGCGCGCTCAGGACACCGCACCGGCTCCTGCGGCAACCGCGCGAGCCGATACGCAGCCCGATATCGTCGTCACCGGCTCCCGCATTGCTCGGCGCGATACGACATCGCAGACTCCGATCGTCACCATCGGGCAGGAGGCGATCGCCTCTCGCGGGTCACCAACACTGGAGACGACGCTCAACCAGCTTCCGCAGTTCGCGCCGTCCGCGGGATCGGCATCGAGCTTCAACGCGCGCGGCGGGCAGGCTAATCTCAACCTGCGTGCACTGGGAAGCCAGCGGACGCTCGTGCTAGTCGATGGCCGCAGGCTCCAGCCGGCCAATCCGGACGGCTCGGCCGACCTCAACGTCCTACCCTCCGCGCTGATCGAGAGCGTGGAGACGATCACCGGCGGCGCTTCCGCAGTCTATGGTTCGGACGCGATCTCCGGCGTCGTCAATATCAAGCTCCGTCGACGTTTCGAGGGTGTCGAACTGGGCGGCCAGACGTCGATCACCGACAAGGGCGATGCGGCGACGCGTGAGCTTTCGATCACGGCGGGTACGAGTTTCGCCGGTGGGCGCGGCAACGTCACGCTGGCGGCCGTCTATTCGGCGCGCGACAGCCTGGGCTTCCGCGCACGTCCCTATCTCGACGATCAGGCGCTTTCGACCAACACGCCCAACGGCATCCTGCTGGTCAACGCCGCGAACCTGCCGAGCCAGGCAGCAGTCAACGCAATCTTCGCACGCTACGGCGCAGCGACGGGCAGCGTCTCCCGATCGACTGCCCTTAGCTTCAACGCGGACGGCACGATCTTCCGCGCGCAGAACAGCCTGCTTGGCTATAATGGCCCGACGACGGGTATCTACACCACCTACAACAACAGCCTTTATGCCGACACGGGTTATTTCAATTACGCGCAGGTGCCCCTTGAACGCTACACCGGCTACGGCCGCGCGGAATATGAGTTGGGCTCGTCGACCAAGATGTTCGTGCAGGGGCTCTACACCCGCTACGACGCCACGACTGCCGGGCCACCGCCCAATTCAAGCTCCACTTCCTCCATCCTGACGGTTCCCGTCACCAACCCCTTCATTCCGGCGGATCTTCAGGCATTGCTCGCCTCCCGC
This sequence comes from Sphingomonas sp. 66-10, assembly GCF_001897045.1. Classification (NCBI taxonomy): domain Bacteria; kingdom Pseudomonadati; phylum Pseudomonadota; class Alphaproteobacteria; order Sphingomonadales; family Sphingomonadaceae; genus Sphingomonas; species Sphingomonas sp. 66-10. The sequence goes on from NZ_MKRR01000037.1 coordinate 17,475, forward strand.
GCAAATCCGACGGCACCCTTCACGATCCAGAAGAGGTTCGACGTGCTGGGCGCGCGAACCGAGCATGACCGCTACGACGTCTATCAGATCACCGCCGGTGCCGATGGGAAGCTCGGTCTCGGCGATGTCGCGTGGAGCGCCTATGCGACGCTCGGCCGCACGCTCTACACCGCGCACGAGATCAATTATCCCAGCATAAGCGCAGTACAGAATCTGCTGAACGCGGCGGACGGCGGCAATGAATTGTGCTCGGGGGGCTTCAACCCGTTTGGCCCACAGCCGATCTCTGACGCGTGCCGCGCCTATATCGCGCGCAACGCCGAGAGCACGACCAGCCTGCGCCAGTTCGTCGTGGAGGGTACGTTGACCGGTAGCCTGTTCGCCCTGCCCGCGGGGAAGGTACGCTTCGCCGCCGGCGCAGATTATCGGCGCACCTCCTATGCCTTCACGCCGGACGCCGTGATCGCCTCGGGCGACCTCGCCAATTTCCTGCCGACCTCGTCATCGGGCGGGCATGACGCCGTGAAGGAGATCTATGGCGAGTTGCTGATTCCGGTGCTGGCCGATGTACCGATGTTCCGATCGCTCAACGTAGACCTCGGATATCGTTATTCCGACTATCGGATTTCGGGCGGCGCGAGCACCTACAAGGCCGATCTGGACTGGAAACCGATCGACGCGGTAATGGTCCGCGGCGGCTATGCTCGCGCGATCCGCGCACCGAGCGTCGGCGACATGTTCAGCGCGACGACGCTGGACTCAGCGTCGCTCGGTACGCTCGGGCCGATCCCCGGCGGCGACCCGTGCGATATCCGCAGCGGCTATCGCGCGGGGGGCTATGCCGGCGCAACGCAGGTGCGCAGCCTGTGCCTCGCGCAGGGCGTGCCCGCCAATCTGATCGACAGCTATATCAACGGCGCGACCCGCGCGCGGACGATCACAGCGGGCAATCTGGCGTTGAAACCGGAGACGGCGGACACCTTCTCGATCGGCATGGTGTTCGCGCCCGTCCATGCGAGCGGGCTGTTCCGACGATTCACACTGTCGGTCGATTATTACAACATCAAGATCAAGGACGCGCTCGGCAACATCAGCGGCCCGCTCGCTGTCCAGAGGTGCTTCAACGCCGACGGCAGCAATCCGACCTATGACCCGAACAACCAGTTCTGCCAGCTCATCAGCCGCGAATCCGCGACCGGGCAGATCGGCGGCATTTCGAACCCGCGCCTCAATCTCGGCGGCTACAGGACAGCGGGGATCGATATTGCCGCGAGCTGGCCGATCCCGCTGTCGGAATTGGGGCTGAAGAGCGGTACCGTCACGCTGGGCACGGACCTAAGCTATCTCGACAAATTCGAGATCCAGACGCTGCCGGGCGCAGCGTTCCTCGATTATGCGGGCACGATCCAGAACACGCAGATCGACCTGTTCTCTTCCGCCCGGCCACGCTGGAAAGCCACATCCTCGTTGCGTTATTCGGGCGAGGCTTTCGATCTCGGCTTACGCTGGCGCTACATCGGGCCGATGAACAATTCGGGCAATGTCGGCGTGGCCAAGCCGGCGCTGCCCCACACAGCCTCGGTTAGCTATTTCGACCTCGACTTCGGCGTAAAGGTAGCCGGCAATTTCGAGCTGCGCGGTGGCGTAACCAACCTGTTCGATCGCACGCCACCGATTTCGGTGCTGTCGCCGGTCGGCGCCTATACGATCGATCTCAACACCTATGACATCGTGGGACGGCGGATGTTCATCGGGTTCAAGGCGAAGTTCTGATGGCCGACGCCGCCCCCTCCACCACCATGCCGCGCGTCGGCAACGGCACACTGACGCTCTATTCGCTGGGCGCGGTGTCGTCGGGGATCAAGCTCAAGATCCTCGAGACCTTCCTGCTGATCTTCTACAATCAGGCGATCGGGCTGCCGCCGGCTGCGGTGTCCTCGGTAATCCTGATCGCCACGGTGTTCGATACCGTCACCGATCCGGTAGTCGGCTGGTACTCGGATCGCCTGCGCACCCCGCTGGGGCGGCGCCATCCGCTGATGTATGGTGCGGCGCTGCCGCTGGCGATCGCGTTCTTCCTGCTGTGGAACCCGCCGACATCGTTCGGGCACACCGCCACTTACGTGTGGATGATCGCCAGCTATCTGGTCGTCCGTTTCGGCTATTCGCTCTATGAGAACAGTTCCAAGGCGCTCGCCCCCGAGCTTGTGACCGATTATGACCGTCGCACCACGCTGGTGTCGCTGCGCATCTTCTTCCGCACGCTGGCGGGACTTGGGGCCACCGTGCTCGCCTATCAATATTTCCTGAAGGTGGCGCCGGATGGTACCGGCGGCGTAACGGATCGAAACGGCTATTTCGCCTTCGCCCTGTTCTGCTCGGTGGTGATCCTGGTGGTGATCCTGATTTCCGCACGGGCAACGCAGTGGATCGTCCCCTGGTTGTCGAAGCCCGCCCGTGACGGTGGCGGGCCGTGGCGCGCCTTCGGCGAGATGTTCGGCATGTTACGTAACCGTTCCGCCCTCGCGATTCTTTCGGTCGGGATGCTGGTGTCGATATCGAGCGGCGTGCGCAATGGGCTGGAACTTTATTTCGGCCTCTATTTCTGGGGTCTGAGCCAACATCAGCTTTCTGGGATCGCGACGATGACTGCGATCGCCACCTTTGCCGGCGCGGCGCTGGTGCCGGTGGTGGCGCGAAACATGGGCAAGCGCGAGGCGGCGCTCGCGGCTTTTACGCTCGCGGTGCTCTTCGCGGGCCTGCCGATCTTGCTGCGGCTGATCGGCCTGATGCCCGCCAACGGAACGATGGCGCTCTACGCCATTCTGATGGCCGATATCTTCGTCTCGAGCGTGCTCTACGTGATGACCGCCGTGCTGCTGAACTCGATGTTGGCGGATGTAACCGATGAACTGGCGGTCGCCACCGGCCGTCGTTCCGAAGGCTTGCTGTTCGCCGCGGATGGCTTCTTCACCAAGGCAGTATCGGGTTTCGGTGTGATGATCTCGGGCGGCCTGCTGGCGTTCATCGCTTTCCCGGCGCACGCGCACGCAGCGACGGTCCCGGCTGCAACCCTTTGGTGGCTCGGCGCTCTCTATCTACCGATCGTGATATTGGTGAACGCCGCCGCCATCGCGATGGTCTGGATGTTCCGCATCGATCGCCACCGGCACGAGGAAAACCTCCGCACCCTGGCCGAGGATGCTGCGAAACGGACCGCCGAGCCCGCTCCCTCCGCGCTTACCTGAGGACTGACATGCCATGCCCGCCTCTTCCGACCCCCGCCTTAGATTCCCGAAAGCGCAGATCGCCTACGCGGCAGACCCGCGCTTCTCTTATTGCCTCCATCTACCGACAGCGCTGCTGGAAGATCCCAAGGGGTTCCGCCTGCTGATCGCCGTCCACGGCTCCGCGCGCGGCTGCATGGCCTATCGCGACGCGCTCGCGCCATTCGCCGATCGCAACCGTTATGTCGTGCTTGCGCCCCTGTTCCCGGTCGGCGCGCTGGGGGACGGCAATCCTGACGGGTATAAATATATCGCGGAGGGCAGCATCCGCTATGATCGCATCCTGCTCGGCATGATTGCGGAGGTGGAAGCGTTGCTCGGCATTGCCTTCCCTCGTTTCGACCTGTTCGGCTTCTCCGGCGGCGGGCATTTTGCGCACCGCTTCTACTATCTGCATCCCGATCGGCTCGCATCCGTATCGGTCGGTGCGCCGGGAGGAGTCACGCTGATCGACGACAGCCGGGACTTTTGGATCGGCACGCGCGATTTCGCGCAGCGCTTTGGCGCGCCGCTCGATCTGGAGGCGATGCGCAAGGTGCCCTCGCAACTAATTATCGGCGAACTCGATACCGAGGAGTTCGTCTATCCGTCGGGCTTCGCCGCCCATTCGGCCGACATGGCATCGCTCGGGCGCAACCGGTTGGAGCGTAACGCCACCCTGCTCCGCAACTGGCTTGAGCACAGCATGCCCGCGGCGCAGACAATCGTCCCCGGCATCGCCCACGCCGGCCTGAGCGCAACCCCTGCGGTCGAACGCTTCCTCGAAAATCTTGTGAACCTGCAGGCACCAGCATGACCCGACTGACCAACACAGTGAACGTGATCGTGCCCGTGGGGGCGCTGGGCACCGGCGTACGCGCATCGAACCTGGAGGAGGGGCTGGCGCTTGGCGCAGACGCGATCGCATGTGACGCGGGTTCGACCGATAGCGGCCCCGCATATCTCGCCACCGCACAATCCAAATATTCGCGCGACGCGGTGAAGGCTGATCTGCGCCTGCTTATGCTCGCGCAGGCAAAAGCCCGGATACCGTTGCTGATCGGATCGTGCGGGACGAGCGGTGCCGACGCCGCGCTCGACTGGACCCGCGACATCGCGATCGAGATCGCCCGGGAGGAGGGTCTCTCGCCACGGATCGCCCTGCTCTATTCGGAGCAGCGGCCCGCCGACATGGCGGCTGCTGCCGCCGCCGGTGCGATCACGCCGCTCGCGCCAATGACGACGGTCGATCCGGCGATGTTCGCGGCGTGCGACCATATCGTCGCGCTGATGGGACCGGAGCCATATGTCGCCGCGATCGAGGCGGGTGCGGACATCGTGCTCGGCGGACGCACCACCGACACTGCTGTGCTCGCCGCGATCCCATTGATGAAGGGTGCGGATGTGGGCTCGGCCTGGCATGCAGCGAAGATCGCCGAGTGCGGCGGCTTGTGCACTCGCAACCCGCGCGAGGGCGGCGTGCTGATCCGCATCGGCACGGAAGCGTTCGAGATCGAGCCGCTCGACGCCGCCAACGTCTGCGATCCCTATTCGGCGTCGTCGCACATGCTCTACGAGAACAGCGACCCCTTCCATCTGGTCGAGCCCGGCGGAATCCTCGACGTGACGGAAGCACGCTATCGCGCCGTCGACGATCGCGTGGTGCAGGTGCGGGGCTCGCGCTTCGATCCGCGTCCTTATACGATGAAGCTGGAGGGCGCTGCGGGCGGCCCGTTCCAGACGATCATGCTGGTCGGTATCCAGGACCCGAAGGTCCTGGGCGAAATCGACCGCTTTCTCGCACAGATGCAGGAAATGATGACGGCCCGCATCTACGCCGTGCTCGGCAAGGCGATCGGCGATTTCAACATCTCGCTGCGCGCCTATGGCTGGAATGCGGTATCCGGCACGACGGTGGCCCCGCCCGCCACGCCACCGCGCGAGGTCGGGCTGCTGTTCGTCGCCACCGCGCGGACGCAGGACTTGGCCACGCTGATCGCCAAGACCTGCAATCCGCTGTTCTTCCACATGCCGCTCGATCGCGAGATGGAATTGCCGAGCTACGGCTTCCCCTTCTCCCCCGCCGAGATCGGGCGCGGGCGCGTGTTCGAGTTCAAGCTGAACCACGTCATCCGGGTCGATGATCCGATGGCGCTGGTACGCACCGTCATGATCGAAAGCGCGGAGTTCGCCGATGCCCAGGGTTAATGAGATCTGCCGATACATACGCTCGAAGAACGCCGGCCCGTTCTGGATTACGGTGGATCTGTTCTTCAAGGATCGGAGCTCGTTCGATCTTTATGCGCGGTCCGAGGCTCTTTCTGCCGGGCGGTTAGCCGGGATTTTCGGGGTACCGGAAGATTCGGTGAAATGGTTCGCTGTCCCCGATCTCAATGTCGTCAAATTCTCTTACCCGCGAACCGCGCCTCAGGGCGGCATGATCGAACGCGATATGCATGGCGGACAGCAATTCGCGCGCTTGCTGGAGATCGTGGCATAGCCACGAGTGTCGACGAAGCGCCCGTTGGCCCGGCCGCTTCTGGAAATCGGGTGAGGGTGATCGA
>NZ_MKRR01000037.1:23406-23547 GCF_001897045.1 Sphingomonas sp. 66-10
ACGAACGCGCCTTTCACCGCTCAGTCGCCAAAAGTCCGAAGCTTTTCGAGGCGAGCCTTTTGAACCGTCATCGCCATCTCAATCCGCACGCGTTCCACCGGATCGGTCTTGCCGAGATAATCCTCCAGCGCGCCGACATTC
>NZ_MKRR01000038.1:0-11847 GCF_001897045.1 Sphingomonas sp. 66-10
AGCAAGGACACGCCGCAATATGCCGCGTGGTACAAGGCGGCCGAGAAGCCCAAGCTCAGCGACGAGCAATTTCACGGTCAGGACGATTATACGATCGAGCTGACCGGCTTCCGCAAGCGCTTCGGCCCCGGCCGCTGACGCTTTCGATTTGACCAGTGTCGCCCCGGCCGGGAGGATCGGCCGGGGCCGCGAATGATAAAAGGAAGACGATGGAGAGAGAGGGTGCAACGCGAGGCCGGGGTCGCCCGCGCCTTGCCGCGATCGACGACGCGATCCACGCCGCGACCTGGGAGGTGATCGCGCGCGCCGGCTATACCGGGCTGACATTCGAGGCGGTGGCGGAGGCGGCGGGATGCACCCGCATGTCGCTCTATCGCCGCTTCACGTCCAAGGCCGAGCTGGTCGGCGCGACGATGTTCGCGATGTCGCGCGCGGTCGAGCCGGTCATCCCCGACGATATCGCCCCGCTCGATGCGCTGATGATGCATGCGCAGGCAACCGTCGACTATCTCTCGGGCGATCGCGGCACGGCGATCCTCAGCCTGATCTCCGCCAGCGCGCGTTCACCCGAATTGCGTGCGATTAGCGAGGAATATGAGCGCGGCGAACGCGAATATTTCCTGGAGCTGTTCCGCGAGATGTTCCCCGACAGCGACGCGGAACAACGCCATTTCGCATTCGATTCCTATATCGGGCTGATGCTCCAGCACGTCGTGATCCGCCGCACGCCGATCACGCCGGAGAAGCTGCGGATCATCGTCGACAGCGTGTTGAAATTGCTCGCGCCTGCCTGAGCGGCCGTCAGCTTGATCCAAGCGCCTGCGCGACCTGCATCGGATCGAAACAGGGCCGCTCGCAGATGATCTTGTCGCCGCTCGGCGGGAATTCGAATGACGCAGTGAATCGGATTCCAACCTTGTCCCTTAACGCTCGTTGAGTTCGCGGGATTATTCGCGCCGATCGGCGTCCAATGCCGAGGCCGGTTCACAGCGATCGCCGACACGGTTGGTTCTAGAGGCTGTTATGAACCGGCGGCGATATCGGCGGCCTGCTTCATCATGATGGGCATCGGACGCCGGTCGAAAAGCCATTGCGCGATCAGCTCGGAGCGAACCTTGCGACATCGGGCTTTGGTTCCGATCCCGACCGCGCCGCGGTATTTATCCCTGGCGAGGACGCGCCGCCCGAGCTTTTCGATCAGGACCTCGCGAGCGCAATTGGACTAAGTGCCGCAACGCTTACGGCCGACGGGGTGGCGACGCACCGCCAGCCGACCGTCGCCCGCCTGAAGGGTCTGATCCGGTCGAGGCGAGCGATACCAAAAAGGTTGGGACCCCAAGAGCAATGGTCTTGGACCACGCCCGCTTCGCTGTAACTGCCTCGCTTCCCGCCCGACAGGTTTTGCCGAATTCGTGGAACGAGGAGGTGCTGGCCGGCGTGGCGAAACTCATGCCCTATAACGCCGAAGCGGAGATGAAGCGCCGCGGCGCGCGCTATGAAAAGGCCCTCCTGCCATTCGTCTCCAACGTCGTGGTCGATGGCCGGTTGGTGACCGGGCAGAACCCGTTTTCGGCAAAGGCGACGGCGAAGGCGGTCCTCCGTCTGCTCTAGCCGGCGCACGCCACCTCGCTTTCGGTATCGTTGTCGAACAGGTGCGACAACACGCGACGCGCGTTGGCCGCGCAGTCGATATCGTCGGGACGCGCTTCGATCTCGCGGATCAGGCCTTCGAGCCGCGCCTTGGTTTGCGCCAATCGCGCCTGAAGCCGGCCGATCTCCGAGACTTTGTCGCGTAGTGTGTCAGCGTGTCCGATGATCACGCGCGGCAGGAACAGGTCTTCGAGCCGCTCGGCCACAGCTACAACAAGTCGGCGGCGTGGATTCGGCAACGCCTGACCGAGGCCAGCATGCGCGCCGCCGACAAGCGTGCCCTGTTCGTCGGCATCGACGCATATGTCGCGGCCGGCGGCGGCGTGATGCGCGACCTGTTCGATGAGGATGACGGCGGCTGGCTCACCGATCCGGCGCTGCTCGACCGGCTCGTTGGCGAGAAGCTGGAGCAGGAAGCGGAGCGGATCACCGCGGAAGGCTGGAAGTGGGACTCGAACGCGATCGATCTACCGTGGAAGATCACTTACGGCATGCGCGAGATCGAGGGTGCCGAGGTACCCATGACGGCGGAAGAAGAAGCCGCGCTCACCGCGCTCAAAGCGAAGGCCGAAAGGCTCGCCAATTGATTTGTCGTCCGGCTGCCTGCCGGCAATCTTTACGCGATCATTACGCGCACCTGCGGCAATCGATCTGGAATGCTTACGACCGGTGACCCTAATTAGCCACTCGTTGCCCCGCCACTAACCGGCGCGGGCCGTGAGAAGGCAGGTCGCAGATGATTGCCGCTATCAACTCCGAGCCCGACCAACGCGGCTCTATCTTATTAGTTGGACAGGACAAGGCAGGGCATTGGCTCGTTCAGGCCCAGCAAGGCGGGCTCGAAGGTCGCTTCGTATCGCGCGACGCAGCGTTCGCCTTTGCCCGCGCTGAGCGTCGCTCGATACCCGGCGCGACGATTGAGCTCGCCGTACAGCCGATGATCTCGGCCGTCTCCTTCGCGCCGCCCGCGCCGGACGAACGCGCCGCCTGAAGCGCCGCTCAAGGAAATCGATCAATGCATTATGCCTATACCATTCTGGCCGGCGCCGCTTTCCTGCGACCGGCCTCGCATGCGACCGTGATCTGGAGCGGTGGCGCGCGCCTGGCGAAGGAAGATCACCGCTGGCGGGTGATCACGCGCAAGCTTGCTGCGCTGCGCGCGCGAGGGCGCCGCTCGGTCCGGCTGGTCGACGCCAATTGTGGCGACGGCGAATTGCTCATCGCCGCCGGGCGGCACGCGCGCGCGCTCGGTTTTGTCGCGATCGAGGCGCACGGCGTCGACGGCAATGCCGCGCTGATCGCGCATGCGCAGGCCGCGGCATGCTTCGTCGACGATCCCGCGATCGGGTTCGAGTTCGCGGTAGGCGACGCCGAGCCGGTGCTGCGCGACGAAGCCGCCTTTCCCGCTGACATCGTGCTTTACGCCGAACAGACACCTGGCGCCGATACCATGTCGGCAGCGGCGCGCGCGGCAGGGCATCTCGCGCTGCGCGCATTGCACCCTTTTCCGAAACGGCTCGCGGCATGACCGCCCGCGATTTCGCTTGGCGCGCGCTCGGCGCACTGCTGATGATCGGGAGCTACGCCGCAAGCGCCTTGGTACCGACGGCCGTCGCGCGTGCGACCGCGTTGCCCGGTTTTGCCGTGGCGATCGCCGGCTTGGTCCTTCTCGTTCAGGGCAAGCGCGTCGCGCTCGCGCTGCGCATCGAGCGCGGACGACATCGCGAACTGCCCCGCGCCATCCATGCACGCCACCGCATACGTCGCGCGCGGCTCTGACCGCTTGGCGTCCGTCAAACGAAAGCAAAATGACCAATGTCTTTCCACTATCGCGATGGCGTTCTCCATGCCGAGGCCGTTCCGCTCGATGCGATCGCAAAGGCGGTCGGGACGCCGGTCTATGTCTATTCCGCGGAGACGTTGCTCGACGCCGCGCGGCAATTCCGCGCCGCGCTCGCGGGGGTCGCCAACAAGCAGCTGCTGTTCGCGGTCAAGGCCAATCCGGCGCAGGCGATCCTCACCCTGCTCGCGGAAGAGGGCTATGGCGCGGACATCGTCTCGGGCGGCGAGCTGACAGCGGCGCGTCGCGCTGGCATCCCGGCGCATCGCATCGTCTATTCGGGGGTCGGCAAGACGGAAGCCGAGCTCGCCGCGGCGCTCGACGTCGGGATCGGCAGCATCAATCTCGAGCATGAGCGCGAAGGCGAGCTGCTCTCAGCGCTGGCGGTGGCGCGGGGCGCGCGCGCGCCGGTGCTGCTTCGGGTCAATCCCGGCGTCGACGCGGGAACGCATGCCAAGATCACCACCGGCACCAGCGACAGCAAGTTCGGCGTGCCGCTGGCCGAGGCACTGGCGGTCTATGAGCGGCTGAGCAAGCTCCCCGGCCTCGATCTCCATGGGGTCGCCGTCCATATCGGCAGCCAGGTCATCGATCTCGCGCCGCTTGAGGCCGCCTATCGCTGCATCGGTGACCTGATCCTTGCGCTGCGTCATCGCGGGCATCGCGTCACCCATGCCGATCTGGGCGGCGGGCTCGGCGTCGGCTATCGCGACGGTCAGCCGGATGCCGATGTCTATGCTTATGGCCTGATGGTGACGCGGGTGACGCGCGGCTGGGAAACGACTTTGTTGTTCGAGCCGGGGCGGTTCATCGCCGCCCGTGCCGGCGTGCTTCTGACCCGCGTCTTATGGGTGAAGCCCGGTGCACGACTTCCGTTCGTGATCGTCGACGCGTCGATGTCCGATCTGATCCGTCCCGCGCTTTACGATGCCTGGCATGAATTTGGGGCGGTGCGGCCGTCGGGAGAGCGAATGGTCGCGCATGTCGTCGGGCCGGTCTGCGAGAGCAGCGACCTCTTCGCGCATGGGCGCGAGATCGACCGTGTTGCCGAGGGCGATCTCGCGGTGCTCCACACCGCAGGCGCTTATGGCGCGACGATGGCGTCGGGCTATAATTGCCGCGCGCTGGCGCCGGAGGTGCTGGTCCACGGCCGGCGCTCTGCGGTGATCACGAACCGTGTCGACCCCGCCGCGCTCCGCCGGCAGTCGCTGCCCGACTGGTTCGAGCGGGCACCGCGCGCGATGCGCGCGGCGTGAGGCGATCATGATCGACCGACATCTTCGCGCACACGATGACCTGACAATCCGGTTGACCGGATTGCTCGCTGTCGGGGTCTGCCTGCTCGCGCTCCTCCTGCTCGCGCGGCATCTCGCCGGCCGTCCCATGGGCCGGGAAACCGGCTGGGACCTGATCCTCGCCGCGATCGGCTTCGTCACCGGGAGCATCGGTTCGATGGGTGTCGCTTATGGCCGTCACCTGTTCGACGAGATCGAGGTCGCTCCCCGCTGGCGCCGTTTGCCGAAGGGCGCGCTTGCGGGTCCCGACGAACCGCCTGCGGTGCGCCATGGCTATGACGAGTCGACCCTCGCCGACGATATGGTTGCGCGCCGCTTTTCGTCGTCGACGCTGCGTCTGCTGAAACTGGGAGGCCTGCAATGACGCAGGTCGCGCGCCGTAGTTTCGGACCGTTGCGGAAGTCAGATCTCATCTGGCGTTGCACCGGCCTCGCCGCACTGGGGCTTGCCGGCCTGGCGACCATGGCGCATCGCGCGGTGTTTCTCGCGCACCGCGCCGGACCGGCCAATGCGCTCGAAGCGCTGTTCGGTCTCCTGACCTTCATTTTCGCATCGGCGGGCATCCTGTTCATCATTCATGGGCGGCGGCTGCTTCTTGGTCAGTACCGTCGCGGCCGCGAGGATCGCTGCCAGTCCGCTATGCTTGGCACCTCGGCTCTACGCGACCGTCATGCAATTGCCGGCCTCCTCGCGGTCCAGGCAATCGAGCAAGTCCGGCAGGTCCGCCCGGCACAACCATGGTCGGATGCCAGGCGCTCAGGGACGAGTTTGTCGGTCGATGACGATATGGTTCGCAAGATCGGTCGGGGTCGAACTCGCCACGCGATAGCCGAGGGCGGGGAGGTCAAGCCCTGCGAACATCGCCTCGCTGGACCCGAGCAGCACGGGTGAAACGGCAAAGTGCAATTCGTCGATCAGGCGGACCTTGAGATATTGGCGGACGGTCGAGACACCACCGCCAAGCTTGACGTCCAGATCTCCCGCGGCGCCACGCGCGCGCTCGAGCGCGGCCTCGATACCATCGGTCACGAAATGGAAAGCGATCCCGCCCTTCATGTCGATCGGTGCGCGGGCGCAGCTGCGCGAGCGCGCCGCCGACGCGCTGGCCGCAACGATCAACGAGCGCTTGTCCCGAGCGCCCGGCCGATCGAAACCAGCTCAACCTGCCGCTTTGAGCCTGCGCGGCACCTCAGCGCTCGACAGCCGAAACCACAAGTGGCGCGGCGCGACGATCGATGGTGAATCGGCCCGCGAAGGTCACGACATTGGAATGTCCCGCGGCATCAACCTGCGTGAGGCGCAGAAAGTCGTTTTTCAGGATTTCGACCGTCACCGGCGGAATTCGCCGAGCGGATCGTGATACGTCCGACGATTCTTGGGCATCTTCGACTCCCCGGAATCCTTATGCGCCAGCGTAGCAGGGAAAGGTTTCCCGATGGTGCATGCACCACTCAGCGAAATTTCTGGGGTTGCACCCCAATCAATCACAACTGGCGCTTGCGCACCGACCAGACGAACCCGTCATACCAGAAATGGAGCAACGAACAGGCGATGAACGGTGCGACAACCCATTTGAGACTGTCCGACACTGCCGCCATATAGCCTAAGCCAAACACCGCACTGCCCGCGAAGAAGAAAGCTATCGCCAGTTTGCGATTGCCGCGCCCGAAGGCATCGGTCATTCGACCGCCTTCCTTCATCCAGACGAGCGCAAAATACTGGACGGCGTGATAGAGATTGACCGTCGCCAGCGCCACGAGCGGCGGCGAGAAACCCCAAGCGAGAATCGACACCGTGCCGGTGACCAGCATCGTCGCCAGCTTATGCGCGGGGAGCCGGTATCCCGCACGCGATGCACGATAATAATCGATCGCACCCCAGCCGATCGCGATGCCATAGAGAATGATCGCCGCGAGGCGGATGCCGTGCTGGTCGGCCGCCAGGACCCCCGGCAATGTGGCGAGTGCCTGGAAGACGGTGCCGTCGAATTTCAAAAAATGGCCCACATGCGTCGCGAGTGCGGCGCCGGCCGCGATCGGGCCGACATAGAGCGCCCAATTCAGCCGGAGATCGGTCGCGCGCAACTGGTGCGGCGAATTGCCCGCCTTCATGTCGTAGATGCGGGCGAAGCCGAAATTCTGCATCGCCGAATGATGCACGTCCCAGAAAACAGCGAGGACCGAGGCGACGACGAGCGCGATCGGCGACAGGAGCAGCAGCGCGACCAGCGCGACAGGAACCACGGTGAGCCGCGTCCGATAGGCGTGGAATACCTCGCGGTTCAGATAGGCGCGCGGCATAACCGCGATCAGATGCGCCCAGGTCAGCACCGAAACGGCACCGAATAGTCCGATTACCATAGGTTCGGCGGCGGCCTGCGGCGCAAGCTTGTCCCAACCGCGCAACCAGGCCTGGACGAACAGGAAGGCGGTCAGCGGCGCGCCCCAGAAGAGCAACGCATCGCGGCGGGGTCCGAGAATCGCACGCGTCGGATCGGCCAGCGCGCTGGCCGGCCTTGCCTCGAAAGAAGACGAATAATGCGTGGCCAAAACCCATTCCCCGACAAGCGCCGCGTCGGGAGGTTAAGCCGCATTAGTTAACGCTATATCTAATGATAATGCTCGCCGTGTTACCCTATAGCCCCTGCCGTCTCAGCCCTCGGCAGGGGACGATAGCGATCGGTGTCTTCCCCGATTTGCGGGGTGTGGCGATCGGGCGCGCCATCATGACCGCGGTCCTGCTCGGGTCGATCGGTAGCGGCAGCGCGTCGGTCGCCTAGTCCGATCGTTACCGGAAGGCCGCGACCCGCCAGGGGCGCCGAGCGGACCCAGGCGGTCATCGCCGGCAGTCCAAGCCGGCCAACTCCGGCGAGATCGGCAATGTCGACAGGATCGATCGGAGCAGTCGCGACGGGGAGCCAATAGCGCGTCCCTTTCTGCTCGCCGGTAGTACAAGCGCGCCAAGCCCGACAAGAGCTGCAAGATCGCGCGTCGTCAACGCTTACGATGCCGCGGCTCATCGGCGCAGGCGTCAGCTGGCGACCAATCCAAGTCATTCGGGGGTCGACGCTTGAAGGTCTGCTCACGTCGGAACTCGTCATCCGTATGCGATCCAGCAACTGGGCGCCTGACTACCGGACCGAGTATCCCGGCGAGCCATTCGACTGCAATTAGAATGCGACCAGAAATTTCTGTTGGCGGCACATCAGCAGGCCACTTCGAAAAGATGCCCGTTCTCATCTGCGAAATAGATCCGCCCCGTGCCGCCTAGCTCGAAGTCCTCGGTGCGACCGTTGTGCGTGTCGTCGTGCTGATTGCCGAACGGGATTCCGAGCTTGTGCAAGCGCCCAACAATGGCGTCGAACTGCTCCTTGCCGACGCGAAAAGCGACGTGCGCGAGGTCTATCGTGTCCGCCGGATTGAAAAGCACGAACGTGCCGTGCCCAAATTCAAGCCGGTACATATCGCCGTCGGCGCCATCGACGACGGGCTCATCCATTCCGAGAATTTCGGCGAGGCGATACGCGGACGACTTCGTGTCACGGGCTGCGATGCCAATGTGATCGACTTGGATCATGGCGTGTTCTCCTGGTTTTCCTGTCGAGGATGCTCGCGCTCCGCCGTCCCAAATTCGTCGAGCGCGGTCTTGATTGCCGAGGCCAGCGCCTGCCGCGTTGCCGGGGTGAGAGTCGCGGTCCCCGCAAGGAACTCCTCGCAGCGGACATCGCGGAATCGGGCCAGAAATGTTGCGGCCTTGACCGTCACGTCGATCGTCTTGCGCCGTCGGTCGTTCGGGTCTTCCGTGCGCCGCACCATGCCAAGGCTGTGCAGGCGATCGAGCATCTGACTGACTGACGACGGCGACAGGCTCATCATCTTGGCCAGGGCGGAAGGCGTGCTGCCCGGTTGTTGCTGCGCGCAATTGAGGAGGATGACCTGGTCGACGGTGATGCCGGCGTTAATCAGAAACGTCAGCGCCCGGCCGCGCGGGTGCGACACACGGTTGACGAAATCGACCAGGAGCTCGCCAAGCTCGTCGCTCTGCTTCATGGCGTGTGACCTTGTAGGCGGCTCAGCAGCGCGCCGAGCGATTGGATCATAGTTCGGGCATCGAATGTCGGCTTCGATGCCCGGCTCATCCATATGTTCTGAAACGCGGCACAAAACCAGCAACCGGCGCGTTTCACGAAGATAAAAGTCTGCAACTTGTCGAACGGGATGTGCATGCTTTTGCCGACTCCACCGACAATCACGATGGAGATGGCATCCTCGCCAAGCGGACGAACCTCGACGGGAATACCGCCATCTTTGATCCGCGCTGCCATCAGCTGAACAAAGGGGCGTGATTGCGCTCAATCGCATCCCGCCCGATCAGTGCTTCCCCAGAAAGATGATGTACGCCGCATCCTCCGCGAACTCGCGGGCGTAGGCATGGGCGTCCCCGGCGTCCCACGCGCTGCGGATACGACCGAGACAGGCCTCGAACGCGTCTACCGAATGGTGTGCCCTACAATCATCGATTCGTTTCATTAACATAAACTATTCACGTGGATAAACTAGATGTCAATCACCGGTGCCCCGGCCCGGCCACCGGGAGGACTGGCGAGCGATAACCTGGGCTCGCAGCCCTTCCTGCCTTTCGCAGGGTCGCGTCAGCGCTATTGAAAATGCAGAATTCGTTACCGCCTTCGCACACCCGGGACCCGACTACCTTGAAGCGCTCCTTGACGGTCGCCGCTCAGAGCTCATGAAAGACGCTGACATCACCGCGGCCCTCGGCGGATGGATACAGAAGGCCGCGCGCCCGGTTTCGTCACCGAAAACGCGCGACATCTTCGACGATCTGTCAGGCCGAGAGCTCTTTCCGAACGATTGCCGCGCCGGCAGCCAGGGCATTCAGCTTGCCCTGTGCAACGCGACGCGGCAGTGGCGCCATGCCGCAGTTGGTCGACGGATAGAGCTTGTCGGCGTCCACGAACCGCAGTGCTTTACGCAGCGTATCGGCCACTTCCTCCGGCGTCTCGATCGTGTGGGTTGCAACGTCAATGGCACCGATCATCGCCTTCTTGCCGCGGACGAGTTCGATCAGGTCCATCGGCACATGCGAATGATGGCATTCCAGCGAGATGATATCGATTTTGGACTTCTGTAGATTGGGGAAGGTCTGCTCATACTGTCGCCACTCGGCCCCCAGGGACTTCTTCCAGTCCGTATTGGCCTTGATGCCGTACCCATAGCAGATGTGCACGGCGGTCTCGCACTTCAGCCCCTCGGCCGCCCTTTCGAGGGCAGCGATGCCCCAGTCGTTCGCCTCGTCGAAGAATACATTGAATGCCGGCTCGTCGAACTGGATGATATCGACGCCGGCGGCTTCCAGCTCCCTGGCTTCCTGGTTGAGGATCCTGGCGAACTCCCAGGCCAGCTTCTCCCGGCTTCGATAGTGCGCGTCGTAGAGCGTATCGATCATCGTCATCGGGCCCGGCAGCGTCCATTTGATCGGCCGATCGGTCTGCGCACGCAGAAACTTCGCATCATCGACGAATACCGGCTTCGGACGGGAGACGGCGCCGACAACCGTCGGCACGCTCGCTTCATAGCGATTGCGGATGCGGACGGTCTCGCGCTTCCCGAAGTCGACGCCGCAAAGATGCTCGATGAACGTCGTGACGAAATGCTGGCGCGTCTGCTCGCCATCGCCGACGATGTCGATACCCGCCTGCCGCTGATCCTCCACGGCCAGACGCAGCGCATCCCGCTTGCCTTCGAGCAGTTCTTCATCGTCGAGCTTCCACGGCGACCAGAGCGTTTCGGGCTGGGCCAGCCAGAAGGGCTTGGGCAAGCTGCCGGCAGTCGAAGTGGGCAACAATGTTTTCATGGATTGAAGACCTTGTGATTTCTGAAGGATCAGACGGCGAAGCTTGTCGACCATTGCTCGAGCGCGGCCTTATAGGGCTTGATGAAGCGCTCCTCGGCGAACTTCCCTTGCTCGACCGCCAGCCTGCTGCGCTCTTCCCGATCGTAGATGATGCGCGTCAGCGAATAGTCCTCGCACTTCAGACTAGGCTGATAGCGTTCCGCGGCTGGTGAATTGGCGTTGTAGATTTCGGGACGATAGATCTTCTGGAAGGTTTCCATGACGCTGATCGTGCTGACCAGCTCGAGGCTGGTATAGTCGTCGAGCAGGTCGCCGATATGATAGAAGGCATAAGGCGCAACGCTGTTCGGTGGCATGAAATAGCGGACCTTCATGCTCATCTTCGCAAAATATTCGTCGGTCGCGGAGAATTTGTCATTCCGATACTCGATCCCCAGGACGGGGTGCTCGTTCGCGGTCCGATGGTAGACCTCTTTGCTCGACACGCTCAGGCAAATGACTGGCGGCTTGCTGAAATTATCCCGATAGACATCCGAACTCAGGAAGTTCTTGAACAGCTTGCCGTGCAGGTCGCCGAAATCCCGTGGAGCGCCGGAGTTCGGATGGGCTTTCATATACTCCGGAAGAACGACGCTGAAGTCGTAATCGCGGACGTAGGAGGAGAAATTATTTCCCACCATCCCGTCGATACGCTTGCCGGTCTTCTTGTCGATGATGGTCGTCTGAAGAATTTCTATCAGAGGAAAGGCCTCGTCATTTCTCTTTGAGTCGACGCTCATCTCGGCAGTGATGATCCTCAGTTCAACCGAATAGCGATCGCCCCTGGGGTTGTCCCAACGCACCAGCGAATTGAACCGGTTGTCGATCATCCGCAGCGTGTTACGCAAATTCTCCCGGCGGCTTTCTCCCCGCGCCAGATTGGCGAAGTTCGTCGTGATGCGCGTATTGTCGGCGGGCCGATATTCCTCGTCGAACGCGATGCTCTTTATGGAGAATGTGAATTCGCTTTTACTCATGACCGACCACCTGCTTTGCCGGGCGGGAGGGCCAAGGAAGAGCGCGCGAGATAGACAGCCCGGACGTCGCTCGACCGCGCGCCCTGCTTCAAGCGCGATCCACCGGAGGAACCCCCGTCCGAGGAACGTTATGGCGCCGAAGGCAGGTCTCCTGGCTTGCGGGTCATCGCGG